>CAYRXI010000033.1:4900-9323 GCA_964428255.1 uncultured Candidatus Sumerlaeota bacterium
CGCTGAAAATATGGGCTCCTGTAGTTATCGCATTCAGGACCCTCTTCATTGCCAGCTGTCCGAAAAAGTCATAACCCGGAATCAAGCCAGTGTAAGTTAATCGGGGAACAATCAGGACATCACTTAATTTTTCTAAGTTTAATTTTCGTACTGCGTTTTTTTCTTTTGCTCCTGCAATCAGGACGACTCCGGTATTTGCTCTTCGCAATCTGGAGCGCTTTAAATAGGCAAGCAATCCTTGCAACTGTTTATGGTTCAGCGCCAGGGCAATTACCAGGTCGCCCGAGCTAAGGTTTGGCAGTTTATGGTGTTCAAATTCTGTCAGGCTAATACGATAAGAGGGTCCAGAATTTATAAGTTCCGAATCATCCCCCCCCGCTAACATCCAGTCCCAGCCATCTTTGATAAATCCGCGCACATCTTCAAAGTCCGCACCGAATGTTGGGGGACACTCTGAAGCATCAATGGTACCCAGCACCCCAGCAGGTCTCTCACCCAAATAATAAATATGCCGTTTCTGCCGCAGGGCATTTCCTGCCAGATTCATCATCTCAGCGATACTCGCTATCTCGTTATAAGTGTCTACTCTTGTCCGCTCATACAGGTCTAACAACAAATTAATATTCTCAGTCAGATTTCTATTGTGCTTCAGTTCCGGAAGTAGAAATTTCTGGCGTGGCAAAATGCCGGCTTCCGCAAGCGCTAACAAAAATATTATCTCCAACATTAGCTTGGTAGCGCTCCCACCTTTCATTCTTGTTGAACCTGTTATCGGCTCCGGACCGAGCACTGGATTTAAAATAAGGCAATTCGGCTTATCTTTTATTTCCTGCACCACATTATAAAAAGTCTTATCCCATTTCTCAATCGGTGTCCGCCGTGCCAACTCTATAGGATTAAAACCCAGCAAGATATTAAAGTATTCCGCCTGCTTACTGGCAAAATACAGTTGACCCGCAATATAAGCAGCAGACAAACCACACGTCACACCAATATAGACCACCTGCCTTGCTCCAGCGGTTTTTTCCTGCAAATCAATCACCGCCTGATGCGGGTCATCCTCGGCTCCCTCCTGGGCTTTAATCAATGCCTTATTTCCTCCGGCAATCAAATAGTCAAAGACAGGTTGATAACCTAAATCTCTCAGCAGGTAATTGAATGTGCGTGAAGCAAACATTGCCAGACGGCCGCTCGTGCCTGCACCCGAGATGACCACGCATTTTTTCCCACGTCCTTTAAGCACCGCAGCAATTCGTTTAACCGCCGTCTGCATTTTGTCTATTATCTCTGTGTCTCGCAATGCAGGATAATGCCGCCAGCCATTGAATATCTGACTATCCGTCTGCCGTAATAAACGACAGATTCCCACGGCATCTGCCAGGTCAATGTCCGTTGTCAGTTCATTGGGCGTTTCCGTGATACTTTTTATCTCAATAACTTTCTCCTTCTTGCTCATTCTTCTTTACCTTAAAACTACATATTGGAATTCGGTAATATCTTTAAATGGTATTAAACATCCGCCATTAATAATTTATCTCCTTAACCATACTTATTGATTAATGAGTCGCTAATATATTGAATACTTATACTACTTTCGTGTTTAAAGTTTTCTTGGCTGCTAAGAGCGTATTATGCAAAAGCATTGCGATAGTCATCGGTCCTACCCCGCCCGGTACAGGTGTTATGGCACTGGCAATTTCTTTTACAGGGTCAAAATCTACATCGCCCACCAAGCAGTAGCCTCGCGGGGCTGAGGGGTCATCAACACGATTAACCCCCACATCAACCACCACAGCACCCGGTTTTACCATATCGGCAGTAATGAATTTCGCCCTGCCAATAGCAGCAACCAGAATATCTGCACTACGGCAAATTTCTGTCAGATTGTTTGTTCGAGAATGACACACCGTCACCGTGGCATCTGCTTTCTCTGATTTCTGCATCAACAATAACGCCAGCGGTTTGCCCACGATATTACTGCGCCCCACAATCACAACGTGCTGACCTTTTATCGGAATCTGCGACCTGAGCAGTAACTCTCTAATCCCCAGCGGTGTGCAGGGTACGAAACACTCCATTCCCTGCGCCAGCTTACCAAAATTTAACGGATGAAAGCCATCTACATCTTTTTCTACCGCGATCGATTCTAAAATTTTCTGCTCATCTATATGGTTAGGTAGAGGCAGCTGCACCAATATGCCGTGGATTTTTTCACTGGCATTAAGCTCCGCTATTTTCTCCAGTACTTCTGCTTCAGTAACATCTGCGGGAAATTTATATCCCTCTGAATAGAAACCGATTTCAGCGCAGGCTTTCTGTTTACTACTGACATATACCTTTGAAGCCGGATTATCTCCCACAAGAATAACTACCAGCCCCGGAGTAATACCTGTCTTTGCTATCAATGTTTGTGCTTCTTCTTTTAGCTCGTTGCGAATCTCCTCCGCAATTTTCTTCCCGTCTATTATTTTTGCGCTCAATTTTACAACCTCTTTTATAAATTGTGCATTAATTTCACGAATCTAAACTAACATCTTAAATTTTTTATTCAAGCAAATTACGTGATTTGTAATTTTAAATTACGAACATCTTAAAGTGCCAGCCCGGCTAATTCAATAGCCTGTGAGAGAGTTTCAGCCTGAAGAATACGCAAGGAACTCTCAAAGGCTTTGATGCCGGATTGATGTCTGGGGAGCAGGCATTTTTTGAATCCAAGTCGTTGTGCTGCAGCCAGGCGACGGTCAATGAAGCGCACCGGCCTTAATTCTCCTGCCAGTCCAATCTCACCCATCGCCACCAGATCCTGTTCAACTGGAAAATTGCGAAAATTACTGACGATTGCCAGCGCCACCGGTAAATCAGCTGCGGGTTCAGAAACCTGAATTCCACCAGCCACGTTAACAAAGATATCCTGGTCATACAGGCGATAGCCGCAGCGTTTCTCCAGCACCGCAATCAGAAGCGCTACACGCCGATAATCCACACCACTGGTAGAACGACGCGGAGCTCCAAAGCCACCATTGTAGCTGGTCAACGCCTGTATCTCAATTAGCATCGGGCGCGACCCTTCCATAGCTGGCATAATAATTGAGCCAGCTGCTCCTTTACCGGCACGATGTTCAATAAAAACACCCGCAGGATTCTCCACGGGCATCAATCCTTCGGGCTTCATTTCAAAGACTCCTACTTCATCTGTCGCACCAAACCGATTTTTAATCACCCGCAACAGACGATAGGCAAATTGCGACTCCCCTTCAAAATATACCACTGCATCCACAATGTGCTCCAGCAAACGCGGACCCGCAATCACCCCGGCTTTAGTGACGTGCCCAATCAAGAAGACCGGAATACCACTCCCTTTAGCCAGATGAACGAGACGTGCAGAACACTCCTTCAACTGAACCACACTCCCCGGCACGGATTCAACGTCTGGGGTATAAACTGCCTGGATAGAATCTATAATTATGGCTAATGGATTAAGTAGCTGACCCTGGGTAATTATCTCATCCACATCTGTTTCTGCCAGCAAATATAGATTTTCAGTTTCAATGCCCAGTCTTTGAGCTCTCAGCCGCAATTGCCCTAAAGATTCTTCACCACTCACATACAGTACGATTTTATCTTTGAAACGCTGGCAATATTGTGCTGCTACCTGCAACATCAGCGTGGATTTACCGATGCCCGGCTCGCCAGCAATAAGGATAACAGCGGCGGGCAAAATGCCCCCCCCTAATACCCGGTCAAATTCACCGATGCCACTTACAATGCGCTGAGCCTCAATAGAACTCACCTCGCGCACACTAACCGGTTTACTTCCTCTCCCTCTTCCACTCAGAGTTGTAGTCTTCTTCCCGGGCTTCTGTATCCGCACTTCTTCCACCAGTGAATTCCATTCACTACATTGTGGACATTTCCCCTCCCACCGGTTGCTGAAAAAACCACAACTCTGACACACAAATACTGTCTTTCCTTTGCTACTCATTTTTTGCCCAGATTAACGGGTAACAATTTTTTTCATCCTCAATTAATCAAGCATAATTGTCAAGGTTACTCACTGCTGAATGGTAAATTCATTTTTGCATATTTAACAACTAAGCGTTAAACTATTTTATCAAATTTTTATTGGCTTCATAAACAATGGAAGTGGTATTTAATTCTGGTAAAAAATTTATTGAAAAACTCGGACCTGGCAGCAGAGTAGCCTTGATTATGGATACGGATGCAGATGGGCTGGCAGGAGCGAGAATAATTGAGTATGTGCTGGAGAAGAGAGGGTTGAGGGTAGAGCCGGTGTTTCCCGGCAAAGGAGAATGGGCATATTCACCTGCTACTGTCAACGAGGTTAAAAAAATAAATCCAGATTATATCATCGCCGTAGATACGGGGAGTGCGGCGCAAAATCCCTTCAAGCCTGTGCCGGTTT
>CAYRXI010000033.1:9366-11046 GCA_964428255.1 uncultured Candidatus Sumerlaeota bacterium
CTGCTCGGCTTATGGAAGACAACCCGCTGAAACTGCCTCGCTTATCGCTTATTTAATTGGCAGGGAACTAACGGAGCTGACAGAAGTAGAATGGGTAGTCTTTCTGGGAGTAGTCGGCGATTTGGGCTCTGTCAAAGATTTTGAGTATTTAGATGCCATCGCCCGAAAATATCCCATAACTCAGTTGCGCAAGGCTGTGAGCATAATCAACGCAGCACGTCGCTCATCAGCCTGCGACGCCCGCACCGCCTATGAGGTGATAAAAGAAGCTCGCTCGCCACGAGAGATAATTGATGGTAATTTACCCCAAATAAAAAAATTGCATCAGTATAAGGCTGAAGTACAAGCCGAATTAACCAGAGCCCAGCGCGCGCGTCCACATTTTTCAGGTGAGAATGTGCTGGTCATTGTGGATTCGCCCTGTCTGGTTCACGGGATTATTGCCTCCATCTGGGCAAATCGTTTCCCTGCATATCGGGTGCTCTCGGCAAATCGCGGTTATCTCCCTGACGAAATTGTGTTTAACTTTCGCACCCGGCGTCAGGACAACCTGATAAAATATTTACAGGATATTCTTGCCAGTGAAAAAATTGAGGGTGCCTACGGCTATGGACATAATCAAGCCACTGGTGGCAGAATGTCACCGGCAAGTTTTGCCCGTTTACTTGAGCGAATGGGCTTTGACCGGAAAATTATAAGTGCTGTTGAAAAGCCAAGTACTTCCCGCTGAAAAAAACGTGCCAGGATAACTCAAAAACTGATGACAATTATAGAGGTTAACCAGAAATAGCTGTGTTTATAAGGTTAACTTTATTGTGAAAGTTTCTGTTCTGCTGCGGGTTGCTGTAATAAGGTTATATCCAGTGAAGGGTCACCCAGCAGTGTCACCGGCTCAAGAATTTCCCTGAACTTTATTTCCTGCTTGGCACGCACAAAGGCATCTCCCAGTGTTTTGCAGCTTCTGTCCGCCAGATATTTTACGATAGTCCGCATAAACTGGAGGTCATACATCAGCATACTGCGGTGAGGAGTGCCAATCACTGCAATGGCACCACCTTCATTTTTGCTTACCAGCTTCATTCCGATGCTTTCTACATCGGCAGGCGTATCAAAGGCTGCTGTATAACAAGTGGCAGTGATAACTATGGGGTACTTGCCACGATTACTTAAGATCTCAACATGCCCCAGGTCAAACAAGTTCTTTGCTTTAAGACGCGTTGGTCCAGCTTCCCAGACATTATTTCCCCCATGCCCGACGAAAAACACCAGACTTAATCCTTCGTTAAAATGGCTGATGATTTTTCTGGCATTATCATCTTTGTATAAATCATCCTGACTGGCGTACGTCTTTACTATCTCAATATGCCGCGACACAGAAGTTATCACATCTGCTACCATATCCGCCTGATATTTGATAGAGGACTCGTAACTGGCAATGAATAGTGCCCGGGGACGAGCGCCAGAGTGCTCCCCTCTCTTTTTTTCATATTCAATTATCTTATTCACTGCATTTCGTACCTGCTCCTTGTTTTCTGCTGGCAATCTGCCAATTGCCAGATTTGGAATCCCCTCTGAATTATCCAGCGCCACAAACCAATTGTCATTCGCGTAGGCTACAAACAGCGGAGAACTGTAGTAATTCGTCGGCACCAGGTCCTGCCGAGCACCACCGAACAAATT
>CAYRXI010000033.1:11056-24333 GCA_964428255.1 uncultured Candidatus Sumerlaeota bacterium
TCCCACCAGCAAAACGTATTTCAATTTGCTATTCGGCTGTTGCCACAAGCGTTGCAACATATTCTTTATCGCTACCGGATGTTTCAAGCCATAATTAAACTGGTTGTACACGGCACCGGTCTTAACCACAGCTGTAGAAACACCCCTCTTGCGTTTCCAATCCTGCAATGGCAATAATTCGCTGTAAAAATCATCATAAGTTACAATTACCATTTCTTTCTGGTGGCATTCTGTTAGAAGGTCAGTTTCACTTACTTTCTCTATTCGCAGGGGACGTCCTATTTTCTCGGCCGTTGTAATATAAAGGTCTGTTTTATCATTAATTAACGCGGGAAATCTGACTGTCCATTTGCCTGTTGCGTTTTTATAAGTCTCAGCAACTGGATTGATGCTATTTCCTTTGTCATACACAACAACCTCCGGGGAGTTGAAGCCGCTAATCTCCAGCATCAGCGTTCGTGAAGTAGCATTATCTTGCCGTGTGTAACCGTTGAAGACATCATATGTGGCTACATGACGTACCGGATATTCCAGTTCAAACCAATCCAGATACACCCAATCAAATGCCTTGTCTGGCTGGTTGGAAGCAGGGGGGGGCGAGACTTTTTTAGCCTCTTCCAGGTCACCGGGAAGGGAAATTTGTATCACATTATCCTGTTGCTTTAACAGATGCGGTGTTAGGTTTTTCTCTTCCCACAGATACCCTGTAGTGCCATCAAAGGTAAAATCACCCACTTTTTGTCCGTTTAATTCCACAACCACGTGATGGTCAGGGTTGACCGGGAGATTACTCCTCCCATACACCTTAACACGGATGCCCACCTTGCCTCTGTTGGGCAAAAGGTCAGGTAATGAAAAGCGCTTGCGGAAATCGCGTATCCGAGAATCTATCCAGTACCAGAACGCAAAATCAGTCGGCTCGCCGCCATAATTTTCAAAATGTCGCCATTTCTTCTCCAGCAGCTCTTCAAAGTGAACTGTCCGATATAGTAAAGTATCAACTTCACTGGCAATTATAACAGCTTTATCAGCAGAAAATCTCAGTGGCTGAAATCTACAGGGCTCGCCCTCTCCATAAACGAGAAAATAGGCATTCTCCTCTGAATAAATGTCTTTATAAGTTGTTGTCCCTGCATTAAACGTTCCCCAGAAATCCAGATAGTCCCGGGCATCAAATTTACCATCTTCTTCTCCCGCGATCTTAATGGGAACTGGTTTGCCCCGATTTAGCAGATTAATCTTCCGCGGGTCAATTTTTTTTAACTCCACTCCCGCCTGAATTAAATCCTTGCTGGTAACACGATAAACACCAATGTCCTTAACCACAATTTTTGCCAGTTGCTGTTCAACGGCAAGAGATTCTATAGTAAATGCAATCCAGAAAAGAAAAATAACAAGGACCACAACTCGTATTATAAGTTTTCTGCTTTGCATTTTTTTGATTACATTATTTTTGAGCTAAAGCAGTTAAAATATACACATTCTCTCAGGAACTTCATTTCAGGGCAAGCATATCCGACTGCCTGGTGTGGTATACCGTATACTCTTTATTGCAAGACCATATTAGAAATGGTTTTCACCTGATTAATAATGAACCCGCTTTTCTTTGGAATATCTTTCTAAAAGTTTACGGCTTCTGAGGTTTTAATTTCTCGTAATAACTCACTGGCTTGGCAACCCCTGATTGGACCGGTGTAATTTTTTCCGTTTTTCCATCAAAGGTAATCTCTTCTACATAATAATAATACCGTTTACCAACTTCCAGACCCTTATCATAGAACTCGTAGGTGTGCGGGAGGGAAGTGGTATCATCACCCGGAATAATTTCTTTATTAACGCGTATCCAGGGTCCATTCTCGGTTTCAGCCCGATAAACATTAAACCCATAGACGTTCTGCTGCGTTTGCAAACGCCAGGCAATGCGAAGCATCCCTTCTTCCTGCTGTGTCTCTACAGGTGCAGGACTTGAAGAAACGGAAGGCTTGGCACAATAAATACAGGCTAACACCAGCAAACACATCAACCATATTAATTTAAACATAAATTTTTCTCCCTCTTTATTCGCGCTCTCCTCAAAAAAGCAAGTATCTTATTTTAATCAATCTACTACTGCCCACTCAACTGTTACTGGTAATGAGCCTCCATCATCACAACCTTTCATCGGGTTAATAAGCCCGCGAGCATCACCATCAATATCTTTAGTGATTTCACTTATAGCTGTTCCAGTTGCCCAGCCGGGTACGGGACCGGGAGGCGCGTCAAAGTGCAGGTCTGGCTCAGCTTTGGCGCCGGTGGGATTTACCCATTTCCCAGTATAGGGCGAGTGTGCTATGGTCGGGTCTACTGTATAGCTATTGGCATCACCGCTTGTTGCAGTTTTCCAATCTTCCAGTGTAGTGCGATTAGTCCCATTGTAATAACCAGTATGTACGTTAGCTCCTGTCCGATACAGGTCATTATAGTCTGAAACCAATCCTGTAGTGTTTCCTTTATAAATACAACAGCCGCCATTTTGCGTCAGATAAACGATATTGTTTTTGATATTTGCTGTGCCAGAAAAATCTGTTGGCGTCACTCCAATGCCAAAAACATAACTTACTGATGCACCGCTGACCTTTGAGAAGTGTGGCATATAGAGAGAGTTGTAATAAATATTTACATTGCAATTTTTAGAACCACATCTAATTCCACGATAAATCTGGTTAATGTTGTCACTTGCCCCGGTGAAATTAAAACCACAAATCATATTGTTGTAAATATTATATGTCGGGGCGGTTCCAGAAAGCGGTGCACCTGTAACGTCTATTGCTGTGAGTCCATTATTTGCAGAAGAATTTGGACTCTGCAACTGAGTAAATTTGTTATTATAAATATTCATAGTCCAGCCTTCTGCCCCGTTACTACTCCAGTGCATAAAGCCAAAACAATTCTTCCCGGTACTCGTCTGATTTATCTTTATCGTATTATCGCAAATAGTGGCGCTGGAAGTTTGAGTAAGAGAAATTCCTCGCTCCTGTGCTGTAATGGTACAATTTTTAATCGTCATTCCGGTCTGAGCGTTGCCTGAAGTAATTGTGCCACTAGAGCCAGATTGTACACCTATAGCAGAAGCACTATTTTTAGATTCTATCGCGCAATTATCAAGCGTGCCATTATCCGGAATGTAATTATTTGACCCATCGTTGCGGGAAGTAAAATCCACACCAAATGTTGGACCGGAATTAACAGAACGGTTCTTTATAATACAATTTTTGATGGTAACATTGTCACTATTGCCCACGATTCGGACTACACGTGCATTGGCAAGATCGCCATTCACATTTTCCAGAGTCAGGTTTCTTGAATTCGTTCCTGCGTTAGAACCATCAATCACGAAATTATGTGTGGAAACTATTGAAGCCCAGTTATTTACATTTGTTGCCCCGATTATTAAGCTCCCGGAGATGGTTCTGTCAGTGGCGTCGGTGAAACTGATTGTCGCGGTAACATCTGTATTTGGTTTTATAGTTACCGTGTACCCATTGGTTGCATTGCCAAAAGCTACATTAGAAGACTCGGTCAAGCTATTCAGAATAAGCAAAGTCCAGTTGCCGGTACAGCCACCGGGATAGCCGTTAAAGTCAGCGGCAGCGGCGGCTAACGAAGCATAATCGCCACCACTGCCCACTGTAGAAATACCCTGTCCGCCCGGAGCATCACTGAATTTTTTGGCAAAGCCAACTGCGCAAATAAAAACGAATAAAACAACAAAGCCTTTCCTCACTTTGTTCATACTCAATATCCTCCTTTCTTATGCGCAAATATAAAATTACCTAATAATAAGAGGGTGAATCATTACAGTCAAATATTAGTCGGTATAAACCATCTTTTTTTATAAAGCAGCTGCTTCAATAAAAAATCTCACAATGGAAAATTCCACCTTCTTCTCTGGTTCCCACTCTGGCGAGGGTATTTTTAATGTTATGCCTTTGCAATGGACGACCGGTCAAATTACTCGTCTTAAAAATAGTAATAATAATTGATTTAACACCTCCCGCTCTGGATAATTAACTGAATGATATTCACTCCGAATCACTCCTGACATATGACAGAAGTTAATAAACAGATGCCGATAATCATAATTGAAGACCTGGTTAAGACCTTGCAGGATAAACTGGTACTAAATGGACTAAATTTAGAAGTAGAACCGGGTGAAACAAGGGTGATTGTCGGTGGTAGTGGCGAGGGTAAGTCTGTTTTACTAAAACATATCATCGGTTTAATGGTTCCTGATCGCGGCAGAATAATAGTAGATAAAATAGAGTTAGACCATACCAATCCCCAATCAATTGATGAGATACGCAGACGTGTGGCAATGGTGTTTCAAGGTGCTGCCCTCTTTGATTCTTTAACGGTACGTGATAATGTAGGGTTTAGTTTAATTAATCTGCGTCAGATGCCGGATGAAGAAATTGACCGTGTGGTGAAGGAAAAATTATCGCTGGTCAATATGGAGGGCATTGAGAAACTGATGCCCGCTGAACTAAGCGGCGGGATGAAAAAACGCGTTGCTATTGCCCGGGCACTGGCTACAGACCCTAAAATCATCCTCTTTGATGAACCTACAACAGGTTTAGACCCGTTGACAGCCGATACTATTAATGAATTAATTTTGGAACTAAAATATAAGCTGAAGATAACTCAGGTGGTAGTTACTCATGACCTCCATAGTAGCTGGAAGATTGCAGACCGTATCTCAATGCTCCGCCAGGGAAAGATCTTGCTTACTGCAACGCCTCACGAGATGGCACGCACTCAGGACTCATATATACGCCAGTTTATAAGTGCCGCGGCAATTCCCCTGAGTTAATGAAGGCAAACTATTGTTTTAAGCCATAACAAGCGAAGAACAAACATATGACGAAGAGACATAAAATAGAAATTATAGTCGGTGCCTTTGCCTTACTAGGCTTTATTCTCCTGATAATCATTACTATGAATATCAAGCAATGGTTTATCTTTGCTCAAACTTATAACATAAATGTCTTTTTTAAACGAGTAAGTGGACTGGAAGTAGGAGCTCAGGTCTATGTCTTCGGTGTTCCCGCTGGTGAGGTAAAAGCTATTGAGTATACTCCTGGTGAAAAACTGCCGGTGAAAGTTGTATTAAGTATCCGCAGAAATATAAAAATCTACAGCAACGCTATCGTTCAAATCGTAACTGCTGGATTAATCGGTGAGACAAAAATAGAAATCCTGGCTGGTACCCCGGACCATCCCCAGCTGAGCCACGGCGATAGTATTAATGGTGCGGCAATGGTTGACTTGTATCAGGCGTTAAGCTACGCCCCGGATGTAATGGAAGATGTTTCTAAAACTATTCGGCTCCTGCGCGAAATATTCGAAGAGGAACAAACGCGTGTGGGTATCCGCCAGACTATCACCAATCTGGGTTCATTAACTACCCGACTGGACGATTTGCTAACTACTACTTCAGCAGATATCGCAACTATTACTGGCAACCTGAGCGATGTGGCTAAAAGGATGTCTCAGCTGGTGGAAGACTTGCAACAGCTGGTTAAAGACGTGCGGAGTGATTTGCAAGAAACAAAACAGGTGCTAACAACCGGTATTAAAGACCTGACTGCTGAAGCGAACCGTGTTGGTACTGATGTTTCTAATGCTGCAACATCCATCCATCAAACCAGCGCTAAGCTTAATGAAATCTTGACTGCCCGCCACTCCGAGTTAAGCCAGACCATAGAGAATTTACAATCTGCCACAGACCAGCTAAAGCACATCCTAAGCCGGATAAATGAAGGTAAAGGCACTATGGGACATCTCGTAAATGACCCGGAATTATACTATGAGTTGCGCGATGCTATGAGACGTTTACGCGAAATTCTGGCAGGTATTAGCCAGGATTATATGCAAGAACGTCTCTACTATGAACGCCTTCCAGCACATACTTCTCCCTCAGACACCAAATGAATTTCAGGATAAATATTTTACTTCCCTGTCTGATTTTTCTAACTGCCGGCGTTTTACTTCTGGGAGACGTATTAAATAACAATTATGTGCTTTACGGACGAGATACTGTCAGCCATGACTATATTGTTTTTTACCTGGGCTGGGAGAGCATCAGGGAATTCAGCTAAGCTGGGTTTCTTCCATCTTCGGGGGCCTTTTGTTTATGTCCTCTGGTCATCTTGTGTCTTTGATTTATCCCGGGCACTTACAGAAAGTTCAATCAATTGTGTGGTTACCATTTATAATCGGCTCGGCAAATTTCTTTCTCCAGAAGCGACAATGGAAATATTTGGTCTTTTCAAGTATTGGGCTGGCTCTACAGCTAACTGCCGGACATCTCCAGATATTTTTCTACACTGCACAATTGCTGTTTTTGTTTGTAATATATGACTGGCTATTGCAGACATTTACTCCCAAAAGGAACCGTAAATTATGGTACTCACAATTGAAAAATCTCTTTCTACGCTACCTATTGCCAGCGGTTTGTTGCTTACTTCTCGGACTCTGTCTTGCAGGAGCACAATTGCTACCAACTCTGGAAATGGCAAGTGTGAGCAATCGCTCACCAAAGGTAACCTACGAAGAGGCGGTTCACGGTTCATTTCCCCCTGAGGAGCTTCTGGAGTTACTGTTCCCGCGCTTTAACGGAGATAACACAGAGAAGGGCTATGGATTTTACCAGGGAAGATGGAAGGAACGATTGGTAACTGATTACGTCGGTGCTGGTGTCTGGATTTTTGCCATTCTCGGTTTATTGCATTCATCTACAACTCCTTATGGCCGATGGCGCTGGGTTTTCCTGTTTATTTTGATATTCTCATCTCTATTAGCGTTAGGCAAGTTCTCGCCCGTGTTTCGCCTTTTCTATGAATATGTGCCAGGTTACAATAAATTTCGCTCTCCGGCCACGATTATGATTTTAATGACCTTCAGCCTAGTAGCGCTGGCAGGTTTTGGCATTGAAAACTTCTGGCAAAAAATCAAAATGTTTATTTATGCCAAACATCAGCAAAGACAATTTTTGCTATATGCCAGTATTATGCTAATAATTTCTTCCGCTTGCTTTATTTCTTTTTTAATGTTTGGCGCTCATCGGGGCCATCTTCCCACTGCTCTAATTTATTTCCCCTTTTTACTCCCAGCAATTGCCCGCTTTACCTTCAATGCCGGGATTATTTTACTTGTAATGGCGTTAATTATCCGCTTGCAGGGAGAGCGTTTGTATCAGATTTTATCTTTCGCGATTCTAATATTTGTATCATTTAACGACTTAAGAGCAAATGACCGCATCTTCATTACTCGCATACCAAAGACCGACTATCATAATTATATCTTTAATTACTGGGCAGATAATATAATTAACCACATTACCGCAAATACATCTTCTACTAACGCAAGGCTGGGTATTTGCCAGCCAGTTCGCTTACTTGAAGACAAAAATGCTCTCATCACCAGAATGATTGCCCGGCGCATTGCCACCCCGCACGGCTATCATCCAGTGGGATTCAAGCGGTATTTTGAACTGTTGAATAAATACTGGTTTGATAACCCGATGTTTCTACGGCTGTTTAATGTAAGATTCATCGTTACTGAAACTCCAAGAATGTACGAATCTCTCGGTTTTAATATCGTAGCAGTGAATGGAAAACAATACTTAATGCAAGCAGAAGAAAAAAATCTTTCGTATGTTTATGTTTCACTTGATAAGGCGATTGTAAAAACCGGTGAGGCTTTGAAAGCTATGCCAGCAGAATTTGACTTAACCAGATGGCATGTAGTGGAATATCCTGGGATAGAAATTCCTGGCTTTGCTAAATGGATAGATTCTGAACAGCCAAATTTTACTTATAAAATTACTAAATATCTTGACAATGAGATAGAGCTAATTGCCAGCTGTGATCAAAAGTGTAGCATTGTGCTGAGTGAACCCAATTTTACCGGCTGGGAATGCTGGTTGGATGGCAAACAATATCCTATCTATACAGCAAATCATCTATTCCGAAGTGTAATGCTGCCTGCGGGCACTCATCATCTGAAATTTACCTATCGCCCTTTTTCTTTTCGTCTCGGCTTGTATATCTCACTGGTCTCTTTGCTTGGTGTATTGACTTTTCTTTTTGCCCGCTTGAAAACACCCCGTTCTAAATTCTCACCATATAGTAGCACCCACCTTAATTTTAGTAGAAGGAATTGAATTCAGCTCTCAAGCTGAAATATACTGCTTTTGTTTTTTGAGGAGTAGTATTACTGTGAAAGAACATTCTGATATAAAGGAACGATATTTATATAATCATAACCTTGGCAGAGCTTTAAAACTGACGATTTATCTGCTAGCATTGTGGAGTTGTTCTGCAACTACATTAACTCAAATTTTCTCACCGTTATTTATGTTGATTATGTACCTGCTCATTCTCAGTAGCTGGTTCAAAGAGCGTCTCAAACTGTTGCAGAGTGGCTGGCTGTGGCATCCTCTCACAGTTCTGGTATTTATCTATTCGTTGGGCAATTTTATGCATAATCCTGCCTTTTCGGTTTTTCTATTATTAAACTATCTAACTGTAAATAAACTCTTTAACCTCTGGAGTACACGAGATTACGCGCAGTTGATTGTAGTAAACTTCTTTCAAATTCTGTTTACTTCAGTTATTACTTCCTCGCTAACTTTTGCTTTCCTCTTCGGTGGATATATTATCTTACTGGTATCAACCTTAATCCTGTTAAATTGTCAGCGTGATTATATTTCAGCAGCAAAATTAGTTCTAAAACGTTCGCTAACAACTTCTACGTTGATGCCCACAACTCCGGATATGAACCAATCTTCATTGTTAAAATTCCTGCGTCCTCTTCTTACATCTGTTTTCTTTTACTGGGCAATTATTCTGTTCCTGATGGTACAATTTTTTATGTTACTCCCGCGTTTAGCCGGAGAGCAATTTCTGCCTAATATTCTGGGCTTACAGCAAGAAACAAGCAGTGGATTTAGTGAGGACATTTCACTCGGCTCTGATACTTCAATTTCTTTAGACCCGACTATTGTTATGCGTATCCAGATTCTATCGGCTAAGGACGAAACTAAACAGCCTGTAAACTTAAGCTCAATTCGTATTCGTGGCGCCACACTGGATTATTTTGATGGCCAGAGATGGCTCGTAAGCCCTGAACTACAGGGTTATGCTTATCAACACCGCTTTTTACACGAAGCCATATTAAACAAAGAATTACTCCTGTCATCTGGTAGTATAGAGGTTACACAGAGGATAATGCTCCAGCCAATGCAATCAAACTATTTATTCGCTATAGACCATCCATATCGCTTTCACTTTCCTGCTGGACCACTGCTTTTGAGTATAAATGACGAGGCTGGTACGGTAAGAATGGGAATCAAACCCCGGTCATCTCTGACGTATGAGGCTCAATCTATTTTTATGCCAGACCATCAGAAAATTATTTCCGGCAAACTTCAATTCCCGGAAGTAGAGCAAACGGAAGACATATCTAAAGTTAAGAAATTATACTTGCAGTTGCCAGCACGGGAGAATCTGGAGCAGTTGAGAAGCTTTGCCCGCCAGATTTCTGGCACTGAGACCTCTATGTTGACAGCTGCCCTGAATATAGAACGTTATCTCCAGAGCAATTACACTTATTCCCTTAATGTAAGTGGCGGTGATGTCATCAGACCCGTAAGTGACTTTTTATTCAGGACCCGCAAGGGATATTGTGACCAGTTCAGCTCTGCTATGTGCGTGCTGTTAAGATGTCTGGAAATCCCTGCCAGAATAGTGGGAGGATACTGGACTGATGAATGGAATCCATTCGGTGGCTATTTCATAGTGCGGGAATCCAATGCCCATTCCTGGGTAGAAACCTGGATAGAAGGTTATGGCTGGTTAACTCTTGACCCAACGCCTCCTCAATCACTCCCCGTCACCAGCTCACGCAAAGGCTTATTTGTGGCACTTTTTCATCTGCTGGATTCCTTCAAACTAAATTGGTATCGCTATGTGATTGATTTTGATCTGGATGATCAACTCCGGCTACGGCGAGTCTTAGGGATTAACGTCAGAGCAATATATACTCAACCTAAAAAACTACTGGACCGATTGCTATATTTCAATCTGCCCCAACCAGCCTCCAGAATCCGGCTATTGGCACTATTAATGATGATTTTCTTTGCTATTAGCGGATTGATTATATTGTTAATAAGTGTTCTAAATTTAGGCAAATGGCAAAGCTGGTGGAGACAGTGGCTCTTAAAGGTCGCCGCAAGTACGCACAATCGGAGAAAGCAGATAACCCAGCTCTACTTGCGGATATTAAAACGACTGAAAAAGTATGGTTATAAACCATTACCCGGACAAACACCACTTGAATTTGCATTATCGGTCACCTCACATAACCAACAATTAATTGATTTTGTTAATTTTACAAAAATTTATTATCAAGGGCGATTTGGAAATTATGCATTGACTCGCGAAGAGCTAAAAATTATCAACAATCTTTTTAAACTATTGAAGCTACCTTCGCCAATTATATTTTAAAATTTCACATAAATAAAAAGAGGACAAAAATGAAAGGATGGTTCACAGAATTTCACACTCCTTATGTAGGCATTACTATCAGAATAAAACAGCATCTGTATGATTCCCACTCAAAATATCAGAAGATAGATGTTTTTGACACACCGCAGTTCGGACGCATTCTTATTCTGGATAAATTGATTATGATAACAGAAAAAGATGAATATATCTATCATGAGATGATTACTCACGTTCCCTTATTAACCCATAAACGTCCTCGTAAAGTGCTGGTAATTGGAGGCGGAGATGGTGGTGTTATAAGAGAGATATGTCGCCATCAAGAAATAGAGCAAATTGAACAGGCAGAAATAGATGAGGAAGTAATAGAAGTTTGCAAACGTTTTTTCCCTAAAGTTGCCTGTGAATATAATAATCCCCGGGTGAAAGCTCATATCACAGATGGTTTTGCGTTCGTAAAGAACAAAGAATCTGTTTATGATGTCATTATTATAGACTCAACAGACCCGATTGGACCGGGGAAAATTCTTTTCAGCTCCCAATTCTATCGTTACGTATATCGGGCTCTCAAAGCTGACGGCATAATGACCGCGCAGATAGGGACACCATTTTATAACCCCACTCACGTCAAAACTACCTTTAACAAATTGAAAAAGATTTTCCCGGTGGTCCGCCCCTATATGGCTCATATTCCTACCTATACTGATGGCTATTATTGTCTGGCATTATGTTCTAAAAAATATGACCCCCTAAAGAACTTTGCTGTAAAGCGTTACAAAACTCTGGAAAAAGGTTTTAAGTATTATAATCAGTTTATTCACAAAGGGGCATTTTTATTACCGACATACGTATCTAAACTTATATATAATACAAATAAAAATAAGAAATAGTAGTAAATGTTAAAAAGTTGTGAATAAGAGACAAAAATAATTGAAAATAGAAGAGTTATATTGTTAAAAGTATACGGCTACATGTTTATAAAAATTCACAGATATTAAAATTTAATTCGGCAAATTTGTTAATCATGTTATTTTTCCACAGGATAGACTGTTAAATTGTGCAAAACTTATGTTGATTGTAACTTCCGATTTTTCAAGCTGTTTTCAGTAAAAAAAACTAAAACATATTAAAAGATAGAAACAAAAAATATTCACAGGTTTATTCACAACCTGTGGAAAACCACATCCTGGATAAGCAACTGAAAAATAAAAAGTTGAATACAAATCATAGTTGACTGAAGAAAAAAAAACACAGGTAAGTAAAATGTTAAGGTAACCTTGCAATGATAAAGTTAGAAAATCTATCAAAGCAATTTGAAGATATATGGGCAGTGAAAAATATCAACCTTGAGATAAAAGCCGGTGAAGTATTTGCTTTTCTGGGTCCGAATGGCGCAGGGAAAACGACAACCATTAAAATGATTGTCGGGCTATTAAAGCCAACAGAGGGGAAAATTTCAGTAGCAGGAATAGATGTTCAAAAAGACCCTTTTTCAGCAAAAAAACTAATTGGTTATATCTCTGACCAGCCTTATTTATATGAAAAATTATCGGGCAGAGAATTTTTCTATTTTTATGGAGAGTTATTTGGCGTTCCCCATAACAGAATAGAGGAAAAACTGAATTACTATTTTGATTTGTTTGGCTTACTGCCGGTCAAGGACAAATTGATAGAGAATTACTCTCACGGAATGCGCCAGAAATTATCCTTAAGTGCAGCCTTAATGCATGAACCAAAAGTGCTTATCATAGATGAACCAATGGTGGGTCTGGACCCACAAAGTGCCCGTCTGGTAAAGCAAATATTCCGGCATCAAGCAGATAAAGAACATTCTGTGTTTTTGTCCACACATACCCTTTCTGTAGCTGAGGAAGTTGCTAACAGAATTGGCATTATTAACCGCGGCGAGTTATTATTCGTGGGAACCAAAGATGAGTTACGTGAGCGTGTTAAAAAAGATGGCACTCTGGAAGACCTGTTTCTGGAACTCACTGCCAGTTCTCAAACAGGTTAATTTATCAGCATTGCATCCCCATAGCTATAAAAACGATATTTTTCTTGAATAGCTTCCTGATAAGCCCGCAGTAAAAATTCCTTGCCGGCAAAAGCTGAGACTAACATCAATAAAGTAGAGCGAGGAAGATGGAAGTTAGTTATCAGAGCATCAATAACCTTAAATTTATAGCCCGGGATAATCATTAAGTCGGTCTCTCCACTTCGTGGCGCTACGGTTCCATCAGGTGAGGCGATTGTTTCCAACACCCTGACAACAGTTGTACCTACGGCAACGATTCTTCGTCCCTGTTTACGTGCGCGATTTATTTTTTCACAGGTTAACTCATCTATTTCAAAGAGTTCGCTCTCCAGCTTATGGTTTTCAACATTTTCTTCTACTACAGGTTTAAAAGTTCCAGCGCTAACGTGTAAGGTTAAGAATGCAGTTTCAAAGCCCTTAGAATTCAGTTCTGCTAACAATTCCGGGGTAAAATGTAAGCCTGCTGTTGGTGCGGCAACAGAACCGGGCACACGAGCATAAATGGTTTGGTATCGTTCGCGGTCAATTGCCTCTTCCCAGAGGAAGGATTTACCTACTCTTCCGGCGTTGCGTTTGCGTGCTTTTATAATATATGGCGGAAGTGGCGTTTTGCCAAGTTCAGCAAGGCACTGCCACCAGTCACCGGTATATCTGAAGTGCATCAGCCGTTCGCCTCTACCAGCATAGCCGACAACTTC
>CAYRXI010000033.1:24343-26952 GCA_964428255.1 uncultured Candidatus Sumerlaeota bacterium
CGGGTTTTATTTTCTTACCCGGTCGTACCAGCGTCTTCCAGAGGTGATGTGGCTCAAGCTCACGGAGAAGAAAAACTTCAACATTTCCCCCAAATGGAAGTTTCCTGCCGATTAGCCGGGCCGGAATGACCTTACTCTCATTAAATACCAACAGGTCAGCCGGGCGTAAATAGGCTGCCAATTGCTTGAAAACAACATTCTGGATAGAACCAGTAGCACGGTCAAGCACCATAAGCCGTGATTCATCCCGTTTTTGTGCTGGATACCGAGCAATTAGTTCTTCCGGTAATGGATAGTCAAACAATTCAGTCTTCATAACTTTCTAATAAATGCACGATAAATTTTTCCGCAGCCTTCCTGCCGCGCTTTCTAAAAAGTTTGTAAAGATTATCGTCACAAAGTCTGGAAAGCAAAATTTGTTTGGTTTGTTTATCGTAATTTGATTTTATTATTTTGCGGCGGTATTTGCCTAAAAGTTTTAGAAATGGAGCAAAATCCGAG
Source organism: uncultured Candidatus Sumerlaeota bacterium (assembly GCA_964428255.1). Classification (GTDB taxonomy): domain Bacteria; phylum Sumerlaeota; class Sumerlaeia; order MWCT01; family JAGHBZ01; genus CAYRXI01. The sequence continues at coordinate 24,845 of CAYRXI010000033.1, forward strand.
GGGAACAAAAGTGCAAGTTCGTTACGAATCTTCTGTGCTAGTGCGGGAAATTCACCGGCAGTAGAAACGGTGATTTGTAGTGCTCCACGCTGTAAGATTGCTGGCATAATAAACGTGCAAAGCTCTGGCGCATCTACGACATTTACTAGAACGGATTCAGCCTTAGACCAGGTGGCAATGCGGGCATTCAGCTCGGGGTCGTCAGTAGCAGCGAAGACAAGCTTAGCACCTCTTAGGTCGGTGCGTTTCACCTTTCTCTGTTTCAATGTGAAGCCAGAGTTTCTCGCAAGCGATTTTAATGCCGAAGATATTTGTGGCGCTACGATAGTAATCTTAGCTCCAAAAGAAAGCATTATTTTAGCTTTGCGGTAAGCCACATTACCTCCACCAATAATGAGGCACTTTTTGTCCTCAATATCAAGCAATAAAGGAAAATAGCGATGAGTATGCTTATGTTTCGGGTTCATCGGTAAGCACAAATCTATTATAATCTTAAGACCAATGTTTAGTAGGAAGCAAATACTTTGTTGCAAGGATAGCTGAAGGGAATGTGTGATAATTTTGAAAAACGTAAAATCTTTTACAGAACAGCAATCGCCAAGCGGTAAAAGTTTTATAACAGCCCGTTGAAATCTAATTGGTGGGAGAAAATCACCGAGTGCAAGCGGTGAGCTCTCAATCCCAGCATCTCTTTCAGCGAATATTACTATATCGGGATTTCCATATCGCTGGGCTTCTTGTTTGCGCCAAACCCATTAAGCGCTATCATTTCTAACCACTTTATAAACAACTTGTGCCAGTATCAATTTACTCCTCAATATACTACTTTCGCACTAACCTTAATTTATTTTATTGTAAAGTTTAAAGTGTTTTTTTAGCGTCCCCGGGTTCTGGAACTAATAGTAAAGCTGCCAGAAATGAGAGGTGGCTTTGGCTTCACTCACAGCTATGCGGTAAACAAATTGTGGGTCAAGAAGCCAGAGAACTCCCGGTCGTTCGTAGCAAAAGTCTAATGGCTCAGTGGTTATATGTGCAACAGAATCTTCCCGAATCAATTTCCCGTCGTTCTTTACTGTATATAACTTATCAGTATAGTTATCTAAAATCCATAAATTGTCAAAAGCTGTATCATAAGCTACTCCCTCAGGTTTCAATGCACTAAAATTCACGATGGAAAATTGTGAAAATTAAGATCGCAGAAGTATCCAGCTCACAGATTTTAGCATGGAGATCATCCACCACCCATATATTACCACATGGTATTATCATATGTAATACTTGTTAGATTTGTGTTGAAAAATCATATCCAAGAGAATTAATGACTTCTCCCTGGGTATTAATCTCATAAATATTGGCGAACTCAGTTGCTGATAAAGTTAATTTGTTAGGAACAGATTTGGTTATAATCGGATTAACCACCATCCACAAAGTTCCTCGCTGCTTATGATATGTAATATCTCCACATCTCCACTCCAGAGGAGTCTTGAATCTTATTATTATTAAAGAACCTTTTGAAGATACATTACTAACAGAGCTATAATAGTTGATATTCCATAAACTTCCATTGTTTGAGAGATATTCTATTCCGCGAGTGACATATAACTACAAAAAACTTGTAATTACACACTTTAAAAATTTCCTGAGAGGTCATAAGCCAGATAATTAGAAGTAGAAATCCATAGACACTCTTCTTTATTATCATAAATAATATCAGAAGGGATATAATCAATGGAAAAAGAAGATAGTAATTCTCCTGTTGTGCTTAATTTATAAATCCTTTTATGGGGATAACCACTAACTGTACAGATTTCGCCCGTGTTCTTTCCCATACTAATTCCAATAGGCCTAATTCCTGAAGGTGTGGTAAAAGAAGTAAGCACATCACCAGAGGTTGTTAATTCATAAATAATGCTTTGTTGCAGAGTTAATATTTGTTCATAAGAAAAACGTCGTTGTTTAACAATTGTTCTTTGACATAAAAGGGTAAAAATAGACGATAGAGGTTATATACTAACCCCTTGAGCAATGCCTCAATCTTTTTACAAGACTCCAGAATACTGCGTATTGTATCTCCAAACTTGCGCTTAATTACAGAAGGCACACTCTCA
>CAYRXI010000034.1:0-1607 GCA_964428255.1 uncultured Candidatus Sumerlaeota bacterium
AGCCAGTCTTCAGTGAAGTATTATCAAGAGTTAAGGATACAAATTAATAAACGAGATAAAAGGAGAGGAAAAATGATTGTAGCCCACACAATTTTGGACGCAATCGGCAGGACTCCCCTGGTGAAATTAAATAAAGTAACAGAAGGAACCTCTGCTGAAATCTGGTGTAAGCTGGAATATTTTAACCCGAGTGGAAGTCTCAAAGACCGTATCTATAAAAAAATGATAGAAGAGGCGGAAAAGCGAGGCGAATTAAAACCGGGGATGACCATCCTAGAAGCCAGCACGGGTAATGCGGGAATTGCAGCTGCCTTTGTCGGCGCAGTTAAAGGGTACAAAGTAATTATTTGTATGCCAGAAGGAATGAGTGAGGAACGTAAGAAGACAATGCGGGCATATGGTGCTGACTTAATTTTTACACCGGGTGGTGAGAGCGATGTAGACCTGGTTATCGCAAAGGTGCAGGAAATTAAAGCCAGTGCCCCGGATAAGTATTGGATTCCTGCGCAATTTGACAATCCGGATAACTGGCGAGCACATTACGAAACAACTGCACCTGAAATCTGGGAACAAACCGGGGGGGGGAAATTTGATGCCTTCATTGTTAGTGAAGGTACAGGTGGAACTTTTACCGGCATTAGTAAGTTTATACGGGAACGCACTCAACGTCATAAACTATATGTAGTAGAGCCAGCTGAATGCCCCTTACTGGCAAAAGGTGAATGGGGTTCGCATAGAATAGAAGGTGTGGGCGATGGCTTCATACCACTTAACCTGGATGTCAGCCTGATTGAAGGGATAGTGATGGTTACTTCCAGTGAAGCCATTGAAATGGGTAAACAACTGGCTCTGAGAGAGGCGATTTTTTGCGGGATCTCGTCCGGGGCTAATGTGATGGGGGCCTTAAAATTGCATAAAAAACATCCTGAACTGAGACGGATTATTACATTGATTAATGATAACGGACAGCGTTATTTCTCCACAGCCTTATGCGGCGTAGAAAAAGAGTTAGAAGTTCCTGAACGAGATCATCCAATGGATGCAAGGACAAAAGAAAATTGGGAAAAGTATCATTCTCGCTGGGAAATTATCTCTTAGTCCGATTAAGCTTGACCGAGTTTATTAACAACACTTAAGAAAGAATTAATATTATTTACTTTGTCAGGAGCGAGTGCAATGAAAGGTTTATTACTGGCAGCTGGTGAGGGAACACGTCTGCGTCCCTTGACTTACCAAATCCCCAAACCTTTAATTGACATTTGCGGGAAGCCAATCCTGCAATATGCACTGGAGCAATTAAAAAACTATGTAGATGAATTTATTATCGTGGTTGGATACAAGGCTGAGCAGATACAGAATTACTTCGGGACAAATTTTCAGGGCAGAAAGATAAACTATGTCTTGCAGGATAAATTACTGGGAACCGCTGATGCAGTCAGACGTGCGCGGGCTTATCTGGAAAATGTTGAACGTTTTGTTCTGTTGATGGGTGATAATATTTATGCAAAACGCGATATTGTTAGTTGTCTGGAGAATGGGCTTTGTATACTAGTAGAGGAAGTCTCGGAGCCCCAGAAGTTCGGCATTGTGATTACTGATAAAGATGG
>CAYRXI010000034.1:1617-10655 GCA_964428255.1 uncultured Candidatus Sumerlaeota bacterium
TGAAAATTGAGGAAAAGCCAAAACAACCACGCTCAAATTTAGCCAATACCGCTTTGTATGTTTTGTGCGGCGAGATTTTCAGTGAAATAGACAAACTCAAAGTTTCCCCACGAGGTGAATATGACTTACCGGAAGCTGTGGTTGGTTTAAGCAAACGGCAACCAATTCGGTGCATAAAAGCAGAAGGCAGATGGTTGCCTATAGGTTATCCCGAGGAATTGGAAGCTGCTCGCAAAATCATCGCCGAACATCCAGAAGAATTTCTCTAATCCTGACAAAATTTATCTTTCCAATCTCATTTCAGTGAACCTGAAGCTATCCAATCTGTTATAAATGATTATTTTCTTTATTCCGTTGCAACTCAGCAGTGAAATTTACCAGACAATTATGGCAAACTATTTAAGATTTATTGCATTTGTAAGGCTTACGAAATAAGCTATTATATATAGAATTTCAGCTTTCATCTGCTTAACATAATTAGAATTGTGCAGGAGGACTGAGACTATATGCGACGCAAGGTAAATAATAATTTTGCTGAATTGAGTATTATGTTAACGAAGCCTTTGAATTCTTATCGTTTTCGCCGACAACGATACTGGGATATACCTTTTGCTATTCAGCCCCAATATCTTCTGCCACTTAAAAAAATCTTGGCTGAGGGTGAACTGGGGCGCCAGGAAAATCAGCTATTGCGTGATCATTTGCTCCGTGCCAAAGCAGATTTGGAAAACTTTCGCAAACGCGCCCAAAAAGAACGCGAAGAAATAATAGAACGAGCCAATGAATCTTTAATGATAGATTTATTAAATGTACTGGACAATTGCGAGCGCGGGTTTAAAGCAAGTAATAAAATTGAAGGCCCCGCAAAAGACATTTTGCATGGCATAAAACTCAGTTTTGATGAACTATCCAGGGTTTTAAGCAAATACGGACTCAGTAAAATTGAAGCCGAAGATAAGCAATTTGACCCTTATTATCACGAGGCAGTAGCCATAGAACATAATAAAAAACTGCAGGACAATCAAATAACCGAAGTTGTCCGCCCCGGATATATCTATAAGGGGAAAGTGATTCGTCCAGCATTGGTCAAAGTAAATAAAGATGACCGGCAGTCGTAAGAAAACAAGGGATTAGCGATGGCATATCTCTTCGGGAAAAATTGGACAAGAGAGGCTCTTCTTAGATACGTCGGCGATATAAAGCAAATTGGAGGAGTAACGCGGATTTGTTTTGACGAGGGCGCAGCTAAAAGACTGGCTGCTGCTGAATTTGTCACTGGGGGGGGGCTAAATTATACTGTTTTATTAGATCGTTGCCTGGATATTTCTCACGCCAGCTATAAAGGAATCCCCCTGTGCTGGAATTCTTGCACAGGTCTGCACCGCCCGGATTTCTTTATTGAGGCTGATAAGCAATGGCTGAGGAATTTTTATGGCGGACTTTTGATAACCTGCGGGCTTACAGGAGTGGGCACTCCTTCAGAAGATGAGTTTGGGAAGCACGGTTTGCATGGACGGGCAACAGCTTTGCCCGCTGAGGAGATAGCGTCCTGGAATACCTGGACAGGTGATGAGCTGGAGATGGGCGTGCAGGGAATAATGCGAGAAGCTGCAGTATTTGGCACTTTTCTTGAATTACGGCGCAAAATAACCAGCTGCCTGGGCGAAAATTCAATTATTATTGAAGACACCGTTACCAATAAAGGCTACCAGCCAGCGCCCTTTATGATTTTATATCATGTGAATCTTGGATTCCCACTTGTTAGTGAAAAAGCAGAGCTTATACTGGCAACAAAAAACGTCCAGCACCGGGATACTGAAGCCGAAAAGGGAATCAAAGCCTACAACAAGTTTGATGTCCCGCAACCGAATTTTAAAGAGCAGGTCTTTTTCCACCAACTGGCAGTTGATAATTTAGGGTTTGCAGAGGCAACTCTGGTAAATTTAGAGTTAAATGATAACCGGGGATTGGGTGTTAATTTGCGCTGGCAATATGATAAATTGCCTTATTTTACTGAGTGGAAACAGATTGGTGAGGGAACATACACAGTAGGGCTGGAGCCAGGTAATTGCTTGCCCACAGGTCGGGTAAATGAGGGCCGGGCAGGTAGACTTAAGATTTTACAATCTGGTGAAGTCTGGCAAAGTGTTTTACAGATTTCTATTCTTGAAGGGATTGAACAGATAGAAGCAGTGCGTAAAAAAACAATTGATTTGCTAAAATGACTCTTTGCTGATTTCAGAATGTTGAAATTCTTTTTGAGGCTACAATGATGAATTTTCCACTGAACCTGGCAAGTGGATTGTACCGAACAGGTTATGAATTGAGAAAGCTTTTGTATAGCATCGGAGTCAGACATTCACGACAGGTAGCTAAGGCAAAAATCATCTGTATCGGGAATTTAAGCGTTGGGGGGACGGGCAAAACTTCCTTTGTGGCTTTCCTGGCACAACAATTATGCCAGGAAAATTATAAGGTAGCCATCGTCAGTCGTGGTTATAAAGGTTCAGCCAACAGAAAACCCACCATTGTCAGTAATGCCGAGAAAATATTGATTAACAATTACAGGCTGGTTGGCGATGAACCTTTACTCCTTGCTCGTTCACTTAACAATATCCCGGTCGTAATTGCACGCAAAAGATACGCTGCAGCAAAATTAGCCGCAGACACATTTGCCCCACAGGTAATTTTACTGGACGATGGGTTTCAACATTGGGGATTAGCCAGAGACCTGGATATTGTTCTGCTTGATGCCACTGATGAATTGGCAGCTTTAAATTTATTACCTGCCGGGAAGTTGCGCGAACCTTTGAGTGCCCTTGAGCGTGCTGGAATAGTAATTATTACCAAATGCAATCTTGCGGGTTCAAAAAAATGCGCGGTGCTGGAAAATATCGTAAAAAAGCATTCCCCACAGGCATTATTGATTCGGTGCGAGCTGGCTTTGAACGGTCTAAGGAAGGTGAGCGAGCCACACAAAATTTTACCCGCCGAGTTTTTACAGAAGAAAAAAATTGTCGCCTGTTGTAGTATTGCCAACCCTGATTCGTTCTTTGATATGCTATGGCAGGAAAATGCTGAAATTGTGTATCAGTTTGAGTTTGCCGACCATTATCATTACACTGAAGCAGATGTGAAAAAGATTGAGACCGCCTACAGAGCCAAAAATGCCGATTTCATAGTGACTACAGAAAAGGATTGGATAAGACTGGAGCAGTTAATTTCTACGGACGTCCCTTACTACACTTTACAGGTGGCGCCTGTTATTTGCACAGATGACTCCGAAAAATTCTGGAATAAAATTAATACAGTATTGCTACAGTAATGAAGATAAAATTAAACATCTATGGTCCACTTAAGAAGTATGTGACAGAAAATAAAAGTGAATATGAGATTGAGCAAGCAGAAAGCATCCGTCAGTTGCTACTAAAAATTGGGATCCCGCAGAGCGAGCTGGTGTATACCATAGTCCTGTTGAATAAACAGCGTGTTAGATTGGATACACCTGTCTCGGAGGGAGATACAATTGATGTTTTGCAACCAGTAGGGGGGGGATAATCAATCAAGGGGAAAATTATGGATGAATATAAACATACGGATTTTACCAGAAAGATGAACACACGCTACGTTGGAACTGCAGTTCCCAGAGTTGATGCACTTGATAAATCTCAAGGGAAGACTAAATATATGTCTGATATTGATTTCCCGGGAATGCTCTGGGGTCGGGTTCTTCGGGCAAAGTATCCCCACGCGCAGATTTTAAACATTGATACTTCTGAGGCGGAATGTTTCCCAGGTGTAGTTTGCGTCTTAACGCATATGCACGTTATGGGATTGAATGGGTTGGGCATTGTCGTGCCCGACCAGCCTGTGTTGTGTGCGGATAAAGTGAGGTTCGTTGGTGATGCTGTGGCACTGGTGGCAGCTGAATCTAAAGAGATAGCGGCTAAAGCTTTAGAGTTAATTAAGGTAGATTATTTGCCACTTCCAGTGGTAGATACTCCTGAAAAGGCACTGGCGCCAGAGGCACCGCAAATACACACAAAAGGCAACATTTTACATAAAATAGAGATAAAGAAAGGCGATCCCCAAAAGGGTTTTGCTGAATCAGATATCATTATTGAGCAAAATTACAACACCCAGATGATGGACCACGCCTTTCTGGAGACAGAAAGTGGGGTTGGAGTTTACCACCCTGAAAGTGGAGTAATCACCATCTATTGTGGTGCTCAATATGCCTATAGAGACCAGCTACAAATAGCGCGTGCCTTAAACTGGGACCCGGAAAAAATTCATGAAGTTGCTTCGCCTGTGGGGGGGGCATTTGGTGGCAAAGATGAAATAACCATTCAAATCTGGTTGGCTTTGCTGGCTTATTATACTCGTCCAGTAAAAATTGCGCTGGAACGAGAAGAGTCTTTTATTACTCATGTCAAACGCCATTCAATGCAGTTACATTTCAAGCTTGGAGCCAGTGCTGAGGGAAAATTAAAATCTCTGGCTGTAGATATTATCTCTGATGCCGGTGCTTACTCTTCTTTGAGTGGACCAGTTTTAAATCTGGCAATTGAAGGTGCTCCGGGACCATATATAATTCCTAACACACACCTGCAGGGCAAGGCTGTTCACACGAATAATCTTAATAGCGGTGCCTTTCGGGGATTCGGTACAACCCAATCTTGTTTTGCAATGGAAATTACTGTTGATATGCTGGCAAAAAAATTAAACATTGACCCGCTGGAGTTAAGATTAAAGAATGTTCTTCGTCGTGGTGACCTTTCAGGGATTGACCACAAAATAGCAAGCAGTGTAGGCATTGAAGAATGTTTAAAAATAGCTATTGCCTCTGAACTCTGGCAAACCCGTAAACTGCGCAAAAAAGATTATCAACATCCTTATTATTTTGGAGTTGGAGCAGCCGCAGAAACGCAAGCACTCGGCTTGGGAAAAGGAATTCCTGATTATGCTGGTGCACGAATTGAGCTGGAACCTGATGGTAAATTTCTGGTCAGACAGGGCAATATTGAAATTGGGCAGGGCAACCTCACAGCATTTTATCAAATGGCAGCTGACTCCCTGCAATGTGACATTGACAGAATTAATGTTATTCACGGGAATACGGCTCAAGCACCTGATTCCGGCTCCACCACCGCTTCAAAAACGATATATTTGGTCGGGAGTGCAATCTATCTAGCAGCATTAAGATTGATAGAAAAACTGGAAAAATTCGCCACTGACCACTTTGGAGAACATTTTAAATATGCCCCGACAAAATTAATCTCTGAAAAAGGAACTGTGCTTTCACTGGAAGAAATAGCAAGGGTTGCCGAGCAAAAGAAAATAATCCTGTCTGCTGACGCCACCTTCATTCACCCGGAGTCTGACAAGAGTTATGACGACGGTTTGCCACACTGGCTTTATGCCTATATCGTTCAGATTGCTGCTGTAGTTGTTGATACGGAAACTGGCGAGGTTATCGTAAAGGAAGTACTTAATGTTCCTGATGTAGGAAGAGCCATAAATATCCAAGGGGTGGAAGGTCAATGTGAGGGGGGGGTAATGCAAGGGTTGGGCTATGCTCTCTTTGAAGAAGTTAAACTCAAACAAGGACACATCTTAAACAATAATTTTTCTACTTATATTATTGGAACCGCCAAAGAAGCTCCTCAAATTCAGAACACCATTATCGTTGAGTCTTTTGAAGAATCCCATCCATTCGGTGCAAAAGGGATGGCAGAGCCACCCAATGTGGCAATTGCCCCAGCAATTCTTAATGCCATCTATGATGCTGTCGGCGTTCGTATTTTTTCCATCCCCGCCACACCCGAAAAAATTTTAACAGCTCTGAAATCTCCTACAAAAACATTTCCTTAGCGCTAACTCTAATCACTCTCTAACCTTTAGTTCCCCCTTACATCGTTTGCATTTTCAAGAATATGATGAAAATCTCATAATTTACCAGTTTTTAATGAATCTCTTATAAGTCAGAGTAAGACAGGCATCTTGCCTGTCATTTAAGTAGGATAGGCATCTTGCCTGTGCTTTAAAGTAGGATGGGTATTTCATCTGTCGTTCAAAATAAGACTGGCATCTTGACTATTACTTAATTGACAGGCGGGACGCCTGACTTACTATTTCAAAAGGCAGAAAATATAAGTAAAAATATAAAGCAAAATTAAATTAACGGGGAATTATAGCAGGATAATTCTTCACTAAAAAATAAATGGCGGGGACGACGGGATTTGAACCCGCGGCCTCCGGCGTGACAGGCCGGCGTTCTAAACCAGGCTGAACTACATCCCCGCAAAATTAAGCTAATTGTATAACTTGCTTATGTTTTAAATATCTATTATACTTGCTTCTACTTTCTTTGCTTTTCTGAAAAACCAGTTTACTTCTCTTGTTCTATGTAACTCGTCTATTAGATGGTGGGCGGGACAGGGGTTGAACCTGCGACCCCCAGCTTGTAAGGCTGATGCTCTCCCACTGAGCTACCCGCCCTTTGTTAAACAGCAATTTTACAATTTTATCCTGAACAAAAACATTAAACTAACAATTATAATTTTATTGCGTTTTACTAAATTGAGTCAAGTAAAGATAGCATTTTTAGTTTACCTGGCAGAATCACAAAGATTTGGTTAATCTCTGCTTATTTGTTTATGAAAGAAATAGAATTGCTTATCAGCGTTTTTCAGACTTCTCTTGTTCCGCCGGTTTGATTTGTGCTAGTTCCTCTTTCGTGACCTGTATAACTTTGCTCCGTCCCTCGTTACCATCATAATACAAGATGTAATAATTACGCTGTGAAAAACGCTGGACGACCTCCAGATTTTTTTCTCCCTCTAAAAGGCGACAGAGTAACACATCGTCATTAAACTCAGGGGAATTATTGCGGTATCCAAATACCCAGCCTGCAAGCGGTAAAGACCTTATGAATATTACTGCATTATGGATATTACTATTTTTAATGACCTCATACGGCTCACGAATTCTGTCCGTCAAATTTAAAATGTGTAAAATCCGTTCCGGGTAGAATGTTCCCAGAGCCAACAGCACCGAGACCAGCAAAAAATTTTTTACCAAGTTTCTCAGTTCAGGAATCCGCTCGCTAAAGAACTTACTGGCCATAAAAATCCCTCTCGCCGAGAGAATAATCAGAGGAATGATCAACTCATAATAATAAACAGGTCCGCAATCAAATAATCCCGGTGAATAATAAAATAAATAGGCAAAGCAAAATGCGCAAATTATCCCAAGACATAATTTATCTCCAGCTTGTAACCCCCGTGAAAAGATTAGAGCAAATACAAAGAGCAAACTTAACGGCATTCCGAGAAGAAATATATTTATCCTGGCTGCACTAACTGTTAGATTTATAACTGCTTTTATGGGTGTGTGCACATAATGATTATCCCGTAGCATTGCCCCGAATCCAAATCGTTCAGTTGGATTATAGTAATGAAAGGGGAATTCAAACCAGTTACCGGTAATTTGTTTATTACACCAGAGAGTAAATCCGGTTAAAATCAAAAAACCTAGTGTCATTAATAATACCGGTGGAAATATCTGGAATCTCTGCCGAATTAATCTTACGGTGAGCATAATAACAAATGGTATAGCAAACCCAATTGCTGTCAATGGACGAACATTGAAGGCATATCCCAGGCATAAACCGGAAAGCAGTGAAAATAACAGATTTTTTTTGGTCAAAGCCTGAGCGTTAATTATCAACAAAAACAGATACATAAACAGGGCAAGAAAAAAAGCAGAAGTTGTGTGACTTAATCTGGTCGCGGAAGTGAATAAATATAGTGGTGAAATCAGGAGTAAAAATGCTGAGAGAATGGCTAATTGCCTATCGCGATACAGCTGCCAGGAAATCCGGTAAACTAAAAGTAACAAAACTCCACTGAATACTGTCGTAAATACATACGGGCTTTCCAGCAACATTCCCATTGCCAGGATTAGCGGATGTCCTATTGTGTATTTCCCGGTATATTTTTCCCGGGTGATAACAAACCAGTTGTCAAAACTTCTGGTTACGGGGGGTGGAGGAGCATATAGTTTACCGCGCAATAAAATCTTGGCTTGCAAGTCGTAGGTTAATTCATCATCTGTTATGTGTGTCTGCCGATATACCAAGTTTATCATCAGGATAATAAAAATAATCCCGGCGACACTCATATATAATGGTAATTTTTTATGCTCCGTCAGCCAGTCCAATTTTATATCATTCCCCTTTATAGTTAAGAATAGAGCCAGACAAAGTGTGGCGGGGAAAAGTAGAAAAATTTTCCAGAACATTGCTGACATCTGGCGAAAAGGGAAATAGCGCATATAAGATGACTCCAGCCCATTCCAGGGTACACGCCCGATATCGGGTGAGACATACGCGAGGTCAGATTCAACAAAAAAAATAAGTTCAGCAGCCAGCAAATAATATGCAATAATTAATCCCCCCCCCAATAAGAGAAGCACCCTGCTTTTTTTATGATTAATAAACGTAGTTTGTGAAGTTTCCACGTCAACCCCCTGTCCATTTCTAAAAAATCAGAATAGATATATAAATATAAAGTATATTAATCAATCGTAAACCAGTGCTTTTCTTATTATCTTGAACTTATTATGATTTTCCTAGTATAATTAGTGTTGATTTAGTGTAAAGCTAATAAAACAATATTCGTTTAAAAAAACGAGCGGAGAGGTGTCCGAGCTGGTTTAAGGAGCACGCCTGGAGAGCGTGTGTGCTCTTAAAAAGGGTACCGTGGGTTCGAATCCCACCCTCTCCGCCAGTTTTTTAACGAAATTGGAAAAGATAAAGTCCAAATAAAGCTGGAATAGAAATGCTGTTGTATCTTCTCTGCACCGGGATGTTGTTATGGATTGCAAGACGCTGGGCGTTATGGGTCGGTGCAGCAGGATTTTGTGACATAGTAGCCAAAACTCTGCTTATTTTCCTTTCCCTGATTGTCTTTTTACTCTGCTCGGTTGGCTTTCTCAGTATAAATCCTTATTTTCTTTTTATAGTTATTCTACTG
>CAYRXI010000034.1:10703-15875 GCA_964428255.1 uncultured Candidatus Sumerlaeota bacterium
TTACAGAAATTTTTCTTATAGCCTGTCTCGTGTTTTTGTGCCTCGTTTTTTTTCTGCTGGGGCTATATCTTCCACCCAGAAGTCCGGATGAAATTGGGTATCATATTCATTTTCCTCTTTCGTGTCTGCAAAAGGGAAAAGTTAGTCTGTACCTGTTTGAATTATCGCCAGCAAAATCCCTTGACAATTATGGCATTGATTTTCGCGCCGGGGTTTTCCCTAAAGGCTTTGAAACAATTGTCTTGTGGCAAATGCTTTTTTTACACTCATATCGCCTGGTGGAAGTTACAAACTTCTGGTTTTTCATTGCGGGATTATGTGGTTTTTATACATTGATGAAACGGTTAGTAATCTCGCGCATTCCAGCTCTCCTCGCGCTTTTATTTGTCACCACAATCCCCATAAATTTAATGCAGTTGACTTCAATCTACGTAGACCTGGCTATTGCCTGTATGGCAATTTTGGCGATCAATTATCTGATGGAAGCTCTTTTTGAGAAACGAGAACGCAGCTGGATTTGCTTTGCTCTTGCGGTTGGTTGGCTACCAGCTATTAAATACACCGGTCTCGGTTTTTCAGCCTTACTGGTGGCAACTGCTATTATCGGGTTAATCTGGCAAAGGGCAAAACTACGTGATTACCTCTTTGTCTTGCTCTCATCCATTTTGTGTCTTCTTTCACTGGCTGGTATCTGGTATTTTTCCAATTTTTATTATCTGAAGAAGCCATTGGCACCATACCAGACGAAGTTTCTGGGAAAAGTTATTTTTCCGGGTGATGAAGGGCTGCGGGTTGACTATTTTTTGGTCACACCTGAACGATATTATCACCCCTGGCGGGCGCTATGGACGACGTTTTTAGAACCGGTCACCGATACTGATATTAGCTCACCAGCCAGTGGACTGGGTGCACACTTTTTCATCATCGGGATTCCTTCGTTTTTGCTCTTTCCCTTTTTGCTATTTTTTCAGCGCCCTTTAAAAAGAATTCCACTATTCGTGGTTTTCTTATTAATACTTTTCATCCTTATTTTACAGCCATACCGTTGGATAGCTCGCTTTATAATAATTCTTTCATTTTTGGGGGGGCTTAGCTTTGCGATGGTTGTCCAGTCGGTGCCGGGCAGGTGGAAGATTATCCCGACCATTTTATTTTTCTCTTCCGTGCTTTTTTCTTTTTACCTCTGGACACCTTATCTTCCTCACCGCTACTTTTTACCCGAAATCTGGTATTATTTTCTAAGAACAGGTGATTTAAAGGCGTGGTATTTCCAGCAGCATCCATATAACTACACCGCCGCTAATGCGGCACTAAACTATGCAGAGCAATATCAGGGACCGCTTCGTTGTTTAGTCCTTCCTTTAATTTACCCTTATCAAAATTCAAAGTTGCAATTTCAGTATTTTGCTTATTCAGGGGGGGGCATTGAGGATTTTGATAATCTGATAACCAAACATAAAATAGCTCTTATATTTGTAGACATGTTAGCACATAACATAAAAGAGAGAGAGGAAGTTAAGTGGCTTGAAAGCCAGCCAGAACGTTTTCACAAACTCTGGGACATACCATTGCCAGAAGAATTTCGTTACTGGACAAGAAGCCAGCAATGGATTAGAATTTATGAGGTGGTAAGGTGATAAGAGATAAATTTACAGCTATAGAAAACTGGCAAAAACAACCTCCAAAGTTCGTATTATTAACGTGTTTGTTTCTATGGGTAGTGTTAGTTATTGTCTGCGCCTGGACTTATAGCACTGAAAAGCAAAAACGCAGATGGATTGAGACACGGACGCGTGTATGGTATGAAGAGTCGAAAAAATTGCCGAAGAATAAAATGCGTGGCGGTTTTGTTTCCAAATTCGCACCTCAAAATTTTGCCTTCGCGCCTAATGGTGTGCTTAACTTTACGCCAGCGATTGCTCCCGATTTATATCCAGAAGTTCAGAATTGCAGGGCAGTAGTTGCTCCCTGGCGTGTGGCAATTGCGTGGAAAGAAGAAAAAAAGTCCCTCCAGCCCGATAAACTTTACTGGCTTAAGCTGTCACCCGCTGACAATCAAATTGGCGAGCCAGTAAGCATAAAATCCTGTGAAGAACTTTTAAGTTTCATCAACTCTGCAAGAGATGAACGAATTATCGGCATTGTCCTTGGCAAGATTGACCCGAATTTTCTCCTTCATCCGGAACTCCAGCAATATGCCACTGCCCGATTTCCCCAGGGAGAAATCAGGATAAAAAAACAGCGTAATGCCTTTGGAGTATTCATTTTTTCTCAGCCTTCATTGCCACTTTTTCTGGCTTCTGAAGACCCGATAGTTATTCGCTTTTCTCCATAAATTACTCTAACTTTGAAAAAGAAGCACATAATTTTGGAGTATCAGGGGAGATTGCAGGCAGGGATAAAAAAATGGAGCGGGAAATGGGATTTGAACCCACGACAGCCACCTTGGCAAGGTGGTGCTCTACCAGCTGAGCTATTCCCGCTCAAACAAAATCAAAAATTATTATATATAAAATGGCTAATCTGAGTCAAGACCCTGTTAAAAATTTTTAGCTGAGTTTAATCTTATTTCAGGAGCGTTTTTAAGCGTCAGCACTTTCTGTAAATCTCTTATATGGTCAGAAAATCTGCAATTTTACGGTGTTAATTTGTGGTGAACTTGACTCAGTTGAATAAAGCACGGTTTTCCACTGCATATAACGGCCATTTATTATTATTGATGCCGGATTACCCTCTTCATCAAGGCTTATTGGTTGCCACTCGCCCCATTGGTCAATTGCTTCCTTATTGCTAAAGCGAGCACTACACTCAATTCTGGTATTTTCTGGCGTTGTCGTAGAAAACTGTAATTTAAGATTTTTTCTCTTTTTCCAGTGTTCGGCTAAATCAACAACTGGTGAAGTATATGTGCCTTTCAGTGGCACTAAGTTTACGCGGTTAATGATTGTCCAGTATGTTCCGGCGGTCTTTTCAATAGTCAAGTCAAGAAAGCCATCATATAAGTTATAGCGCCCCAGATAATATTCGGTAGTGGTCCACGGCGATTTTTGTTGAGTATAATCACAGACTATATAGTCTTTGTCTTTTTCTATCTGTAGTTTAAATTTGCTGGCTGGATAACCCTTGTAATCTTTATTAGTTTGAACAACGAGATAGACATCATAATAAGTAGTAGATTTATCCGGAATGGGGATCGATAATTTGACGGGAGATGGATTTTCAAAAGGTGAGGCTTCGAGCCATCCCTCACCTGTTCTTTCATAGATTTCTTCACGCAATAACCAGTGATTATCACGCTCTACTTCTTTACTGGCTGTATCTTCAGCAAGGACTTCGTTATTGACTATATGTATAGGTCTCAGCGGAATACGGATTGTCTCTCCTGCGCTAAAAGTGGGAGGATTATAGAGTTTATAATCCGGGAGAATATTAGTTACACTAAATTGCCCGGAGAGTAATTGCTCTTTGATGTTGAATTCTTGCAATAGTACTCGCTCTTTTATTTCTCCAGAGACAGGAGTTAAATCAAAAATTGGCACCACATAATTTACCTTAACATACGCCTTGTTATCTGCATAATTAGCCTCATTCAGCGTCTCCCGCGGATTTACATTAATCTCCAGTTCATTGTACCCCTCAGCTACATCCCAGACAAAAGTCCGGGTAACCGTACTATTACCCTGAAGCACTTCAATCTTTATAGGCTCTCCAGCCGGAAGGGGCTCTCTGTTTTTACCCAGTTGCTGACAGGCAACCTGAATATCATTAAAATCAAAAATTCCTTCATTATGCACCACAAATGAGACCTGAATTTTATCACCACGTCTTGCGTAACTCTGCGAGAGTACTATTTCCTTGCTGTTAATTTTTAGATTTCCTTCCGGGATTATAATCACATTTTTGCTGGCAGTATTATTACTATAATCACTCTCGGTTATCTTTTTAGCCGGGTTCACCACTACGAATATTGGCAGAGTTCCGGGCGTTCCAAATCTATCCCAGCGGAAAGTCACAGCTCGCGCTTCACCCGGTTTAAGCTCTTCAATTATCTTAATTGGATTTTCCGAAAAGGTGGGCGAAATTAGATTTACTGCCATTAAGGGGCGATTAACATAAGCTGCCACTTCAATATTATTTGCCGTTATGTCTCCAACGTTTTTTATTAAAGCTTCTACTCTAATGGTATCACCATTTAGATAATTTTCCCGGGAAAATTTCATTGAGTCGGGGACTACTACTAAGTCTGCATATTTATTTACTTTAAGTGTATATCTGACCCCCAAGGCATTTGCTGGTGGCATAGCGGTTTTTTCAGGCTTGCTTTCACTTTGATACACAAAAACAAATATGTTCTTTTCGCCCGCAGAAAGGGTCTTACTGGCTGTTATGGAAACAATCTTTCGTTCCCATCCTTCAATATTTTCAACCAACATTTGTTCAATAAACTCCTTATCCTCGTTGCAGCGAATTTCGCAAATCACATTCTGCTGGGCTTTATCTGTCAGGTTATAAAGCGGGATTATAAATTTAGGTTTGGCACCAAATGTCAGTGGTTCGGGAGTGACTTTTATTTCTCGTGAATTAACCACAACAGCTGGCTTTGCAGTGGGCGAATATACGGGCACGAATATCTCTTTTTGCCACACTGAATAAGTAGTAAACTTATCGTCTGGTCTTACCAGACTCGCGGTCGCCAGAATTCTGTACACATCGGGTTTTTCTGCCTGTAACTTTATTTTGGGTGTCCACTGTTCGCCCGCCTGTAAACTCAGCTTCTTTTCCAGTATAATTTGTTCCTGAATCCCATAAGCAATTTTCACTGCAACTTCAGGTAGTGTAAGTTTGGTTGGATTGTTCAACATCACATTTGCAGTAAACTCTTCACCGGGTAGAGGGTAAGTAGTGGGTGCATCATAACTTAACGTCAATTCCAAATCTGGCTCTACAACCTCTAAAGCCTTGCAGGTGCGGTATTCCTTTTGCTTTAGCGCATTGTAGGCGTATACTCTGAGGAGTTTTGTACCAGCTGGTAGGGGGGGGAGATTGATTTCTCCGTCTAAAATACCAGCAGTTACAGGCAAATAGCTCTCTAATTCCTTAACTTTATGTTCAGGGAGAAAGATTAAATGGACTTGTGCCCAGCCCCACATACTGGTAGGTAACACACCATAT
>CAYRXI010000034.1:15885-17026 GCA_964428255.1 uncultured Candidatus Sumerlaeota bacterium
CACCATATAGTCTCACCTTTCCACCAGTCTGAGCATTTATGACCTCCGGTTCTATGTGCAATTCTTTAAATTCAGGAATGTCAAAATTAAAGCTCAAATAGGGGTCTCCTAAAAGAACAAACTGGTCCAGCACCTGTTGATTACTATCCTCCATCGCATATAGTAATTTAGTTGCAATGATGACGTCTCCAAATCGCCGGTAATTAAAATTGAACAGGGAAGTGAAAAAGTGAATCATCAAGCGTTTATGGTCTGCAGGAGTAGCACCAGTAGTGGGTCCAAAAACACCGATACAGCCTTTATCCGGCGTTTTTAGTAGAAGTTCTCCCATTGAAGATCTTACTGGAGCAGTCGGATAATCCAACCATGCCGTATCACAACTGGAAGCCGTAAGGAATGACAGCCGATTGGCATTATTTAGCAATGGTAAATCTTCAGAAACATGAAACAAGCGTTCCGCAGTCCAGATATTGGGTCCGCCGTGACCAAAGAAATTGTAAATTACCACGCCGTCATTTAGCGCATTAATAATAGCGCGGGTAGCATCAGGCGACTTTTTGCGCTGAAAAACCCGATAAAAATTGGTGTAATCAAATTCCTGCTGGTAAATTCGTAGTGGAAGTAAATAGTCCGGTAATCCTACCTGAATAAGATATTCAACTATGACGGAGAATTCAGGTTCATCATCAGTAATAAATAAAAAGCGTTCGCGCCAGTTGCCAAAGGTGGCTTGTTCCTTCGGATAATTAAGCGTCTTTTCAATGCAGGTTTTTAATTCCTCTATCGTATTGACAGAGAAACGACCGATCGGAATATCGGGAATAAGTTTACCGGTGACAATTGTGTACTGATTATCAGCGCGTGCAAAAGTTTCAGGCAGTTCAGAGTTATATACTGGAATCAAATCTTCCTGAATCTCAGGGCTATACTCAGTCGGGTCACCCTGGATATCACTTGCTTCTCCCACTAACAATACATAGCTCAATCGTGGTGGTTGCCATTTATAATACACATACTTAATAAAGTTTTTGATAGCGTAGCTCTCTTTGCATCCATAGCTGAAATTGTCATAGACATCATCAATCTCTGCCACAAATACACGCAATCCTGCCTTCTGTCTTTCTTCCACAAGGGGTTTTAT
>CAYRXI010000034.1:17036-24472 GCA_964428255.1 uncultured Candidatus Sumerlaeota bacterium
TGTAATTATCAAATAATCTACACCATTATTGTTCTTTAAAAGTGTCAGCGGCTTTCTTAACTGAATGAGCCGTGGAATATTTGCACCATGTGTGGTTATAATGTAATATTTATTTTCTCTTTGTACTTCATCTACCACTCTTCTATGTCCAACTCCGGTAAAAAAAGGCTGAAGCATATATGGTCTGGCGCTATTTGTAACATTGAACACATATACTGGTAGATTGGTACTGCCAATTTTGAATTGTATCTGCGACATAGAAGATTCGGTGTCACCCGTAATGGTGAAACTCATACAATCTTCTTCTGTTTGCAACTTCCCTTTATACTTAAATTCAAAACCAAACAGGCATAACTCAGAATTATATTTTTCTTTGTCCTGGGTATCAGGTATTTCTATCGCAATTTTATTAAAGCCTTCTTGCAGAAAAGAGGGGGGAATATTTTTGCTCCAGATGTTTGTCTTCCAGCCAAACCATTCAATTCTCTCAAAGGGCTTCTCGTTTACATAGATGTTGCAGATATTCGTCTTATTGCGTTCAATGGTTCCAATCTTTATGGTAAAGGTGTAGTCTTCAGACTTATTGTCTATTCCATATAAATAAAACGTATATTCTTTAAACTCACCCTGTTTGATTGTATCCCAGTACCACCGACTGGACACCAACGGCATTGAAATAAAATGATGATAATGTTTTGGCGGATAAAATTTCTTATCATACCAGCCGCTCTCTATTATTGGCATATTTTCAGTTGCTCGGTGTTGAACCAATTCTATAATGAGTGGGGGCGATGAATTCTCATCGTCTGCTATCAGCCAGTAAATTTCGTAATTGTGCTTGTTATCGCGGGGATCGGGTGCGTAAAAATATAAACTATCTCCTGCAGAAAAAGTGTCAAATTTACTCTCGCCACGCTCTAAGAAAACAGGGACTTCTCTATTTTGAAAAAAGAGCTTGAGGTTTTTCACTGGAAGTTTTTCAGCGGGTATTCCACTCTTTTTTAATTCTTCAAAACTTATCTTTTGTATCCCAGATCGCGTTACTAAAACCTTTACAACTGGTGCCCTGGCATACGCTGCATTTATTCTTTCCGCAAATTGCTCCTGCAAACTGTAATCCTTCATTATATCCGGGTCAGCCTGGGCAAAGAGCTCCATATCAGCAGCATTAGCCACTAATTTTTGTAGAAACGCAGTGCCAAAGGTATCGTTTGTCTTCACATCAAAATCATAGTGTTTGGATACCGGGAATGTTAACACACATTTCAAGCGCTGAATGACAAATTGAAGTTCCTTTTCCTCGGACACGCGTACATAGTCTGTTCCAACAAAATCAAGTCGCAAAATCACAAAGTTGCGAAAATTGTCTACTACTTTTGCGCTGAGAAGGTATGAATCAGAAGGCAAAGCGAACTCTGACGTCTCATTCTTAGTATATGTTCCTATGAGGCGGGAGTGCTTAAAGATACTATAGGTGTAGTCTAATATTTTGATATCCGGTGAAGTTAAGGTCGGAGCCACCAGATAAAAATATGTCCTGCCCCGTATCTGTGGTGAAGGCTTGGTCGGTTCATTGTTGTTAATTATTTCAAGCGTTAACTCTGTAGTAAGTGTAGTCGTAGTGGTTTCAAGATGCTGTAGTTTGAAATTTCGCAGCCATTTGTCTTTTATAATTTCGCTGTCACTGGAAGCAAATCCCGTATAATATCCGCTTAGCAATAGGCATAAAATAATGGGAATCAGTTTTAGCCTGTGATTAAATAAAAAAAATAAACACATAAAATCTTCCCTCTTTTTTTTAAAAAGTTGTTTACTCATTGTTTGGAATTATAGCTTGTGTTTGCACTTGAAATTAAAAATAAAATCACTTATCAATATCATTAAATTTTTAGATGTTGTATATTAACTCCTTATAAATATGCAAGTATTTCATTATCGACTACCAGTAAACTAAATGAGGAGGAAGAGATATGGCTGCAACAGAAGAGCAAATTCGGCAGCTGGTTCAAGAAGTCGTAAAGCAGGTTTTAATACGTAAGAAACTCATCCCTGAAGAATCGCCAGCACCATCTCAACCGGCATTAATAACTCCCCCTCTTTCTCAGCGAGGCATTTTTGCTACGATGGACGAAGCTATTGATGCTGCAGAAATCGCACAACGCCAACTAATGTCCTTAACGCTGGAAACGAGGAAAAAGATTATTGATGCTATTCGTCAGGCCGGTTTGAAGTATGCCAGAGAAATCGCCCAGCGCAAAGTGGAAGAAACAAAAATCGGGCGGGTAGAAGATGAAATGCTAAAATTGAAAATAGTTGCCGAGAAAACACCAGGCATTGAAGACCTGCCCACTATCGCCTGGTCTGGCGACCACGGTTTGACAACTGTTGAACTCGCACCTTATGGCATTATCGGCGCCGTCACACCGGTAACGCATCCTGTTCCCACTATAATGAATAATGCAATCAGTATAATAGCAGCCGGCAATTCAGTGGTGTTCAATCCCCATCCTACCAGTAAAAATATCTCAAAATTCGGCATTGATATTTTCAACTCAGCCATAATTGACGCCGGTGGTCCGCCCAATCTTCTCACTATGGTTAGTGAACCCACAATTGAAACCGCGCAAATTCTATTTCGGCATCCTAAAATAAATCTGTTGCTAATCACTGGTGGTCCCGGTGTGGTGAAAGCTGCGATGGCATCGTCCAAAAAGGTTATTGCTGCTGGTCCTGGCAATCCACCGGTGGTAGTGGATGAGACTGCAGATATCCCCAAAGCTGCACGAGACATAGTTACTGGTGCCTCATTTGACAACAATAGCCTTTGTATTGGCGAAAAAGAAATTTTTGTGGTTGAACAGGTAGCTGACCAGCTCAAACGAGAAATGATTAAAAATGGTTGTTATGAACTCTCCCCATACCAGCTGGACCAGCTGGCACAAAAAATGTTTATCTTTCCCAAAGATGGCAAAGGCGAAGTTATGCTTAATCGCGAACTTGTTGGCAGAGATGCCGTGGTCCTTGCCGCTGCTATCGGGCTGGATATTGACCCGCAAACCAGACTGTTAATTGCAGAAACTCATTTTGACCATCCCTTTGTCCAGGAGGAACAGTTATGTCCGGTGGTCCCCATTGTTCGGTGCAAGGATGTAGATGAAGCCATTGAGCTGGCAGTAAAAGCTGAACATGGTTATGGGCACACTGCTGTGATACACTCGCGTAATATCGCCAATATGCACAAGATGGCGCGGGCAATTAAAACAACAATTTTCGTCAAGAATGGACCCTCCGGCGCTGGCTTGGGCGTTGGCGGCGAAGGATATACCTCCTTCTCTATTGCAGGCACTACTGGCGAGGGCATCACCTCTGCACGCCACTTTACACGTATGCGCCGCTGTGTTCTCGTTGATTATTTCCGCATTACCTGATAATGGAGTTAATCCAAAAGTAATTAATAATATTCTCAAGGCTTTGATTGTAGACGTCAGATTAATTTACTCTGCCCCCTCAATATTTTCAGGAGCAAGCGGTTGTTCGGGGCGAAGTTGCGGGAATAAAATTACATCACGAATGGATTGCTTGTTTGTCAGAAGCATTACGAGGCGGTCAATGCCAATACCAAGCCCACTGGTTGGAGGCAAGCCATACTCCAGCGCCCGAATGTAGTCCTCATCCATCATAAACGCTTCCATTACTCCCGCTTGTCGTCTCCGTGCCTGCTCTTTGAAAATTTCATACTGTTCTTCAGGGTCATTGAGCTCCGTATATGCATTGGCAATCTCCAATCCCGCAATAAAGAGCTCAAAACGTTCCGCCACTTTGGGCTCATTCTCTTTAGCCTTTGCCAGGGGGCTTAAAGACTTGGGATATTCTAACACAAAAGCTGGCTGGATAAGTTTTTCCTCCACGTGTGTCTCAAATAGAAGCATTATTAGCTCCTCAGTATTTAAATCTTTGATTTCTGCGCGTTCAGCTTCTACTTTTCCCGCCACAATTCTTAATACCTCTGTCTGGGGCTGACGCCAATCCAATTCTAATCCCAGAAACTCTTTGATCGCTTGCAGTATGGTTAGCTTTCTCCATTCCCCACTAAAGTCAATCTCATAATCTGCGTATTTGAACTTCAAGGTACCAAGCACTTCCTGCGCAATATGTTTAAGCATAGCCTCTACCAGTCGCAGAGTATCGCTATAGTCCCAGTACGCCGTGTATAGCTCCAGCATCGTAAACTCAGGATTATGAACAGTAGATAACCCTTCATTCCTGAAATTCCGATTTATTTCATAGACCCTCTCCAGCCCCCCCACTACCACACGTTTGTGATACAACTCTGGTGCTATCCGTAAATATAAGTCTATGTCTAATGCATTGTGATGGGTTACAAAAGGACGTGCCATGGCTCCACCATACACTGGCTGCATCATTGGCGTCTCAATTTCTAAATAGCCCTGTTCATTGAGCCAGCGCCGCATTGTATCAATAATTCTGGCACGTTGTATAAAAATCTGCCGCGTCTCTTCGTTCACAATCAAGTCCACGTAGCGCTGGCGATAACGCGTTTCTCTATCTTTTAACCCATGCCATTTCTCGGGCAATGGACGAACTGCCTTTGCCAGCAAAGTTAGCCGCTCAGCCAGAACAGTCACCTCACCGGTTTTGGTTCGGAATACAGTTCCCTCCACACCCACAATATCCCCACCATCTATGTATTTTTGAAATATTTCCATATCTTCAGCACGCGTAGCATCTTTACGCACATATATCTGCACCTTGCCAGAGCCGTCCTGAAGGTGAAAAAAATGCGACCTTCCAAATGAGCGAATCACCAGGATTCTGCCTGCTACACGGACCTGTTTGCCTTGCTGAATTAATTCCTCAGCCTGTGCTAAAATCCCGGCACTCTTATGAGTTGATTCAAATTTGTTCGGAAACGGATTTATTCCCCGGGCGCGCAGCTCCGCTATCTTCCGATAACGATTCAATATAATCTCGTTCCTATCCAGAATCATTTTTTGCCTCTTTTAACGAATTTAAAAAACAAATTGTAGTTATTAATCGCAGAAGTATTAAGAAATATTAGAGCCGTTACTTTACTTTTTGCAGCACTCTGGTGACTCCGGTCAGGTGCTTGGTAATGGCAATTTCATTTGCGGATAATCCTAAAGCCAGCCCGATAAGTTCTGAAAGATAAATTATTGGCAGGTTAAAATCTATGCCGGATAAATTACGGATGTCAGTCTGACGCATATCCAGATTGGCATGGCACATCGGACAGGCGACGATTATGGCTTTGGCACCGTTTTGTTGTGCATCTGCCAGAATACGTTGCGTTAACGTAGCAACCAGTTGTGCATCTGCCAGCGTAAATCCCCCCCCACAACATTCTGTGCGAAAACTCCACTCAATTGGCTCTACGCCGAGAATATTCATAATCCGTTCAAATGTTTCGGGCTGTTCGGCATCGTCAAATTTCACAACCTCTGGCGGTCTGGTTAGAAGACAGCCGTAATAACATGCCACCTTCAGGTCATCAAATTTTCGTTCCAATTTATCTTTTAAGTCCGGCAAATAGTATCGTTCTACAAATTGTAAATAGTTTAATACTTGCACCCCGGGTTTATAGGTTTTACCCAGAACTTCATTTATTTCAGCCCTTAATTCAGAATCTTCAGACAGCTGTTGATTAACTTCCAGCATCACCTTTGAGCACAGGGGACAGGGTGCCAGCACCTCTGTTAGTTGTTGTTCCGCTGCTAATGTCAGATTTCGGGCGTTCAATGCCGCATTCAGTTTAAAATTTGTCATATGAGCAGATGAAGCACCACAGCAACTCCAGTCCTCAATCTCCACCAGCTCTACAGCAAATTTCTCATTTGTGCGGCGTATTGAAACATCATACTCAAAACTTGTGCCATGCAAGGCACACCCCGGATAATAACCCACTCTAACTTTTTTCTGATTCATTATCTCTCCAGTATTTCTTAAAGATTCTTTCTATAGTTTTTCTGTCTTTAATTTTGTGTGGGAAAATTCTTAATTTATTTTTTGAAAACATCTTTATCCCCAGAGGTAGGTCTTCAAACAGCTTAAGGGTTTGTAGTTTAAAATCCCTGACCATTCCGATTTCATACAGGCGCCCATATTTACGAATACTCTCCAGTAAAATACGATGAAAGGCAATGATATGAGCAGCTTCATCCGGCACTTTATTTTCTCTCAATGCCAGTTCTCGCAACGCATCCACTACATGCGATGGGTATACTTCTTTAGGACAGCGTGTAGAGCACGTTTCGCAGGAGACGCAATACCAGATACTTGGACTGCTCAGCAATTCTTCACGCCTCCCCATCTGCACCATCTCCATTATCAGGTGAATTGGCGGGTCCATCTTGTATGCCACGGGACACCCTGCAGTGCATTTACCGCAGTTATAACATTCCTGCATCTTGTTTCTGGCTAATAGACTGACTTCTTGAGCAAACATCAACCTTTCCGCGTCAAGTTTATATGTTGGCGACATATATAACTCCCGTTAAATATTTCAAATGAATATTCTAAGTGTTTATTGAATTGATGCAATTGAAATTCTGAATCTTACTTGAATTTGTTCAATAGTCTTCTTCACAATAATCTTAATACAAACTCTGCTGGAGGTGAATAATGAAAATTGTTCCCAAGCCCTGGGGCGAAGAACGCTGGTGGGCAGTTACCGATAAATATGTGGGGAAAATTCTGATTGTGAAAAAAGGGCATCGCCTGAGTCTTCAATATCATAAAGTTAAACACGAAACTCAATACATAGACGCGGGAAAAATTAAATTGACCATTGGCACTTCGCCGGAGAATTTGACAGAAAAAATCGTTAATGCTGGCGAAGCCTATGTATTGCCCCCGGGCACCTGGCATCGGCTGGAGGCACTTGAAGACGCAAAAATATTTGAGGTCTCAACACCAGAACTGGATGATGTTGTTCGTGTCTCCGACGACTATGGTAGATAAATAAAAATTTTTAGTCAACTTACCTACAACGCCAGCAGTGAGATGTCCAAGAAGTATCACAAAAATTAAATGGAGCAAAAACTTCGGATTTTTCTAATTGTTCTTATTGTATTTTTACACGTTGTTTATTTTGTGGTCAATTACGCTAAAGGTGAATTTAGTTTAGGTGTTGATGGGTTCAGATATCGTGAGCTGGCATTGAGTTACAAAAATTTTCCCACATTATTAGGAGAAAACTGCCGCCCTACATTTTGGACACCTTGGCTTTTATTTATCGCTGTTTTAGGTGCCAATCCAATTAAAGTTTTCTTGTTCAATCTTGTCGTATTCACTGCCCCATTAATTTGTATTTACAGTTTTTCAAGTCTAATAAATCTCAACCTGCTTTGTTGCAAAGTTATGTTCTTTGACATAGAACAAGAGAGATTTTACCTTCT
>CAYRXI010000035.1:0-3735 GCA_964428255.1 uncultured Candidatus Sumerlaeota bacterium
CTTAATAATGGCAAAGGGATGTCTACCGCCTGGTCAGAGCTTCCCAGCACTATTGCAAAATACGGCACCACACCTGAACAGATTTTTACTACTTATTCGCAGCTGGCGGAAAAATACGGAAAGAGAATGAAAGAGATACCGTTGGGAGCAGTGGCGATATACACATTTGTAGACAAGTTGAAAACCGGACTCACCCAATTTATGGCAGGGGCACGGAGCTTTCGTCTGGACACAGTAAAGCGTGCTGATTTAATCGCCTTAACAGAAGAAGCAGCTAAAATATCCGGAATCAAATATGTTATGGATGCCTATCGTGAAGACGCGGAGAAGATTTTAGGTACTTAAATGAAATTTTCCAGTCTGTAATGATTATTTTTTTCATCACTATTTAAAATAACTTTTGTGATTATTGTGAGTGAAAAATGTTACGTGAGATCTCAGGTTGCGGACATATCGGAATATTCAATACCAGCGGAAAACCGATGAGTGGAGAAATAATTACGCGTGGAATTGCTGCCTTGCATGAGCGGGGAAATGGGCTGGGTGGTGGATTTGTGGTTTATGGCTGTTATCCACGCTACTCTGATTATTATGCCTTTCATTTATTGTATTCTGATGAAGCTGCACGTACTCGTTGCGAAACATTACTTGAGCAACTATTTTTTGTGGAGTATGGTGAACCAATTCCAACCGATATAAATCGTTTATATTACCCTAAACCTTCCAGCGGAATAGACCCCGAAGAGAAGCGTCCACGCATAACCCCTCCTCTTCTCTGGCGGTATTTTCTTAAGCCGAAATTGACCCCGATGTTAGAAGCTGAAGTAATCAGCGAAAACGATTTTGTAGTAAATATAGTGATGAATATAAATACTGAACTGGAGGGGGCATTTGTTATCTCCAGTGGCAAGAATATGGGGGTTTTTAAAGGGGTTGGTTATCCTGAAGACCTGGCAGAATTTTTCAAGATTGCAGACTATCAAGGATATTTATGGGTCGGGCACGCTCGTTTCCCAACCAATACACCGGGATGGTGGGGTGGTGCTCATCCATTCTCTCTTCTGGATTGGGCAGTAACTCATAATGGTGAAATCTCTTCTTATGGCATCAATAAACGCTATCTTGAAATGTTTGGTTACAAGTGTAGCCTGATGACTGACACCGAAGTCATTGCATACATTTTAGACCTTTTAATCCGCAAACACAAAATACCCATAGAGATAGCGTTGAAAATAATGGCGCCACCCTTCTGGGATACTATCAGTCGTCTACCAGTAGAAGAGCGCCATTTTTACCAGATATTACGAATGGTATATGGAAGTCTGTTAATAAATGGACCATTTGCCATTATTGTTGCCTGGTCGCGAGGTATGGCTGGCTTAAATGACAGGATAAAGTTAAGGCCAATGGTAGCCGGAATAAAAGATGACATGGTAATTTTGAGCAGTGAAGAGGCAGCTATACGTGAAATATGTCCTTCTGTTAGTCGGGTCTGGAATCCCCGCGCCGGCGAACCAGTAATTGCAGAATTAAACAATAGTTAACAGTTTGCTGAAAAATGAAGCAATGAGTGTTATGGTAAATAAGAGTTTAATTTGCTACAAATTTAAGCCAGTAATTGACAGAGAGCTCTGTCGGCGTTGTAAACGTTGCCTGATAGAGTGTGGCTTTGGAGCATTGAGTTTTGAAAATGATGTTATAAGCATTCCGGCAAAATGTGTTGCCTGTCACCGCTGTGAAAACACCTGTCCTGAAGGTGCAATTACGATTCAGAGAACCGATATTGTTTCTCGCCCTCATTATTACTGGACTCCCAGAGTGATTGAGGAAATTTACTGCCAGGCAGAAACTGGTGGTATTATTTTAACCAGTACGGGCAACGACAGAGATTACAAATCGTATTTTGACCATATTGTCATTGATGCCTGCCAGGTAACTAATCCCTCCATTGACCCCTTGCGTGAACCGATGGAGCTAATAACTTTTCTGGGTAGTAAACCGGAAAAGGTGGAAATAGAAAAAACAGCAACCGGTGAATTTAAACTGAAAACTTTAATGACAAAGAATATTGTTTTACAGACCCCGATAACTTTCGGGGGGATGTCGTTTGGTTCCATCTCGCTAAACGCTCATAAGGCCCTGGCAATGGCGGCACAACGCTGCGGCACTCTTATGAATACCGGAGAGGGAGGTTTACACAAAGAACTTTTACCTTACGCTGATAATATTATCGTTCAATGCGCCTCTGGACGTTTTGGTGTAGATAAGCAGTATCTGGAACGTTCAGCGATGATAGAAATCAAAATCGGACAGGGGGCAAAACCCGGGATTGGTGGACATCTGCCGGGTGAAAAGGTAACTGCAGCTATTAGCGAGACCAGAATGATTCCTCCGGGGACAGATGCCTTGAGCCCGGCGCCCCATCATGACATCTACTCCATTGAAGACCTGCGGCAGCTTATATACTCAATTAAGGAAGCTACTCGTTACGAAAAACCGATTTGTGTGAAAATTGCTGCGGTACACAATGTGGCTGCTATCTGTAGCGGGATTGCCCGTGCAGGTGCTGATATAATATACATAGATGGTTTTAGGGGGGGGACAGGTGCCTCGCCTAAAACTGTACGTGACCACGTGGGCATCCCGATAGAGCTGGCGCTGGCTGTTGTTGACGACCGGCTGCGTCAGGAAGGAATCCGTAACTCCGTTTCCTTAATCGCAGCAGGGGGAATTCGCAGCGCCGCAGATATGAAAAAAGCTATCGCCCTGGGCGCCGATGCCGTGGCAATCGGCACAGCTGCACTTATTGCGCTTGGCTGTCATATGTGTCAGCAATGTCATACTGGCAATTGTTCCTGGGGCATTGCCACGCAACGTCCGGAGCTCACACAGCGGCTTGACCCCGAATGGGGTGCGCAACGCTTGATTAATTTGATTAATAGTTGGAGTTTGGAATTAAAAGAAGTAATGGGACTGCTGGGTGTAAATGCGATAGAGTCTTTTCGCGGGAATAGAGAACGGCTACGGGGCATTGGTTTAAGCGATATTGAACTTAGAATTCTGAACATAAAACATGCAGGAGAGTAATTGAATATATAAGACATTGTAATAATTCAAAGAGAGGTAAACACAATGAACACTTTAGCCATTTTAGAAAATGTCGGGGCAGGCATCTCGGAAAAAGTTGTAATAGATGCCCATAATATTTATTACAGATATTTAAATGCCAGTATTCATTCAGTTATTGATAAAGGTGCCAGAGTAATTGAGTTAATAAATGTCAATGGCCAGCGCTATATTGCTAATGGTTTAACAAAAGATGTAACCATACATATTCACGGGACTCCCGGTAATAACTTGGCAGCTTTTATGAATGGACCAGAGGTAATTGTCTATGGCAATGCGCAGGACCAGGTTGCCAACACTATGAGCAGTGGCAAAGTTGTCATTCACGGAAATGCCGGGGATATTGTTGGCTATGGTATGCGTGGGGGAAGGGTATTTATTCGGGGCGATGTTGGTTATCGGTTTGGGATTCATCTTAAGGCATACAGTAACCAGCTGCCGATCCTGATTATCGGTGGCACAGCAGGCGACTTCCTCGGTGAATATATGGCTGGCGGCATAATACTTGTATTAGGGCTAAATTGCGCTACTCCAGAGCAGCTGGTCGGCGACCGAGTAGGTAGTGGAATGCACGGCGGTACGATTATCACGTGCCGGTTTCCCATTCCA
>CAYRXI010000035.1:3745-13490 GCA_964428255.1 uncultured Candidatus Sumerlaeota bacterium
AGAGAGCCTCAATTAAGCGAGCTCACCGCGTCAGATAAACAACTTCTCTCCCAGCTCGTGACCGAATACGCAAAAGATTTTAATCTTGATGCTGGAGAAATTCTTGACGCTCCTTTTTATAAATATACTCCCCTTACTCATCGCCCCTACAGCAAAATTTACACTCCGCAACCGTAAAGTAGAGTCGTTGCTGGAGAAATTGAGTTTTTTTCAGCCCCGGAAGGACACCGAATAACACGGATAACTTAAAAATAAACATATGAGGGATTAAATTTTCTGCATTCTCTATTCTTATGTGATAACTAGCAGATATTTGTAAACGCAGATAATCACTCATTTGTGTGTCAATTTGTGTTCTTCTGACTGTATCTTTTTCTGTGTGTTAGATTATTAAGTGACAAATAATTTTAGCCACAGATTCACACGGAAAGCCACAGAATAATCTTAGAACCAAACAAAGAAGCAAAAAATAAAGCTTATAAAGTTTCAACATATGGGTATTAAACTCTGGATGTTGTAAACTGGCAGACAAGTACTGACAATTAGTTAGAGGTCCAGGTCTGATTCCAGGTGTGGTCGTATGCTCGTTAATCGTTGGTTGATGGCCTCCGAGTTCAATAAGAATATCTTCTAATATCCTTCTAAGTTCAGATGCTGTTTGGTAACGTTCGTTAGGGTCTTTCTTGAGACATTTCATTATTAAGGCATTGAGTTTTTCAGGAATGGTGTTAACTATTTCTTTCGGTTCCGGCGGGTCAATGTTAACCTGTTGATAAGCAATATCGCCGGCAATAAATGGCGGGGAGCCAACCAGGCACTCGTATAGCACAATACCGACAGCATAGATATCAGCCCGGCCGTCAATTTTTGCGCCTCGCACCTGTTCTGGTGACATATAGCGAGGTGTACCGATTAACGCCCCGGCAGGCGTCATTGTAGCACGTTCTACGTGGGCAATGCCAAAGTCAGTAATTTTTACCAGCCCCTCTTTTGTAATTAACAAATTGTCAGGTTTAATATCACGATGGATTATGCCTCGTTTATGAGTGGCTTCCAGGGCGCTACAGAGTTGAGAAATATAATATACAATCTCTGCGATGTATTCCTTATTCAGCTCAGGGGAGTAGGTAAACTTATCTTCAATTATCTGGCGTAATGACCTGCCTTCAATATATTCCATTGAGATATAGCTATGCCCAGCAGTGTGACTGATATTAAAATCGTAGATATCAACAATATTGGGATGTTTAACTGAGGCGGCAATACGTGCTTCACGAAAGAAACGTTCCAGAACACGTTCACTATTGCTGAGTTCTTCACGAAGGACTTTCATAGCGGCATATTTACCTAGCTTGCGGTCAAAAACCTTGTAAATTACTCCCATTCCACCACTGGCAATTTTACTTACCAGATGATAGCGTCCAATTGCATGGTCGCCAATTAATTCTCTCATTTTGTCGTCAGCATTCTCAGCCACTGCCAGAAATTCACGCTCTTGCTGGCGGAGAGACTCCAGGATTGTAGCTGTATCTCTATAATCAGCCCGAAAATTTACTATCAGTTCAGCGCAGATTTTGGCTGATTTAAAGTCCTCATTATTAATAAACGCCTGCATAATATTATAGATTAATGGTAAATCTTCTTCTTCCAGCGGAAGGTTTTTCAGCTTCTCAAACGCCAGCTGAATATCGCCATTTTTGAAATGGATGGCGGCAATTTTCTTGGCTGCCTTTAAGTGAGCAAAGGGATTGCTTAATGCCTCTTGATATTCAATAAGAGCCCGTTCACTATCACCTTCCATCAGATATAAGTCACCAGACTTAAGACGGATTTCTCCCATCTGCGGATTTTTGGCAAGAATATTGTTATATATGATTCGCAGTTGCTGACGTGCTTCTTTATCTTCGGGTAGTGAGGCTAAAACTGAGCTGTAATATTCAGCAGCTTTATAGTAATTTTTATTTTTAAGATACAGCCAGCCGACAAGTTTTAAAACGCCGGGGTCAATCCTCGTAAGGTTGGCAAAAATTATTTCCAGATGTTCAATAATCTCTTCTATATCAATAAATCCATGCTTGATAGCCGAAATAAATTTATCCAGTGCTTGCTGATACTGTTTCTTTTTTAGATATAATATTCCCAGGCCAATTTCAGCGCGGATTTCCAGTTCCCGCCAGCGTTGTTCGCTTATATCTTTGATAGTAATATCATTTTCATTAATAAACTGGAGTAAGTAAGTAGCAGTATCCAATTCGCCACGTTTTTCCAGTTGCAACGTCATCTGGTTGATGAGTGCTTTTGCTTCTTCGTCCAGTGGAATTTGCGAGAGGAATTTAAAAGCACCGCTGAAATCACCATAATTAATTAACATCTGGGCTGCTTTTTTTACTGTAGAGAAATTGCGGAGTTTTTTAATTTCCAGGTGATTCAAAGTTTGTAAGGCGTTATATAGCTCATTGCGCTGGAGATAAATATCAGTTATCCGACGAAGATATTCGTTTTTAAGTATTGAACCACTTTCATCATCATGCTCTTCCAGCTCAGCAACTGTATTTTGCAACAGTTCCAGAAGTGGTTCATATACTGCAGGGGTAATTTCTCCTTTATCATACAGGTCTAACAGGATATTTAATGCCAGTTCGGTTTCGTTGTTTTTGTGAAAGAAATCAGCAAAAAATAGTAACTGGTGAGGATGTTGTAATTTACCAGAGGCAAAGACAAGTTTGAAGAAATTTTTGGCATCCTTCATTCTGGGCGAACCGTATTTCATACAGAGCTTGTATTCTTCTATTGCTTCATCAATTTCACCAATCAGCATCAGTAAGTTAGCCAATGCCAGACGTAGTGCCTGATTATCGGGGTGATGCCGAAGCATTATTTTCAGGTTATTAATATTACTGCGAATTACATTTAGATTGGTCTCGGATATCTGTTTTATTTCCTGCGGTAGCTGCGAAATCTGTTGTAATAATAATGAAATACTGAGTGCATTCTGGAACTTGGCTTCACGGGGATGTTTATTAATTACAGCTTCATATACTTCACGTGCCTGGGTGTCAAAGTGGCCTAACTGATAATATAATTCTGCCAATTGTAATAAGGCGTATTCGTCATTGGGATTGTTGTTAATGCGATTTTCCAGCAGACGAACAGTTTTTTCTATCTCAGCCTGATACATTTCAGGTAAATTGCCTTTCTCATAAGGTTGCTACTGGATAAATTATTGTAAAGCGGCTACCTTTATGGAGCTGACTTTCCACTTTAATTTTCCCCCCCGTAGCTTTGAGAAGTAAACGGATAATAGCCAGCCCCACCCCCAGACCTTCGTATTTTCTGGTCATTGGTTCTTCTACCTGATAAAAATAATCAAATATTTTCTGGAGTTTGTCCTGCGGTATTCCACAGCCATAATCAATGACCGAGATATAAGCTTCATCCCCAAATTTTTCAAATTCAACCAAAACTTTCCCGTTTGGGGGAGAGAACTTAATCGCATTATCCAGGAGATGATAATAAATTCGTTCCAATGCCTTTTCATTCACCAGAATACGAGGCAGGTCAGATTTGATGACCGGTTCAGGCTTAATACCTTTGCTGTTTATTCTGTACCGCATCTTGGGCAATATGTTAATAAATACTTCCAGGGGATCAACCGGACCCAATTCCAGATGTTCCAATCCTTCAACTTCAATATGAGCCAATTCTATCAGATCATTGACCTTATTTATCAACAGGTGAGCATTCTGCAAAATGCGCTCCAGCAGTCGCTGTTGCGTGGTAGTGATTTCACCGGCTTTGCCTGCGAGCAATAGCTCAGTAAAGCCATAAATAGAGGTCAAAGGTGTGCGTAATTCATGCGATATGACTGAGAGAAAATTATTCTTAAATTCATCAATGCCCTTAATTTCATCGTAGGTATGGCGTAAATCCCTGATTAAGGCATTATTCTTCAATACCATCGCGGTAAGCAGGCAGAACCACTCCAGCTGCAGAAGGTCAAGAGGACGAATACCCCTTTGCTGAAATCTTTTATCGGCAAATATCAGATGATAGTTCTCACCATCAGAACAAATAGGTATAACTACAAATTCATCTGCGAGTAATTCTAAAAATGCCTGGGGTAAAAATCCTGCCATCTCAGCCTTCTTAAGCCAGATTATTCTTTTAAAATTGCAGGCTACAGATAAAGGAGAGGTTTGTTGTCTGGCAGGATTTGCTGGCAGTTCAATGACAATGTTACGAATTTTTCTACTGGTAGACCTCAATTGCAATAACACGGGACTCCGCTGATTAGTCGTGGTAATAATCAAATTTAAATCCTTATATCTCTCTATTGCAGCTGAGGGTATTGAGACGAGCATTTCAAGGGGGGGGATTTTTTGGCGGAAGTCTTTGATGACCTGACGCCATAAGGCAATTAATCCGGCTCTATCTTTAGGCGCAAAACCAATATGCCCGCGTAAAACAGCCTGTTGTTTATCATAACAAAAACAAAACGCCTGACTGAAGCCCAATCCATAAGGCGAAATTAAAGACAACAGCAATAAATAGCAAAAATCTTTGTCACTTACTTCTGTGTTGAGAGTATTGTTGATTGTGTGAATTCGGTGAAAAGCACGCGCAATTTGCCGCAGCTCTCTTGAGAAAGACAGATTTGGATTTGTGGAAAGGTTTTCCATTATACCAATCTTGCGGTGCTCAGCCACAATTTTGTTATCACATCTATTTAAAAATAGTATAGCATTCTTACAGAAAGCATTGCAATGCCAAATCCTAAAATCATAGAGATGATTATCAATTGCATAAATTAGCTAAAACACTTCTGCTGAGTTCAGGATAACACATTGACAGCAGTTATACTGGTTCATTACAATCAGGATAACAATTCATTTGTGACTGATTTTGTGATTAATTAATGAACAGCCAGGATTTAGTTTACCGCACATTAAAGTTTCAAAATCCTGAACGTGTGCCACGCGATGTCTGGGTACTTCCGGCAGCACGTTTGAAATATGGTGCAGAACTGGAAGAGCTGCTGAACAGCGTGGAATGGGATTTTTATTATAATGGTGCAGAAGACTCCGACCAGTTATATCGTGCCTATGAAACTGGTGAGTATACCGACCCGTGGGGCTCAGTGTGGCGCAACACGATTCCAGGCATTCTGGGTCAGGTAGTACATTATCCGCTGAACGACTGGAAAAAACTTGAACATTATAAACCGTCATTTAATCTGCTCAAAGAAGATTTATTTATAAAAGTACCCAAAAGTCTGGAAGCAAATAAACACAAATTCAGATTATTCAGTCTGGGTTCTTTATTTCACCGAATGTGCTGGCTTCGTGACCCGCAATTTTTATTTATGGACATACTTGAGGAACCCAGTGAATTATTTACTCTCCGCGACTTAGTTCTGGAGTTTTTGCTCAAGCGTCTGGAGCTGGGATTGAAATATGACTATGACGCTGTGACTATTGCTGACGACTGGGGAACGCAGACACAACTGTTCATCCCGCCTGAGTACTGGAGGCGTATCTTCAAGCCCTGTTATCAAGAGCTAACAGATAGAATCAAACAGTCAGGAAGATTTGTATTTTTTCATAGCGACGGGTATATATTTGACATAATTGAAGACTTAATTGAACTCAAAGTGGATGCTCTTAATTGTCAGGTGGCAGTGATGGGGATTGAAAAATTGGGCAAAAATTTTCAGGGCAAAATTACTTTCTGGGGCGAAATAGACCGTCAGCATATCCTTCCATCAGGAAATCCGGAAGAGATTGAGTCGTGTGTGCTGAAATCATTAATGCATCTCGGGAATAAACACGGAGGATACATATTTCAAGCCGAAATTGGCAGTGATGTATCGCTAAATACAATGCGGCATCTGTTTACGCTCTGGCAGACCTACGCGCACTATTATCAGCACAGCTAAAAAGTGTTTATATTAAAAGATAAATTGGGTATAATTGTTCTTTAGATTAATTTGTGGGGTGATTTAAATGAATGATGAGGAAAAAAAGGCGACAGCCCAAAAAAGTTTAATGGAAAAAATAACTGAGCTGAAGGACGAAGTGATTGATTGCGTGCTTAAGGCTATCCCACCTGACGTCGCAGAACATCTGGGCAATTCAAAAAAAGAGCTGCTTAAGGCAATCCGTGCGATGATTGATAAAGAGATTGAAGCTATTGACAAAACCATAGACCGCGCCCGGAAACTGCATAAAGAGTGAACTTAGCACGCCGTTGAGGAAAAAATCTGGTGACAATGCAAATAAGGATATTAAGCCATACGCCAGAGATAGAACGTCTGGTATATACTGCTGCC
Source organism: uncultured Candidatus Sumerlaeota bacterium (assembly GCA_964428255.1). Taxonomy (GTDB): domain Bacteria; phylum Sumerlaeota; class Sumerlaeia; order MWCT01; family JAGHBZ01; genus CAYRXI01. The sequence continues at coordinate 10,074 of CAYRXI010000035.1, forward strand.
AGAACCTGTTATTCGGAAAAGACGCCGGCTGAAATCTGGGAGAATGAGTCTGATAGACAGCGGCAGAGAGATTTGATACGTAAAATTCTGGAGAGTGGACATCATAGTGTTTTAGAACACGCAGTGTTTACATTTGAGGTATCAGGAATCAGTAGAGCTGCCTCGCATCAGCTAGTTCGGCATCGGCTGGCATCCTACTCCCAGCAAAGTCAGCGCTATGTAATAGCTGAGAAAACCTTCCCCTATGTCATTCCGCCAGGTATTGCAAACAAAGCTGATTTGTGCCGGAGATATGAAACATTGATGAGTGAAATTCACAAATTCTATACCGAACTGGTAGCTGCAGGAATAAATGCCGAAGATGCCAGATTTATACTACCAGGGGGAGCTTGTACTAATCTTGTAGCAACGATGAATGCCAGAGAACTGCTTCACTTTTTTAGCTCGCGTTGCTGCCGACGGGCACAATGGGAGATTCGTGAAATTGCCTGGCGTATGCTTAAAGCAGTGAGAGATGTTGCTCCCCTACTCTTTGAAACTGCTGGACCACACTGCATTACTCCCAGGGGTTGCCAGGAAGGTCCAAATTCCTGTGGGAAACCATTTACCTCTGAGGAGGTTCAATCACTGCTGGCGAGTTTGTAAAAATTAAAAAAATCTTGAAATATCAAAAAAGGAACAATCCTTTTTAATTTTATTATTCTCTTAACTGTTCAATTCAAAATGAAATGGACTAATTTTCATACGCATTGTAATTTTGATGATGGCGATGCCGATGCCGAGCAATATGTGATTGAAGCCCTGCGCTGTGATGTTAAGACTCTGGGCTTTTCCAGCCATTCTCCGCTCCCTTTTCATACTGACTGGACAATGAAGCCGGAAGACCTGCAAAATTATTGCGACACAATCAGGTCCCTCCAGAAAAAATACGCCTCACAACTTGAGATTTTTCTGGGTATGGAAATTGAATATATCCCCGGCGTCATTGGACCTCGCTCCTCTCAATTCAGGTCGGCAAGACTTGATTACGTAATCGGCTCTGTTCATTTCTTTACGGGCGAAGTTGCCGGTAAACGGCTAACTTTTGATAATGATGAAGAGGAATTCTTGGAAGGATTAAATGGCATTTTTAAGGGAGACGTCCGAAAGGCAGTAACAGCTTATTATTCTTCAATCTGTGAAATGGTGGAGAAGGAGTGTCCTGACATAATAGGACATCTGGACTTAATCAAAAAAAATAATAAGCAGGATAAATTCTTTTCCGAGACAGAAGGCTGGTATAAGGAGGCAGTTCTGCAGACATTGAAAACCATTGCAAACTCTAAAGCAATTGTAGAAGTAAATACTGGCGGGCTGACACGTAAGAGGTGTGATGCGTTATGTCCCAGTCTCTGGATTTTAGAGTATATCCTGAAATTAGACATCCCGATAACCCTGAATTCGGATGCTCATAATCCAGCTGAAATCACAGGCTATTTTAAAGAAACGGCGGACGTGCTGAAGAACATCGGTTTTAAACACTTATATATCCTGACAGCAGAAGGCTGGAGACCCCTTACTTTTTCAGCAGCAGGTCTGGAATGAATTTTAAATATCCTATATTATACTAATTACAAATTTTTCTTCATATATAATCCCAAATACGACAACGCCTTGGGGCTCTATTAATATCTTTACAAAAACTGTATGTTTAAAAATCTTTTGAACGGTTCTTTATAAAGAAAACTAAAGCTATAGCCTGTTTAGCCATTAACCTCAATTACACCGTTGCTTATTCCCAATTTGTCCCAGGATAGTGAGAAGTTTTATCTGCGCGAGAAAAAGTAACAATAGTCCGCCAAAAAGATGGCCATTTAATAAGCATTTCATAAGAACTTCAGCAATATTACGTGGGAGCAATGGAAATAAGATTTTACCAGGAAAATCCAGCATATTCTGCGACATAAACAGAAATAGCAGAGCCAGGACAGTAATAACTGGTTGATATAGCGGGAAAAATCCTTTATGTGTTAAGTCCAATTTAAGAATCCAGATACACAGTGGAATGAAGAAAATAAAATAATGCATCCAGGAGACCGGCAGAAGTAAAATCATTATTGCCATTAAATAATAGGCACTTGGTGAGAGCGCACTCTGTACAGATGTTAATTTGTTAACTTGTAAGTGGCGTTTAAGGTTATAATTAAATACTAACCACGAGCCTAGCAGAATTGCCTTATATAATAGTGAGACAATTTTGACTGCAGGGGTTAAAGGTACAAAAAGCATTTTTAAGGTAATGGCAAATGGAAAGTAAAATCTCATCATAAAGGCTTCTATGGCCTGATTAATCCAGACCAGCGACACGCCATACCCGAATGCCTTTACAAAGCTAAGGTAATCCATAATTACTTGTTTTCCAAATATTACATATCCCAGAAACAAAATAAAAGTAATTCCAGAAATGAAAGAAATGAAGGCTTTTAAATCATTTTTAAAAAGGAAGAACAGAATTAATGCACCGGGAAAATATTTTATCCAAGCCATAGTGGCAAGCAGTAATCCTGCCAGTATGGATTTTTGTTTATGCTGTAAGTAAAAACTCAACCAGGTTCCCACAAACAATAAAGGAGTGAATTGTCCGGCACCAATTGCCCAATTTAGCGGATAAGAAATTGCCAGCACTCCAGCTGAGAGGACAAAAAAACTGCGGTGCAAATTCAGGGGTAGTTCAAACTCAATTATCTTTTTTAAAGTCAGTAGAAAGAAAAAAGTTGAGAGTAGAATCATTAATTTGGCAGAGAGATTGTAAGGTAAGAGACTGAATAGCGAGAACAAAGGGATAAAGGCGGGGAAATAGAGAAATTGATTGGACATATAGTTAGGGTCAAAGCCCAAGCTATGGGCGTAATCATTAAAGCGAGGAGTAGGTTGAATTATATAAGCCTGCCCAAAGTGTTTCAGCTCATAGTCGTAATACCAATCAGCCTGTTTAGTTCTCCACATATGCCCTACAGCATACATCTGTATAAAATCTATTTGCGGGTCATCCCAGTAACAGATGAAATAAAAGGTTTGTGTCAGGATAAAAATAAGCAAAAATAGCAGAGGTGTAATAGAGGATTTGTGAGTATCAGTATTCATTTAACTCGCTCCTTGTTATCGCTTTTAGTATTCGTGTAAAGGTTGTGAATGTTAAACCTCTGAACAATTTACAGTGAAGATGTTCTTGGGCCTGGCACACTTCCACTGCAGATAAAAAATCAGAATTTAGATAACCATAAACATTCCCTTTTATTTCCAGCAACCCAAATTACTGAAATAAGATGCTAACTTCACTAATTTTATCTGGAGTTCCGAGTATCATAAGAATATCATCAGGGAAAACCACAGTTGCGCCATCAGGATTGGCAATTATTTGAGAGCCACGGCGTATGG
>CAYRXI010000035.1:13500-13898 GCA_964428255.1 uncultured Candidatus Sumerlaeota bacterium
AGTTATGCCATATTTTTTGCGGAGTTCAATTTCAGCTAATGATCTACCACAAATTGGAGAAGTGGCAGGGACGCGTATCGTAGTAATTTCTATATCAGGGTGTTGAAGTTTTAAATCCGCAAAAGAAGAACCCTCCACTGAAATTGTTCGGAACATTTCATAATTATCTGCACGGACTTCAGCGACAAATTTTTCAATTTCATCGCGTGGTATGAGATACTTTGATAGAACGCGTATGAAGATTTCAATGGAAGTTTCAAACTCTTCGGGAATGACTTCATTGGCGCCCAGTTTATACAATTGCGGCAATTCCTGCAGAAACCGCGTCCGGGCAATGATATGAAGTTGCGGACTCAAATGCCGTGCAAGCGAGACAATCCTCTGCGTAGCAGCAGGGT
>CAYRXI010000035.1:13908-24445 GCA_964428255.1 uncultured Candidatus Sumerlaeota bacterium
ATACCCGTGCCAGCGTTATCTTAGCAAACTGCAGGACTATTTCGTTGGTAGCATCACCAAAATAAATGGGCTCTCTTTTTTTCCTCTCGGCTATTACTGTGTCAGGATTCATCTCAATAATCACATATGGAATACCGGCTACCTTTGCGGCTCGTGCTACGTTTCTGCCATTTACACCAAATCCAACAATAATCAGATGGTCCTTTAATTCCAGTTGCTGTCGCTCACCACTCAATCGTGGGTCAAGCAAGAGTCCTCTTTTTAATCTATGGGGGAGAGGCAGATTTAAAGCCAGATTAATAATTGGAGTAGCCAGGGACATCATAAATGGAGTTAACGCCATAGTTATGATAGTAACAGCTAAAAACAACTGATATATTTCTTTTGTCAGTAAGGCATACTGATAGCCAATGCGTGATAACACAAAGGAGAATTCACCAACCTGACTGAGTGCAATTCCTACGAGTAATATGACGCGTAGCGGTAACATCAAAAGAGCAGTAACCATAGCTACCAGGAGAGTTTTTATGATTAGTACACCAAGCACGCATAGTATTATCAGTCCTGCGTTATTCAAGAGGAAGTTAGTATCCAGCAACATTCCTATAGAGATAAAAAATATACTGGTAAACACGTCCCTGAAGGGGATTATATTCCCAAGAACATGATGACTGTATCTGGATTCAGAGATAATCAATCCAGCTAAAAACGCGCCGAGAGCTAAGGAAAGGCCAACACTCGCGGTACTCCATGCTACTACAAAGCAGATAACCACAATCGTTAATAAGAAGAGTTCGCGACTTTTAGTGCGCACCACTTGATGCAATATCCTGGGGACGAGCATATTAGCGCTGAAAATTACAATAATAATGATGCCCAGCCCTTTTAAAAATGGGAGCAAAAAGCCACCTTTGTATTCTTCTCCGGTTCCTGCAAGTATGGGCGTTAATAACATCATAGGAACAATTGCTACATCCTGAAAAATTGAAATGGCAAGTGCAGTTCTGCCATGAGGACTATCAATTTCTACCTTATCCTGAAGTATTTTTAACACAATTGCGGAGCTACTGAGTGAAATCAAAAAACCAATAAACACTGATTTATTTGCGGGTAATCCGACCTGGCGGGCAATCAGGGAAACGACCAAAATAGTTAACAAAACCTGCAGTGAACCACCAAGCAAAAAGGCTTTCCTTAACTGCAATAAATTGCCAAGAGAGAGCTCAATCCCAATGGTGAATAACAACAAAATGACACCAATAGCTGCGACATTTTCCACTTCGTTTACGGAATACACTAAACCCAATCCGTGGGGACCGGCAATAACACCTGTTATCAATAAACCGACAATGGTGGGAAGCCGTAAATAGTGACAGATAAGCAGAACAACTACTGCTAATCCCAAAATGATTACGATTTCGTTCAATATAGGCATTTGTCAGTTTAATTGTAATTTATCATTAATAATCCTAACCGTCTAATTCTTTTTATATCATTCGCTTCAGAAAAGGATAAGTCTCTCAATTTTTCTCATTAAATTATTTAACAAGGAAACTTTAAAATATTGGTGGAATCTATCGCAAGACTCTTTATACTTAATTATTATGGTTTTAACAATGGAAGGACAGCTTCTGATGTGGATGAGAACAATCTGTTTTCGTGAGGAGCATTTTTGATGCTAAGTCGGCAATGGCGAGAAAATTTTAATGCATATTGCTTCCTGTTGCCTGCACTGGTGTTGCTGGCAATTTTTTCATTCATTCCGATAGTGTCCGCATTGGGGTTAAGTTTCTGTAAGTGGCGCATTCTGGGAAAGCCCGAATTTATCGGCTTAAAAAATTACCTGAGTGTATTTAATGACCCCGTCTTCTGGATAGCCTTGAAAAATACTGCCATTTACAGCTTTGTTACAGTGCCAGGTGGATTGGTTTTAGCTCTGGGAAGTGCACTATTATTAAATCAAAAATTAAAAGGACGTGTCTTTTTCCGGGGAGTAATATTTTTCCCCGTAACTATATCAATGGTAGTGATTGCCCTTATCTGGGGCTGGATGTTCAGTGAACATTATGGGATAGTGAATTTTCTGCTGGAGAAAATGGGAATCACACCCAAAAACTGGCTGGCTAATCCTAAAACTTCTTTTCCTATTATAATGCTTATGAGCATCTGGAAAGGATTTGGCTATGGGATGGTGATATATCTGGCTGCTCTGCAGTCCATTCCCCAGGAATATTATGAGGCAGCGGAAATTGACGGTGCTAATCCGTTGCGAAAATTTCTCCATATCACTTTACCACTGCTAAACCCGACCACACTATTTGTGCTGGTCATAGCGTTCATCGGTTCATTTCAGGTCTTTGACCAGATATACATATTAACACAAGGGGGTCCTGGCTACTCTACCACGGTACTGGTAAGTTACATTTATGACGAAGCCTATGGTGGCAAATTTAGAATGGGTAGGGCCTGTGCCATTGCCTACATTCTGTTTGTGATTGTTTTATTATTCACCATTCTGCAATTAAAACTCTTCAGAGAAAAAGGCTTTGAAAGATGAACGGAGAAAAATTGAATATAGCTGCCCGAATACAGAAGAAACAGAGTGGGCAAACGCGCCCAGCGAGACATAAAAAAATCAATTTCCTTGGAGCCATAACTTATTTTGTGTTAATTCTGCTCTCACTGATTATGCTGTTCCCGTTCTTTTATATGTTTGTGACCGCCTGTAAAGATGATGCACAATTCATCAAAAGAAATGTCTTCCCCGAACCCTGGCGGCTGGAAAATTTCTCCCTGGCTTGGACCAAAGAGCCTTTTACCCGGTTTTTTATTAACAGTTTGCTGGTAGGAATGGTAACGATGTTCTGTTCAGTCCTGCTGGGTGCTATGGGCGGTTTTGCTTTCTCTAAATATCAATTCCGCGGGAAGAAACTGGTCTTTGCAATGATACTGGCAACAATGATGGTCCCGGGGCAGGTAACAATGATACCCAATTTTCTTATCTGTAGCAGGCTGGGATTATTGGATAGCTATGCGGGTCTTATTTTACCCGTATTGCCGCTGGCATTTGGAATTTTTATGTTGCGCCAGTTTATGTATTCCCTTCCGAATAGCCTGCTGGAAGCAGCACGGATTGACGGCGCCTCAGAACTATTTACTTTTTTTAAGATAGCACTCCCGCTATGTAAACCAGCTCTGGTGACACTGGGTATTTTCACATTTATGGCGAGCTGGAACAACTTTATGTGGCCCCTGATTATTCTGGACACTGAGAGTCACTACACTATTCCTATCGGGTTATTGCGCTTTGCTCAGCAATATGATACACAATATCACTTTCAAATGGCGGTCTCACTGCTTACCATTCTTCCGGTAATGATTCTTTTTATTTTGTTCCAGCGAGCTTTTGTTCAGGGAATGGCGCTGACGGGATTAAAAGAATAATTATGAATATTTTTTCACTTTCAGATAAGCCCTTCGCTTAAAAAGGGAATTGATAACACTCTACACTAATTAACCACTGCTTCTTTGTGAACTCCTAAAGACTTCATTGCCAGGTCTACTAATTCTTTAAATGCAAGAGGGTCTTTGACAGCAAGTTCGGCTAAATTTTTACGGTCAAGTTCTACGGCAGCTTTTTTTAGGCCATTAATAAACTTATTATAAGAAATCCCATGTAAGCGACAGACAGCATTTATTCTGGCAATCCACAGCTGGCGAAACTCTCGTTTTCGCACGCGACGGTCACGATAAGCATAGCGCAACGCGCGTTCAACAGTAGTCTTTGCCTGGCGTAAGGTGTTGGAACGACGTCCCCAATAACCTTTTGCCTGTTTTAATATTTTTTTTCGTCGCCGACGACGTGCCGGCGCATTATCTGCACGAGCCATTCTTTAGTTTCCTCCTTATATTTTCAGTTCTAACCGAGGCTTAATGTAACACGCGAAGCAACTTTTTCTTATCTGCGGAAGATACCAGCGTAGATTTACGAAGACGGCGCTTTCGCGCTGGACTTTTATGGAGCTTAAGATGTCTATAGCCTGCGTGTTGACGTTTAATTTTTCCAGTCGCCGTAAACTTAAAACGTTTCTTGGCAGAACTTTTAGTTTTTAATTTGGGCATTATTTCCTCCTTCCTGCACTGAATCGCGGTAACCAGATTCATTAAACTGGAAATTATTAATCAGTACAGTCTTTAATCAGATTTATTTATTAATTAAAAATTAAGAATCCCATTTTTTTGAAATTCAAGTTTGCAATTTATCTTAATTTATTTCTTTCGCGAAAATATAATATTATCAATTCGTTTTTCGGAAATAGCAGTATGGTCAATTTGCGCCACATTTTCCAGGTCCTTGATAATCTGATTTGCCAGACGTTCACCAAATTCTAAATGGGCTTTTTCCCTGCCACGATAGATAAATGTAACTTTTACCTTGTATTCTTCCTCCAGAAATTCCCGAATGTGGCGTAGTTTAACTTCATAGTCATGCTTATCAATCGTGAGACGGAATTTTACTTCCTTTAATTCTGAGGCGCGGGAAGATTTGCGTGCTTGCCGTTCCTTGCGCTTCTGTTCGTACAGATATTTTTTGAAGTCAATAATCTTACACACCGGCGGACTGGCATCCGGGGCTAATTCCACAAGGTCCAGCCCGGCAGCTTGTGCCTGCCGCAAGGCTTCCTCTATGGGTAAAATACCAATTTGCTTGCCCTCCGGGTCAATTACTCTGACCTGAGGCACACGTATAGCATTGTTTACACGAATTTGGCGCTTTATGTTCATCACCTCCTATAATAAAAATGCGAGAGACACGACTCTCGCTTTTTTACTTTAACCTGACTGGACAATCAATAATCTATTAACGTCAGCAGGTGAGAAGCTCTTTTGTACGCATAATTATGCGTAATCGTGCCTCTACTTCCTAATCATTATATATTAAATATGAAGTTAATTATCCTGACTAACTCTATCTTAAGTCAATATTTTTTGTTTATGTTTGATTCTTACTTAGAATCGCCAGATACAGCAAAAAAATAAATGGCACATTCCCACCGAATCTTGACGTGGCTGAAAATTTTTAAAGCCAAATTCTAAAAAGACACTTTTTAATTAAAAGAGATTATCTGTGTTTATTCTGAGTCAAATTAATTTCTGGAAGATAAAGAATATAATACCAGATATTCGGGAAGAACACTTTTACTCATTCAACTTCATAAAGCACTGAATTGCCATAAGAGTAGACTTTCTTTAAGGCTTCAAACTTTTTCAAACCCTGAGGCGAAAAATCTTTTTGCTCCAGCGCGCCAACGAAAATATATTTAACGTTATATTTTTTCAGTAGTGGCAAGACGCTGTTTAAATCAACTGCATTGTAAATCTCTTTTACAGCCTGTTCTCGTCTGCCAATATCATTTCGCCAAATTTGTCAGTATAAATCCCATCGCCACGTTGTTGAGCTTCGTGATGTCCCCAACCAACTAAAGTGGGCAAACCAGTATTGGTAGAAAAACGCGAATAAGCAGTGTAAGGTCCACCAACTGCTTCCAGAACCGTTGGTTGTCCTTTAATATTTTCCTTAGCCCATTTTAACACCTGATAATCGTCCTTAAATTGAGCGCGGATGCCTAGATATGCCATCCCATCAAGACTCCGGTTTGGCAAGTGCTCCGCTTGTTTATTAGGACGGCGGAAAAATCGGTCGGTGCGTTCAACAGTGCCACCGAAGAAATAGATAGATGAAGCAATGACTACTAATCCCAACAAGATAGATAACTGGATCCGTTTTTTTGTGCTTTCAGCCAGTTGAAATAATTGCCACCACGCCCAGCCTGCCAGCACTGAATACATAATCCACATTGGATTGTAAAATTTGAACGGAGTATTATATCGCTCCAGCTCACCTGAATAGCGGTCATCAAAATATAGAAACTCGCAAAAGATAGAATAAAAAGTTGCCACAATGAGTAATAAAATTAACCATCTAAATACAGGCTGGCTGCCATTCTCTCTAAATAGCAAAATTATAGAACACACCATAATAAAAGCCAGAAAGCCCGGTAACATTCGCTGAAATAATGCAAGCGAGAAAATAATCAGCACTGCCAAAAGAGTAATGAGAAAATACTTCCATTGTTTATGCGTTTTAAAAGAATCTTTCAGCTTGAAAAATAGCCAGAGGTAAATGGGCAGTAAAAAAAATCCAAAGTGCACAAAATAATCGGTGAAATAAGTCCGATTGGTAGGACTCAGCCAGGCAAGCGGGAATTGCTTAATTACTATCTTCCAGGGAAGAATGTGGGGACGGATTTCCATTGGTAGAGGATTTTTAAAATTGGCGTGAAAAGGATGATATAAGATTTTGCTCATTGAAGCAATGAGGAGTATACAGACCGCAGAAAATATTATCCAGCGCCTGGTGGAGTGCTTGTAAATTTCACGAGTTTTTATCAACATTGCAAGGGCAAAGAGCGTGGAAATTGTAATAATATCCCAGGAGTTTATGACATACGCTGCTCCAGCAATCCATCCGAGAAAAACACTTGTTAATAGATAATCTTTTCTAAAGCCTATAAATTCCCATATTTTTTTCACAAAATTTGTGCCTGAAGATGGGGCTGTATTTTCTACTCTTGATTCTTCTCGGTTTCGCCAGAGAAACAAGTTTAATAACGCAGTCAAGCCGAGAATGATTGTCATTAAACCAGAGTGATGAGCGTGTAAATCGCCAAGCAAAGCCGTGAATGCAGGGAATTCAGTAATTGTGCCAGCAATAACCCTAGAGGCATTCCACAAATAGCCGGCATTAAAGATATAATCCAGCTTAAGCCCAAATCGCAATCCATTGAGGAAGTCCAGCAAACTCAGAACATTGCCAGCCATTACCATAAAAAATCCGGTAAGCACTGCAAAACCCAGTTTGCGAGTCACATTATAACCGAGAGAGAAGCCGCCCATGAAAGTCAGGGCAAACAATGATGCCAGTCCGAGATTAAATGCCACCTGAGAGGGATAGCCACTAAATTTTCCCATTGTTGCCCATAGTAAATGGCCAAAATAGTAATAGTTTGTGGTATAGCCAGAGAGCCAGGTATCCAGTGGTGGGAAATATTTTGCTCTGTATAAAGTATTCAGGACTTCAAAATTCAGAAATTTTTCGGCTGCGTGGCGTGATACCTCAAATGTTATTTCTGGACAATAGGAACGTATATTAACGAATAGCAAAAAGGTGAATAAGAATAGTCCTTCAATTAGGATGATGTAAGTTCTATTACTTTTAATAAAGGTTACAATATCGTTGCGCCAGGATAATTTTTTCCAGAGCAGGATTGCACTGCCCCCCCCTAATAATAGCAAGACAAATAGTAATAAGCCAACTGAGTATGGGATTATGCGAACGCTGGCTATTATCCATGCCAGATAGGTCAACAGCAACAGGCCCAAAAATTTAGCAATTCCCCAGCCTTTGTCTGGTAATGAACGGAAGATGTGAAAAGCATAAACAAACCCTGCAGCAGTAATGATTTGTAGCGCCAACCACCAGGGAAGCACATAAAAGAAGAAACGAAAAAATCCCCCCCCGATTAAAATAATAAGTAAAATTATACCTAAAGCTATGAATGCTGATTGTAATGATACGACTTTTTTTGTGTTGGTTTGTTCTTTTTCTGTTCTCTTCTCCATTATTTGCCCATAACTTACATTATCAGGTAAATTCAAAATGATGTTTCACATTTGAGGTATATTTTTCAACTAAAAAGAGCTGAGTTTGACTTGCAAACTCATTCTAATAAATCAATACTAAATTATACGATTCAACTTATGAAAAATGAATAACAAAAAAATAGAAGATTTTGATATTACGGTTAAGATTGGAAATCTTAGATTAAAGAATCCAGTAACAGTAGCTTCAGGGACGTTTGGATTTGGCAGTGAATATGAAGACTTTTATGAGGTCAATCAGCTGGGAGGGATTTTTCTCAAGGGATTGACTTTAGAGAAGCGGGAAGGGAATCCCTCCCCTCGTATTGCTGAAACACCTGCCGGGATGATAAATTGTATCGGACTACAAAATCCGGGGCTGGAAAAGTTCCTGGCAGAAATCGTGCCGATGCTAAGGCAAATAGATACTGTTATCATTGCCAATATTGCCGGCAAAACCATCCAAGAATATACTGAAATTGCTTCACGCCTGGCTGAGGAGAGAGCAGTCTCGGCAATTGAAGTAAATGTGTCCTGTCCCAATGTCAGTGAAGGTGGTATTGAATTTGGCAAATCAGAAAAGATGCTGGCAGAATTGACGCGCTCTGTAGCAAATGCAGCTTCACCATTACCAGTTATGGTAAAACTTACACCCCAGGTTTCAGACATCAAGCGGATGGCAAAAATAGCGGAGGATTCAGGTGCCTCTGCGATTTCGTTGATCAACACCGTGCCGGCAATGGTTGTAGACTGGAAAAAGGAACGATGTCCAGCTGGTCATTTACTCGGCGGGCTCTCTGGTCCAGCCATAAAACCCATAGCACTGCGTCTGGTCTGGGAAGTGGCACAAGCTGTCTCTATCCCTGTAATTGGAATGGGGGGGATTATGAATGTGGAGGATGCCTTAGAGTTTTTCTACGCAGGAGCAGATGCAATTTGTCTGGGAACGGCAAATTTTGTAAATCCAACGAGTGCAAAAGAAATCTTAACCGGGCTAACTGATTTTTTGCAGAAAAGAGGTCTAAGAAATTTAGATGAGTTAAAACGTTACCTCCAGATGTACACTTCATAATTTTTTTGATTTTTCAAATTGGTTTTTTAAAATTTATTGGTTTGATTTTTATTTGAGTAAAGGATATAAAACATGGAACAAACCTTTGTAATGCTGAAGCCAGATGCCGTAGCACGCGGATTAGCGGGAGAGATAATACATCGTCTGGAGCGAAAAGGGCTAAAAATAACAGCTCTAAAATTAATCAAAATGAGCCGGATTCAGGCGGAACAATTGTATGCTGAACACAAAGGTAAAGAGTTTTATGAACGCTTACTTAATTTTGTGATAGATAAACCGGTAATAGTTATGGTGGTCAACGGCAAAAATGCGATACAAAATGTGCGAAATCTGATGGGAGCTACGGACCCAGCCCAGGCTCAACCCGGCAGTATACGAGGAGACCTGGCGACTTCAATGCCGGATAATTTAATTCATGGCACTGATTCACCAGCCAAAGCCGAACGAGAGACAAAAATATTTTTTACCGAGAGTGAACTAATTCAGTAAATCTATGGAAATAGCAAGAAAAAATAGCGAACTGGTTACAGAAAATATAAAGCAACACCTGCAAACTCAGTTTATTGGGCATGAATGCATTTGTTTAAAAGAAATTGATTCCACCAATAATTATGCGCTGAAACTAATGAGAAGTAACATAGTTTCCAATGGCACCCTGGTCATATCAAATCATCAAACTACTGGTAGAGGCCGCAGAGGCAAGAAATGGTTTTCAGCCAAAGGGAAAGCCTTGTTATTTACTGTTATTTTTACAGAGTTAAATCAGAATATTCATCTGCCAATGTTGACTTTTGTAGGCGCGCTGAGCGTGGCAGAGGGGATTTTGCAGAACTATCCGCAGTTAAAGCCTGTGATACGCTGGCCCAATGATGTACTGATTAATGGGAAAAAGGTGGCGGGAATTCTGGCGGAAACTCTTTCTCACCAAAAGACTTCCGGCAAAGCAAACACCGGCGCAATTTTAGGCATCGGGATAAACATCAACCAAACTCAGCGTGACTTCCCCCCAGAGATTGCTGACACTGCAGCTTCATTATTTATGTTCATCAGGAGAAGAATATCCAGACTGAAAATTCTGGTTTCTGTATTAGAGCAGATGGAAAAATTGTACTTTGCCTTAGAAGAGGGGCAGGAGAAAAAAATCTGGACAAAATTGAAAAGGATTTCTTCTACACTGGGGAAAGGCGTTAAAATTAAGACATCCGACGACAAAATAGTGACAGGGACCGCCATTGATATTGAAACGGACGGCGCACTACTGGTGCGCCTTGACAGTGGTAAGCAGATGAAGTTTTATAGTGGAGATATTGAAGAAGTTCAATGGAATGATTAAGAGCAAATTGTTTTTAGGGATAGACATAGGTAATACCAAGATTGCACTGGGTGTTTTTAAGGGTGCAGAATTAATTGAATGCTGGCGAATAGCAACCGCGGCAAAGCAGACTGCAGAAGAGTATGCTATTTTACTGGATGGATTATTCCGCTTGCATACGTTTATTCCACGCGAAGAAATTAAAAGTGTAATGATTGCCTCTGTGGTGCCACATCTCACCGAAACACTGGTAACAAGTGTTAAAGAAATATGTCCGGCGGCTGAAGTAAAGATTTTAACGTCAAAGCTTAACCTGGGAATGAAAAATCTCTATTTAAATCCCGAAGAAGTAGGAGCTGACAGACTAGCTAATGCTGTTGGAGGGAAATTACGTTTTGGAAAGCCATTAATAATTGTAGACTTTGGCACAGCCACCACGATTGATGTGGTGG
>CAYRXI010000036.1:0-16210 GCA_964428255.1 uncultured Candidatus Sumerlaeota bacterium
ACGCAGAGCTATCGTGGTTATTTTTTTCTCGGGTTGTGGGTTTTTCCATCTCACATCCCAGACACGAATTACCTCTTCGTTTCTCGTAGTTCCCTGCCAGGCAATACGCGCATCTTTGCCAGCATTAAATTCATTGAAGGCAAATATATTTCTGCCATAAATTAGCGGCAGTGTCGCAGTCGTGTCATCAGCATATTTTATTATAATCTCGCCTACCTGCACCCCGTTTTTAGTTGCAAAAGCAGTATTCAATAAAAAATGCAGTTCCGTTGCAGTAACATCCTCCAGTTTTATTTCTATTGTTTCTGGAAAATCACCAGGGGGGTTCATCTTTCCTGCAAGCATCACTGCAGCCTCTCCCCGCATGTTCTTTTCTACCTGGAACAACCTCTCTCCAAACCAGTTTTTCCCGAGTGGGAAAGCCGAAAAATCACATTCTGGACCGAGACCTATCCAGCCTCCACGTTCTGGCTCATCCTCCAGACGGCGATTATACCACGGGCGTAAATCTACCATAAAGCCACCGCGTTTCTTTTTCTCCGGCTTCTTCTCAAACCACAAATCTAAAAATACCTGCTTTGCATCAAAGGGCAACTCCGTAATTGGTATATTTTTCCCGCTCCAGGTATACTCCGCTGCCCATAAATAGGCATAATACTGGTGCCACTCTGCCTCATTGTCGGTAATTTTGAAATTAAAACCTGCCCAGGTAGTCTGCAGGAACCCCTCTGCCCCATATATAACGCAGGCTTGTGCCAGATTGCGGATGTTATCCGGCCTAAACCACGCAGCGCCAATGGTCTTGAATCCGCTATCCTTGAATACCTTCAGCGATTTATATTCTGCTGGTTCTGCTACCGCATAATGCCAATCGCAGATTATAGCGTCTATGGGCAGAAGCGCACGTCGTTTTTGCGCTTCACCTAAACTCGGAGCAAAACAGGCATCTGTCCCTTCCCCGGGTGCCAGAAACATATCGCCCCACAGCATTATTTTTACTCCGCGCTCAGCGAACCACCCGTGTAATTTCTGAATGTCCTCCATAATTAGCTCTGTCACGGATTTCCCGCTTGCCTTACTGCGTGACGGAAAATCCCCCACCATTGTAACTTCATCGTGTCCGATATGAAAATAACGCGGTTTAAAAAAGTCCAGTGCCTCCTGATACACACTGAAGATAAATTTGTACGTATCAGGATTGGTTGGGCAATATGCATATCTGTGCTGGGGGTCTTCCGCAAGATCAAGATTCTGGTCATTTGTGAAAATCCACTCACAGTGTCCCAGTGATTGAACCAAGGGGATAAGCTCCACAAAGTACTTCTGCGCTGCTGTAATCACTTTCCAGGCTTCGCTTTTTTTCATTCCATATTCTTTATGTGCAATTTCTGGATGCGAATCCCAGATGATATACTCACATTCCCAGACTAACGAATTTATCTTGAATCGCGCCATCAGAGTCCGAATGGCTCTGGCAATTTCATCGCCGGCATCCTTGCCTGACAGACAATGAATTCCCCGAAATTTCAGCGCCGGATAATCTGTTATCTCGGCACCTTTTATAAATATCCCCAGCTCTGAAACCTTAATCAACTGCAGAAGCGTAGTCAGCCCGTAAAATATCCCCTTCTCGCTCTTAGCCGCAACACTCACCACCTTATCGTTTGCCACCAGACAATACCCCTCTTCATTTTCTGGCAATTTTTGCTGTGCCTGTTCACATAGTTTTGTAGGAACGCTGTATCTATCAAACTCTCCCACGAAGATTGAATTTGATGGAGGTGTAGCTTGTGTTCCTTCATCCTTAATTATCTGTGGCTCAATACCATATAATTCCCGTAGCTCTTCAAGGAAGAAATTCATAGCATTCTCCAGACCCGCCCCCGGGTTCTTACCCACATAAATTTTGGTATCAGATGATAAAGGGAATAACGTGTTGGTGTAACGAAGGTGTTTGGGGGTAGGCAAAATATATTTCTGCTCCCATTCAGGCATCAGCGCGTTGTCTACCCTGGTCAGCTCTGCCTTCATGGTTATTGGTTGCGCCTTCTTCTGAGTCATTCGCATATCTCGGGGGAAATGGAAGGTTATGTTGTATTTGTAAAGTTTGCCACTTGTAATCTTCCGTTCCCGAAAACCCAACCAGAAAATTGGATTGTTACTCTCTGCCCATTTATTCTTGCGATAATCAAAGAAAGAGGCTTCCGGCTGTGCGACTATCTCTATCACTCCCAGACGTGAATTTATTTTCAACCTGTTGAAATCTCTTGCCAGCATACATTCCTCAATTTCGCTACCCACAGCCTTTAATGGGATTAGACTTGTTGTAGTTTGTCTGTCATTCACCGCACTATAAGCACAGCCAATAATCGGCACTGGATTGATGCCTCCAGTTTTCCACTCAAAGACCGCTGGCACGTTCTTTATTAACTTGAATTCAAGTGTCATTGAACAGGTGTTATCTGCGCTCAACGTAAAGGTCTGTGTTGCGTAAAATATCTCCTCTGTTTCCCCGGCTTCTGGACTGGGGACAGTTCGCAGTGTCAGCATAATTTCTTTGCCGTCTTTGAGTGGTTGTACCCGTGCGCTCTGTTCGAAACGCTTGGCTGTGATCAATGAATTGAAGTAATTCTCCGTCCACCCGGGATTCACCACCACCACATAACTCTCCTTAATAATCGGCACTCCAGCCACGCTTAAACTAACACCACTCACCGGTGTATATGAAAATTCCATATCACCTATTTGTTCCTTTATCTCTATCGGTTCCATTTGTCCTGCCCCGATTGAAGTGATGATTAAAAACAATAATAAAAACCTACTACTCATTAATCCTCTCCGCCTCGAATATTTATTCTTTTGGTTGCTTTCTTATTTACAACTGACGAGACAATTCAAAATAAGTGAAACAAATAGGTAATGTTTTTGTCAATGGCTTGCAAAGAAGTATTATTGCTGTTGTAAAAATTGCATCCTCACTAAGCATGCAAAAAAGTCCCCCAAAAAACTTGCAACAGCTCTCTATAAACTGGTAAATTGCATATAACTTCGATGAAAGCGAGAGGAAAAAACAATGAATAAAAAACTTCATAAGTTTATCTTCAAGGCAGGACTTATTTTAGTTGGCATTATTTTATTAAGCTTGCCATATGGATGTAATAAAGAATCCACGCAGGTAGAACATCTTTTAGTAGGAAAACCTGCACCAGATTTTTCTCTTAAGGATACGGAGGGGAAAACCGTTCAATTAAAAGATTTTGCCGGTAAAATCATCGTCCTTAACTTTTTTGCTACTTGGTGCCCACCTTGCAGAAAGGAAATCCCAGATTTTATTGAACTATATAAGCAATATGAAAGTCAGGGAGTCGTGATTATTGGCATCTCTCTTGATATAATAAGTGCTTTAGGCGACACATCTCCCCTAATCAACTTTATGAAAAAAGAAGGTATGAATTATCCAGTACTTCTGGGCAACAAAGAAGTGACAAAAGCCTATGGTAAAATATCAGCCATTCCCAACACTTTTATAATTGATAAAAAGGGAATAATAAGAAAAGCATATATAGGCTACCAGCCAAAGTATGTAATTGAGAGCGATATCAAAACTCTCCTTGCCGAGCAATAGCAGTAGCACTATTAATTGAAATTATTAAATTTGGTTCCAATACTTGTGTTTAACTCTTGACTTATTTATTCCAAAATAAAACCAATCTGCTCCAAAATAAAACAAGAAGAGATAAAATAGTTGAGTATTTTACATGCTTTAGGAGATGAAGGTTATTAAGGTTTTTTAAATGGATTTAAGATGAGATGGCAGAAACAGAAATGTAACAATATTTCAAGGCGTAAAAAATATATTTTGTGGTTGACTTAGAAGAGGCAAGTTTTGCATAATTTTATTTATTTTATTGCTGATTTTTGCAAAAAAATTAAAAATTTTAAAAAGCTCTTGACATAAGATATGTCAAAAGAGTAGAGTGGTATATTTGTTTATTTTATTTATATTAAACTTTAAATTTTAGTTCAATGCGTGAGTTAATAATATTAGCCTGCAGCAAGTGCGATAATCGGAATTACTATTCTACGCGTAATAAGAAGAAAAAAACCACCAAGCTGGAGCTCAAAAAATATTGTAAGCATTGTCGCAAGCATACACCACATAAGGAGACTAAATAGCAGACCAGTAGCTCAACTGGCTAGAGCGGCGGTCTCCAAAACCGCAGGCTGGGGGTTCAAGTCCCTCCTGGTCTGCCACTTTATGCGCACTTGGCAAAATGGCTAATATGATTATGGCAAAAAAATATTAACTTAATGAATTTAAAGATTAATAAAATCAGGGAGTCAGTTAACCCCGGGCAGTATATATATCTTATTTACCTTTACTTTATTTCAATTTCCTCAACTGCGATAAAACCTTTGAATTCCCGTCGTGGTTGCCTTTTGTATTGAGGGGAGATGTCAGTTTGTAATTTTTTGTCTCAAGTACTTTGAATTAAACGTTAAATTTTTGAACTCAGGTAAGTAACGTAATGGGAAAGGTTAAAGAACGCTGGCAAAAGATTAAGACCTTCTTTCAGGAAGTAAAAGTTGAAACCAAGAAAGTTACCTGGCCTAATAAGACTGAATTGATGAGTTATACTCTCACCGTACTGGTGTCAATGGTTTTGTTAGCAATGTTACTGGGGCTGGAGGACAAATTTATCAGTATCATAATTGGACTTATAATTCGTTAATCTTCCCGGGTGATACAACTTAGAAACTGCAACTTGCCATTAAAAAATAATAATAACAGTGAACTGGTACGTGATACATACATATACAGGGTATGAGCAGAAAGTAAAGGAAGCTATTGAGCACTTGGCAAATGTGTATAACTGGCAGAAGAAGATTGGTCGTATCATTATCCCGATGGAGCGAGTGATTAAAGAACGTGCCACCAAGCCCAGTGCTCAGCCACGTAATTTGATGCCGGGATATGTGTTTGTGGAGCTGGAGCCTGAAGAGGAATTATTTTCGCGTATTCAGAGTCTGCCGGGAGTGAGTGCGTTTCTGGGAGCCGGTGGGAAACCGGAGACATTGAGTCCGGATGATGTGTCAGCATTGTTAGAGCTGGTAGAAGAGCGTGCCGAGAAACCCAAGAAATTGATTAAATTCAGACCTGGTGAACACGTAAAAGTTACAGAAGGTCCTTTTGCTAATTTTGTCGGTGTTATTAATGAGGTTGATGAAGAAAAAGCGCGTTTGCGAGTTCTGGTTACTATTTTCGGGCGCGAGACACCGTTAGAACTGGAATGTTCACAGGTTGAAGCAATATAAGATAAATCAGGGAGTAAAAAATGGCTAAAAAAGTTTTAGCACAGGTTAAATTACAATTACCAGCCGGTCAGGCGACGCCCGCACCTCCTGTTGGTCCTGCCTTGGGTCAACATGGTGTGAATTTAATGGAATTCTGTAAGCAATTTAATGCACGTACAAAAGACCAAGCAGGCTTGATAATTCCTGCAGTGGTTACGATATATACCGATAAGACTTTTACTTTTATCACCAAAACACCACCTTCCGCTGTGTTGCTGAAGAAGATGGCAGGGCTGGCAAAGGGTTCTGGCGTGCCCAATAAGGAAAAAGTGGCGAAACTTACCAGAGCACAGGTATTGGAGATTGCCAAGACCAAAATGCCAGATTTAAATGCTAATGAACTGGAAGCAGCAGTGCGACAGATTGAGGGCACTGCCCGCAGTATGGGGATTGAGATAATAGATTAATGCTAAATCAAGAGCAGGGTTCAGGAGGTTTATGTATGAGACGCGGAAAGCGTTATATAGCAGCAAGAGCAAAGCTGGAAGAAGGGAAAAAATACAGTCTGGAAGAAGCCATTAAGAAACTCAGAGAAGTTAACTTAATGCGCGGAGATCCCAGTGTGGATATGCATATCCGCTTGAATGTTGACCCTCGCAATTCTGAACATCAGGTGCGCGGGACAGTAGTGTTACCGTATGGTCAGGGTAAACCGGTTCGTGTATTAGTATTAGCCAAGGGCGATAAAGCCAAAGAGGCTAAAGAGGCTGGTGCTGATTATGTGGGAGATACTGATTTGATTGAAAAAATTCAGGGTGGATGGCTGGATTTTGATGTAATAGTGGCAACTCCCGATATGATGCGCGAAGTGGCGAAGGTAGGTAAAATTCTTGGACCTCGCGGGTTGATGCCCAGTCCAAAGGCAGGCACTGTAACTATGGACATTGCAGGCACCGTAAAAGAGCTGAAAAAAGGACGAATAGAATTCAGGTTTGACCGCACCGGAATTATTCATACTCCGATTGGGAAATTATCATTTAAGGATAATGAATTGGAAGAAAACGCCCGTGCCTTGCTGGATGCAGTGATTAAAGCTCGCCCTCCAGCAGTAAAAGGCCAATTCATCAAAAGCATTACCCTGGCAAGCACAATGAGCCCGGGGATTCGTTTAGATTATAAAGGGGCATAAAATTAATACTTGTTAATTTACCTGCACAAAAATTTCCGTTCGTTATTAGGCAATACGTGTAGTTTTAAGAAAAAGAGGGTCTAAAAAATGGTAAAACCAGTCAAGATTGAACAGGTACAATCCTTAAAAGACAAGTTTTCTTCAGCGAAAATATGCGTCTTGACAGAATATCGGGGAATGACTGTCGGCGAGATGCAGGCATTGAGGCGACAGCTGCGGGAGAAAAATGTGGAATTTCGCGTGGTTAAGAATCTACTTGCCCGCCGGGCCTTAGCTGAACTGGGGCAGGACACCCTGGATGATTGGCTCAGTGGACAGATAGCCATCGCCTTTGGCTATAGCGACCCGATAGACTCTGTAAAGACTCTGGTGAGTTTTCAGAAGGGCCAGGAAAAACTAAAGGTTAAAGGAGCAATATTACAAGGTAAAAGACTTGACTTGCCTAAAGTTGAAGAGCTCGCCCAAATGCCCACTATGACGGAGCTGTATGGCAATCTGGTAGGTAGTTTAAAAGCGCCACTGACAAGGCTTATATGGGCGTTGAAAGGCACAACCGCTAAATTAATTCAGGTTTTGTCAGCCATAAGTAAAGAACAAAGTTAACACGGGTGAAAGCAAAGATTTGCTATAAATAACCAAAAGCGTAAAAATATGCGGGAGGTATATAAACAATGAGCGAAGGAATTCTAACCAATGAGCAAATTGTTGCAGCTTTAAAGCAAAAGCCCTTAATGGAGATTGTGGAATTAGTAAAGATGTTGGAAGAGACCTTTGGAGTATCTGCAGCAATGCCCGTAGCGGTAGCAGCCGGCAGTGCGCCAGCTGCAGCGAAAGCTGAAGCTAAGGAAGAGGAAAAAACCGAGTTTAAGGTCATTCTGAAAGAAGTGGGGCCCGATAAAATCAAGGTGATCAAAGAAGTTCGCGCCGTTACCAATCTGGGCTTGAAAGAGGCTAAAGATCTGGTAGACAACGTACCCAAGGAAGTAGCCGGCGGACTCAGCAAAGAAGATGCTGAAAATATAAAGAAGAAACTGGAAAGTGCCGGTGCTAAAGTGGAAATAAAGTAAATCTTTGTCCCACCTGTGTAATTGGATTTTAGGATTAATTATCAGTCAGGGGGTTTGAAAATTTATGGTAACAAAAACCACCCAAAAACAAAGTTCGCGTATTAGTTTTGCCCGTTTCCCCAGTATACTGAAAGTTCCTAATTTATTGGAAACTCAGAAAAATTCGTATGCAGAATTTTTGCAGTATACTGTCCCCCCAATGCTCCGTGAGCCTAAAGGACTGCAGGAATTATTTATGGAGATTTTCCCCATTTCGTGTCCGGGTGAAGCTACTACGCTGGAGTTTGTGGAGTATAGCTTTGGTAGACCCAAATATACTCCGGATGAATGTATAGAACGTGGGATGACATACGCGGTGCCGTTACGCGTGAAGTTGCAGCTCATTCTGCGAGAACGTGACGAAACCACCGGCGAGATAAGTGTACGCGAAGTTAAGGAACAAGAAGTTTATCTGGGCGAAATTCCGTTGATGACCGAGAGTGGTACTTTTATCATCAATGGGGCGGAACGTGTAATTGTAGGACAGCTTCATCGGTCGCCGGGTGTGAGTTTTTCTGCCGATACTCATCCCACAGGCAAAACTATTTACCAAGCCAAAATAATTCCTTATCGTGGCTCCTGGTTAGAGTTTGAGATTGATATCAATAATGTTCTTATGGTAGTCGTTGACCGGAAACGCCGTATGCCAGCCACTTTGCTGTTACGCGTTCTGGGCTTTGAAGATAATGAAGAGCTGGCACGTGAGTTCTTTGAAGTGGAGCAATTGCATCTTACCGGTGTAAAGAAGACGACGATAGACCTTGCAAAACTGGAGCAGATGATAGGAGAGGAATATATTGAGGATGTAGTAGACTCAAAGACCGGCAAGGTTATTATAGAGCGCGGGACAAAGGTAACGCGGAAAAATCTGGAACAGCTCAGAAAAGCCGGGATAGGACAGGTGACATGGAGTGAGATTAAGGGATTTGAGCATTTAGCTGGCCGTATCCTGGCGAAGGATTTAGTTGATACGAAGACGGGTGAAGTTCTGGGCGAATGTTTTGAACAGGTTACTCGTCAGATGCTTACTCGGGCTTTAGCTTGCGGGTTAAAAACTATCACACTGCTTAAATGTGACCACCCAGAGACCGATGTGATATTAAACACCCTGGCTAAGGACAAGGCAAAAACCTATGAGGATGCGATTTTAGATTTTTTAAAGCGGATGAGACCCGGAAGCCCGCAAACCCTGTATGCGGGACAACGGCTGGTTGAAGAGATGTTCCATAATGAGCGCCGCTACGATCTCGGCAAAGTAGGGCGCTATAAAATAAATCGTCGATTACGCCGTGAAACTCCGACTGATGCCCGTCAGCTACAGCGAGAGGACGTGGTAGCAGTAATTCGGCAATTGATTCGGCTGCAACGAGAGCAGCTGGAAGTAGATGACATTGATCATCTCGGCAATCGGCGTGTGCGCAGTGTTGGAGAGCTGTTGCAAAATCAGTTGCGTATGTCAATGCTTGAAGTGGAGCGCACCGCACGCGAGCGGATGAGCATTGCTGAGTTAGAATCCATAATGCCCCAGAATTTAATTAATGCTCGCCCGGTAATTGTGGCAGTGAAGGACTTCTTTGGTCGCAGTCAGCTTTCACAATTTATGGATCAAACCAATCCTATTGCAGAATTGACTCACAAACGCCGTCTGAGCTCGCTGGGACCTGGAGGCTTAAATCGTGAACGCGCTGGTTTTGAGGTGCGCGATGTTCACCACACACATTATGGCCGCATTTGCCCGATAGAGACACCAGAAGGTCCCAATATTGGTTTAATTCAGTCGCTGGCAACTTATGCGCGAGTTAATGAATATGGCTTTATTGAAACTCCTTATCGCAAGGTGGAAAATGGCAGATTAACCGATAAAATTGAATGGCTTATGGCGGATGACGAGGATGAACACAAAGTAGCGCAGGCAAATACTCCGGTGGATGCATCTGGAAAATTCAAACATGACCTAGTGCTATGTCGTTACCGCGGAGATTATCCTATGGTGCCTGCTAACGAAGTAGAGTATATGGATGTCTCGCCCTTACAGATGGTGAGTGTGAGTGCTGGTCTAATTCCTTTTTTAGAACATGATGATGCCAACCGTGCGTTGATGGGTTCCAATATGCAACGCCAGGCAGTGCCCTTGATGTTCTTAGACTCACCAATAGTTAATACCGGATTAGATCGGCAAGTTGCATTGGACTCAGGCACCTGCGTATTAGCCGAACGTGCTGGTGTAGTAGAATACGTCTCTGCTAATAAAATTGTGGTCAAGACGAAGGATGGCAGTCGCGATGTTTATACTCTGCACAAATTTAAGCGTTCCAATCAAAACACCTGTCTAAATCAGGTTCCAGCAGTTAAAGAGGGCGATACTGTGGAGGCAGGCGACTTACTGGCAGATGGTCCAGCAATAAAAAATGGGGAGCTGGCTCTGGGACGAAATGTTCTGGTGGCATTTTTATCCTGGATGGGCTATAACTTTGAAGACGCCATATTAATTAACGAGCGTCTTGTTGAAGAGGAGATCTATACTTCAATTCATATAGAGGAACATTCTACAGAAGCCAGAGATACCAAACAGGGCAAAGAAGAAATAACACGTGATATTCCCAATATCAGCGAGGAAATGCTGGCAAAATTGGATGAGAATGGAATTATCCGCGTAGGGCTGGAGGTCAAGCCGGGGGACATTTTAGTAGGAAAAATTTCACCCAAAGGTGAAACCGAATTATCCAGTGAGGAAAAACTCTTGCGGGCAATCTTTGGCGAGAAGGCTTCAGATGTTAAGGACTCGTCTCTGAAAGTCCCACCTGGTGGGGGCGGTTTAGTAGTAGACGTAAAAGTATTTACCCGAAAAGAACGTACCTCCCGTACCGAAAGACAGGATAAAATTGCCATAGAGAAAGTAGAGCGCTGGAGAGAAGAACAATTAAAATATTTGGAAGCTGAATTTGATGAAAAACTGGATAACATACTGCAACACGAGCTCAAATCTCCAGTCGTAGATTTTGAAACCGGACAGACATTGCTGGCGGTTGGAGCGCCAGTTAACAATAAGGCGCGCGAGTATATTAAACACTGTCTGCGGACAGGTATGTTACTCGTAGAAGGCGCCTGTGGCACAAAGATTAAGAAATTATATCAGGAAATAGTAATCCGTGAACGTGAGATAGATGACCAGGCACGCAACCAGATTGAGCGAATAAAGAATGGTGATGAACTGCCTCACGGTGTAAACAAAATGGTAAAAGTCTACATAGCACAGAAGCGGAAAATATCAGTGGGAGATAAGTTAGCCGGACGGCATGGCAATAAAGGTGTTATTGCCAAGATCGTTGCCAAAGAGGATATGCCATTTCTTGCAGATGGGACGCCGGTAGATATTGTGTTGAATCCACTGGGCGTTCCTTCACGAATGAACGTGGGGCAGATATATGAGTGTGCCCTGAGCTGGGCAGGAAAAATACTGAACCTGAAATTTGAATCTCCTGTTTTTGACGGCACTACAGAAGAGCAAATTAAAGAATATCTCCGTAAAGCCGGACTTAATGAAAACGGTCAGACAATTCTGTATGACGGACTAACAGGTGAGCCTTTTGACCAACCCGTAACAGTTGGTGTTCTTTATATAATGAAGCTAAACCATCTGGTAGATGACAAGATGCATGCACGTGCGGTTGGTCCGTACTCCATAGTTACGCAACAGCCATTGGGTGGCAAGGCACAGTTTGGAGGTCAGCGTTTTGGAGAGATGGAAGTCTGGGCGCTGGAAGCCTATGGTGCAGCATATACACTCCAGGAGATGCTCACAGTAAAATCAGACGATATTATCGGACGCGGTAAAATTTACGAAAGCATCATCAAGGGGCAGAATGTACTTCAACCCAGTATGCCCGAATCCTTCCATGTATTGGTCAAAGAAATTCAAAGCTTGTGCTTAAACTTTGAATTATTAACTGAAGTAGAGGAGCAAGAAGCAGAAACCGAACCTGCCTTAAAAGGCACGTTTTTGGAAGACACCGATGAAGGCTTGTTAGAAGCTGAGGATGAAGTGGAAGAAGCCGAGGAAGAAATCTAATTAATCACAGTATGCTTATTTTTTATTATACATTAGGCATTTCAAAATTTCCCTATAGGGGGGAAGCATTTCTATGAAAAAAGCCTCTGATAAAAAAATGCAAACTGTTATTCTGGAGTCGGATATTTACGCTCAGGAAATTGACTGGGCAAATATTCATACGATTGCCAGAATAACACTGGCTTCGCCGGAACAGGTGTTACAATGGTCGCGGCGACATTGTCGGCAAACTGACCGATATGGCCGCTGTCGTTGTGGTAAGACACCTGAAGAGCAAGCCAGATGTCCGTTTGGAGAAGTAAAAAAACCGGAAACAATTAACTACCGCACCTTTAAGCCTGAAAAAGACGGCTTGTTTTGCGAGCGCATCTTTGGACCGGTTAAAGACTGGGAATGTGCGTGTGGTAAATACAAAGGCGTAAAATATAAAGGTATCATTTGCGACCGCTGCGGAGTTGAGGTGACCGAATCCCGCGTGCGGCGCACACGTATGGGACATATCAAGCTAGCAGCTCCGGTATGTCACATCTGGTTCTATCGTGGAACTTCCTCCAAGATTTCCAGCCTGCTGGATATTAGTGCTAAGGATCTTCACAAAATTGGGTATTTTCAGGAATATGTGGTGGTAGACCCGGGCGATACACCATTAAAACCCAAACAATTACTGATTGAAGATGAATATCGGAAGTATAAAGAGCTTTACGGTAACAAAGTAAAAATTATGACCGGTGCGGAAGCTATCAGTGAGTTACTCAAGCGTGAAGACATAGATGTGCTGGCATCCCGACTGGCGATTGAGATGCGGGAAGCGACTTCAGCGCAGAAACGTGCCAAAATTGTTAAACGACTGAAAGTAGTGGAGAGTTTGCGTAACTCTGGCAACCGTCCTGAATGGATGGTTCTGGAAGTTCTGCCGGTACTTCCTCCAGATTTACGTCCGCTGGTTCATCTGGATGGCGGCCGTTTTGCCACTTCGGACCTTAATGATTTATACCGCCGTGTTATTAACCGCAACAATCGGTTACGCAAACTGATTGAATTACGCGCCCCGGAAGTTATTCTCAAAAATGAAAAAAGAATGCTGCAGGAAGCAGTAGATGCTTTATTTGACAACTCTCGCCGGCTGCGTCCTATCAAGGGGCATAACAATCGTCCGTTAAAATCCTTAAGCGATATGCTTAAAGGAAAACAAGGACGTTTTCGTCAGAATCTGCTGGGTAAACGCGTAGACTACTCTGGCCGTTCGGTGATTGTTGTGGGTCCTGACTTGAAGTTTAATGAATGTGGTTTACCGAAAAAAATGTGTCTGGAGTTATTTGACCCGTTTATTATTCGTGAGCTAATACGGCGTGGACACTGTGCTACCATCAAAAATGCCAAGAAGATGATTGAACGGGAAGACCCGATTGTTTATGACATTCTGGATGAAATAATCCGTGACCATCCGGTCCTGCTGAACCGTGCACCCACTTTGCACCGCCTGGGCGTGCAGGCTTTCTATCCGGTGTTAATTGAAGGTAAAGCCATCCAGCTTCATCCATTATCCTGTGCTGCATTTAACGCAGACTTTGATGGAGACCAGATGGCAGTCCATATTCCTCTCTCCGCTGAAGCAAAATTAGAAGCTAAAATGATAATGCTGGCTGAAAATAACATCTTATCTCCGGCTCATGGAAAACCAATTGCCACGCCTTCACAGGACATCGTCCTGGGTTGCCATTATTTGACAAAGTTACGAAAAGGTGCCAAAGGCGAAGGAAAAATGTTTGCCTCTCCCGAGGAGGCAATTTTCGCCTATCAAACTAATGCTATAGACTTGCAGGCTGAAATTATTGTGCGGATTAATGGTAATCGTGTTAAAACTTCTGTTGGTAGGTTAATATTCAATTCAGTGCTTCCACCTGAGGTCTCGTATTTCAATGAGGAATATCCATTTGCTAATGAGGTATTAGGTAAAAAATCGCTGGCTGAGGTTGTAGCGGTGTTGCACAAAACTTGTGGTGCTAAGCGCACTGCCGAGATAATGGACAAGATTAAGGAACTGGGCTTCTATTATGCCAAAAAATCCGGTGTCTCTTTTTCAATGGATGAATTGGTGGTTCCGCCAAGCAAGAAAGAGATACTGGAAGCAACGCAAAAGGAAGTGGCACGTGTTCAACAGCTATACGAAAAGGGCGTCATTACCAATGATGAGCGATATCACCGCATAATTGACTTATGGACACACGCTTCAGACCGTGTGGCGGCTGATATGCAAAAAGCGCTGAAGCAACACAAACAGGGATTCAACTCTATTTATATGATGGCGGAGAGCGGTTCGCGTGGTAGTGAAGCGCAGATTCGGCAGCTGGCGGGAATGCGAGGCTTAATGCAACGTCCCACCAAACGTGTAACTGGCGCCGTGGGTGAAATTATTGAAACGCCAATCAAATCCAATTTCCGCGAAGGATTGTCAGTAGTAGAATACTTTATCTCTACACACGGTGCCCGTAAGGGATTGGCAGATACCGCGTTAAAAACCTCAGATGCCGGTTATCTTACCCGCCGTCTGGTAGATGTGGCGCAAGAGCTAATTATTATTGAAGAAGATTGCAAGACGTTTAATTTCATCAATCAGCGTGCTCTGAAGGAATTAACGCCACAGGGCGAGCGCGAGCTGCTGAAGCTGGCAGACCGAATTACGGGCTTCGTGGCGGCGAAAGATATCGTTGATCCTCGCACCAATCAGGTGCTGTGCAAACGCAATCAATTAATCACTGATGAAATTGCTACGGCTATTATAGATGCAGGATTGGAAGAAGTGCCTATCCGCTCGGTGTTAACCTGTGAGGCACGCCGTGGAATTTGTAGACTGTGCTATGGTATTAATCCTGCCACCTCCAGACTCGTAGAACTAGGTGAAACTATTGGAATTATTGCAGCACAGTCTATTGGCGAGCCCGGAACCCAGCTTACTCTGCGTACTTTCCACGTCGGTGGAACTGCCAGCCGCGAACTTGAAGGTTGGTATCAGGCTACTGCCGATGGCTTCTTGAAATTTAAGAATCTGCGTCTGGTAAAACATGCCGAGGGCTATTATGTGGTGGTTAATCGGCGTGGTAGTATCCTGGTGCAGGATGAGTATGGAAATACACTGCAAACTATTCCTACAGTTCCCTATGGAGCAAGAATTACCAAAAATAATGGAGACCCGGTCAAAAAAGATGAGCGCATCGTTGAATATGACCCACATCATATACCAATAATTGCAGACTGTGACGGTATCCTTAAATTTGATGATATTATCAAAGGCGTGACGATGAAGATTGAGGTAGATCCCATAACGAATGTGGCGCAGATGATTATTAGTGAATACAAGGAAGAACGGCATCCCCAGCTCTTGATTGTAGATAATAAGGGTGAAATTTTATATCAGTATCCTCTCGCAGCAGGATCAATCGTAGTCCGTGGCTTAAAAGATGGTTCTCGTGTTCAGGCTGGTCAGGTATTGGCAAGATTGCCGCGCGTCCAGGCTCGCAGCCGCGATATTACCGGTGGTTTGCCCCGTGTAGATGAGCTTGTGGAAGCACGCCATCCGAAAGATTGTGCCTTTTTGTCTGAAGTGGACGGTGTTTTCAAGTTTAAAGGAATTGCACGTGGCGCCCGCAAAGTAGCTGTCATTACAGACAGCGGTGAAGAACGGCGTTATTCCATTCCCATTACTCGCCATCTACTGGTGCGGGATGGTGAACGAGTACAAGCTGGTGATAAACTCACTGATGGTTCCATTAATCCTCATGATATCCTGCGCATAAAAGGAGAAAAAGCCGTAATGCAATTCTTGCTTGATGAAATTCAGAGTGTATATCGGCTACAGGGCGTCTCAATAAACGATAAGCATATTTCCTGTATCACGCGCCAGATGCTAAGAAAAGTAGTTATTGAAGATGTGGGTAGCACACGTTTCTTATACGGGCAATTGGTAGATAAATGGGCGTTTCTGGAAGAAAATGAACGAGTACTGGCTGAAGGTGGTCAGCCTGCCACTGCCAGACCTCGTTTGCTCGGAATCACCAAGTCCTCACTGGAGACGGAATCGTTTATTGCAGCTGCCTCGTTCCAGGAAACCACCCGCGTGCTTACAGACGCTGCCATTCGCGGTCGTATGGATTATCTCTATGGATTAAAAGAAAACGTAATTATGGGATTGCTGATTCCTGCTGGAACTGGTTTGCCACGATATCGCAACATTGATGTAGTAGGAGTGGATGAAGAAGTTTCTTTGGCTACTGAGGCTGAGACTGCACCAGCAGCTCCAGTTGCGACAGAGGAAAAAGCAGCTCCAGAAAAACCTAAAAAAGCAGAAAAGAAACCAGGGCGGAAACGCAGAGTCAAATAACTTTAGACGTTCAACACGAAAATATATAATCGCCCCTTGCACGATAAATCGTTAATAAAGTGCAAGGGGTTTTTTATTGTTATTTTTGCATTGCGAAGTTTCAGGTGCATTAGTTACACTCGCTTGAATTAAGTAGATGTTGGTGAATTGCGGCAAGGCATAAAAATACTCGG
>CAYRXI010000036.1:16220-20625 GCA_964428255.1 uncultured Candidatus Sumerlaeota bacterium
CTGGTTGCCGGATGGTTAATGGGGGGGGAGATTTTTTACTGGCACCTTTATCCACTAAGGCTGAGCAAACATTTTCCCGGGTTTTTCTCTCAATTTGAAACTTACTCGGGCTTTAATTTTTATTATCTGGGCGATGTATTTCTGTGTTTAATTTCGTTGTGGTTTGCACTGCAAATTGGCTATCTCCTGACGCAAGGTCTATTGAAAATCAGATTTAGTTCCTTACTGGAATTGCTCGTGATTAATGTGGGTATAGGATTATGGGTGCTGGGGATGGTGGTCTTTGGTCTGGGCATTCTCGGGATATTGCGGAGCTGGGTAATTAATGTGATTTATTTAATTGTGGCACCCGGCTTGGCGTTGATAAATGCTGGCACCAGTTTAAAGACAGAATTTCTGCGGCACCTCAAAGGGAATCCGCATAATCCCAGAAATCTTAACCAATGGCTCCTGAAGCTGATTGTGTATGCAATTATTGCTACAGGTTTAATCACTGGCTTTCTCTATACGTTAACGCCACCCACACAGAGCGATGGTTTACGTTATCATTTAGCAGCCCCACAGGAATACATTAAATACCATCGCATTGTTTATCTACCTTTTAATGCCTTCACTAATTTTCCATTTTTAATTGAAATGTTATTTACCCTCGGGATGATGCTCTGGAGTGATACGCTGGCAAAGTTGTTTCATTTCTCTTTGCTGATTTTATCGGGATTAATGCTGGTGATATGCTGGCGCCATATTTTTCAGACGGAATTAATAACGAATAAATCGTCGCGGTTAAAGATACCAGCAGAGTTACTGATATTGGTGATTTTTTTCAGCACACCGGTGGCTCTAATTGTTGGTAGCTGGGAATTTATAGACCTGGGAGTAGTATTCTTTTTTCTGGGGCTAATTTATGCGGTAGTTCGGTGGCTTAAAACCGGAGAGTTGGGCTGGTTAATAACTGCAGGGATATTTGCAGGAGCCAGTCTGGGCACTAAATATACGATGATTGTAATCGTTTTATTCTCCACAGGCTGGATATTCCTGTATGAGATACTCCGCTCTAATAGACTGTTTCCTTCTCAAAACCACATCTCAATCTTCAGCCCCACACTGAAACATATGCTGATATTTCTTGTCGTTGCTGGTTTTGTTGGTTCTCCCTGGTATATAAAAAATCTGGTGAATACGGGCAATCCTGTTTATCCCTTTGCTTATGAGGTGTTTGATGGCGGTGAATGGAGTAAAGATAATGCGGAGTTTTACCGGAATAAAGCTGCAGAAAAAGGACTGCCACGTTCTTTTAAAAGTTTGATTACTGCACCCTGGGATACAGCGATCTACTGGGCAGATTTTGAGGCATTCAATCCGGGCAATATTTATTTGCTCTTTTTCCCTTTGTTTTTTGTCTTCAGTGTATCCGCCATTAAGAAGTGGCACTCAGGAGAATTTACTGGCATCAAAACGATTATATTTTTTGCGGCGAGCTATTTTTTACAGTGTTTTTTTTCCTATCAAAGCAATCGCTTTTTGTTACCCTTTTATTCATTGTGTGTCTTGCTGATTGTGGCAGTGACGCTAAGGTGCTGGCATTACTTGAAGCCACTGAGCTGGCTCTGTGTGGTGATAATAATTCTGAGCAGTTTGTATGGCACGCTCTGGTCTGTGCGCTGGATGCTAACAGAAACTAATCCCCCCCCATTACCAGTAGTCCTTGGATTTCAGACACGTGATGCCTATTTACAGCAGGCATTAAATTATTATGATTGTGCTCGGTGGCTTAATCACCAGTCAAAGACCGGTAAAAGTGATATCAAAGTTCTGTTGATTGGTGAACATCGTGGTTATTATTTTTCCAGGGTGCATTATCTGGGGAGTGATTGGTTTGACACCCCCTGGATAATACATTTAATCCGGCAGACCAAAACCAACGAAGAGGTGATAGATTGGCTCAAAAAGAATGGTGTAAATTATATTTTATTTAATCTTGCCGAATTAAATTTGTATTATGAACGTTACTTTAAGCCCCGTTTCACTGAAACCGAGATAAATCGTTTTGAGGAATTTATCAATTCAAGCCATTTTGTTCGGGTGTTTCCACCGCCGGGAACCGGTAAGGCAGGTATATTTGTGTGTGAAATTAAATGAATGAGTTGTGGCTTACCCTTTGTTGTTTTGTTTATGGCGTTTTTGCTGATACATATTTTTATCTGCCTGGCTAAGCAGCTCCTCCAGTGAACAGGGAGTGTCAGCATAACAGCACGCTATTCCGATGCTCACTGAAAGTTCATAAACCGGTGAAGAAGGTGAGGGGCGATGAGCTTTAATCCGGGCATTGTGTAATTGCAGATTCCGCAGTAAACGCTGGATTAAAATATGGGCGTCGTTTTTTACCTCAACTGCCAGCACTACAAATTCATCACCGCCCAGCCGGGCAATAATATCTGCATCTCGGAAAGTATGTTTGAGGATATGTGCCATTTCTTTTAACGCTTTATCTCCGGCTGTATGTCCAAAAGTATCATTGATCCATTTCAGGTTGTCCATATCCGCAAAAATCAGTACTGTATTACGTTTCAGGCGTGCAGCTAACTTTAATTGCTGTTGTGCCAGAGTGAAGAACCCTCGGCGGTTATATAAACCCGTTAGGTCGTCAACCAGTGATAATGCTCGCAATTCCTCTTCCAGATGCTTTTGCTCGGTAATGTCTCTGATCACAGTAACTACACGAGTGACTTTGTTTCCCTCTAAAATGGGGATCTTCCGCGTTTCAGTAATAATTGTTTTTCCACCAATTGTTTGACACTCTTCGGTGACAAGTGTTTTTCCAGTCGCAAGGACCACTTGATATTCTTCGCGAATGCGTTCTGTCAAAAAAGGAAAAATTTCAAACGGTGTATAACCGATGACATTTAAAGGAAAGCCCAGTTTCTTAATCCAATCACGGAGGGCTTGGTTAATAAGGAGAATGCGCAAGTTTTCATCCACCATATGGATGGCATCACCGATATTGTTTTTCTGTTTCCCGGGTTGCTTCTTCTGCCAGCCGGCGCTCGGTAATATCTCGCACATATTCAATTATGCCACTAATTTTATTTGTTCTCTGGTCAACGAGTGGGAAGCTAAATAACTCCAGCCACCCGATGACTTTGCCTCCGGGTCCGGTTTTCGGGACTATCTCCATCGCAGGTTTGCCGGTCCGGATTGTCTGCTGTGTCGGACAAATTTTACAGGGGCGGTGGCGACCATGATAGGCGAGGTAACATTTTTTCCCCTTTAGCGGCATATTGTGAGCATACCATCGTTCCATCGTCGGGTTAACGACGACAATATTCAAATTGAGGTCAAGGATACTTATGCCATCCTGGATACTGGCGAAAATATTGGCCAGGAATTGCTCTTTTTCCAGGGCTAATTGCTCAGCCAGCTGGCGTTCTTTGATTTCAGCCCGTAAAGAGGCATTTAATTTTTTCAGTTCCGCTGAGTGTTGACGTAGTTTTTGCTCAAGTTTTTTGTGTTCTGCAGTAACTTTTTTTAATTTAACTACCTGTTTGCGCAAGACAGCAAGTTCTCGCTGCAGTTCTTCCTGTCGTTTATTTTGTTGCTTCATTGTTGCTTAGAAGATAAACCCCATAGACCAACTCAACAAAGACTTTACTAAGTATTATGTTTAAAACCGTTTGTTTCAAGAGAATTTGATTGAAGCCCCGCGATTTTTAGCTGATTTTATTAGAGTTATAAACTAACTATTTACTTAATTTTTTACATATCTTGAGTTATGTATTTAGCCACTGAGTAACTTTAAAGTATTATGAATTTCACCAGAAATCAGCAGATGAAAAGAGCAATATTACAATTAACATAAGAAGAAGCAACCAATAAGCATATTAAAAGACTTATCACATAAGTGGGATAAAAGACAATAGCGAGTTGAGAAAAATATTTTACAGGGTTGATATTGAATTAAGAGCCACCGGAAATTACTGTGTTTCCTTATTTTGTTCCGCTTCTAAGAATTGCAAAAGATAGGTGAGATGAATGTGGGTCTGCGGTGCTAATTCTTCAAAAAGCAACCCGGTTTCAAGACGATGCTCCTCACTAAAATAGTTGAGCCAGACAATTTTGCCAATTAGTTGTAATTTGCGTTGATGCATTGGTGAAACAAAGATAACTTTGATAAACCGCTCAGGACGCATAAGTTTTTTGACCAGATCTGGGTCGATATCGGTTATCAGCAGCTTCATTCCGGTGAGACTGAGATTGAGTATTATTCCTTGAAGTTTTTGAGGCTGAAAGGTTTCTTCCAGGAGTAATATATATACCTCTCCAGGAATATTAGTTGTGTATCGTTTCCGCTCCCGCCGTTCTCGCTGCATTATAGAGAGACTCCTCTGAAATAAAGTTTTTCAAGAAA
>CAYRXI010000036.1:20635-21101 GCA_964428255.1 uncultured Candidatus Sumerlaeota bacterium
ATCTCTACTAGCATTGCGTCAAACTGGCTACCAGCAGCACGTTCAACTTCCTGCCGTGCTTCAACAAAGGATAATTTTTTACGATAGGGGCGGTCCGAACGCATAGCATCCCAGGCATCTGCCAGTGATAAAATTCGTGTTTGTAGATGAATCTGGCCATTGTTGAGCTGGTTCGGGTAACCTGTGCCATCATAACGTTCGTGATGATGACGCACGTTCAGCAGAATCACAGGATTTTCAACCACCGGCTTAAGAATTTTTTCACCCAGGAGGGAATGTTGCTTAACGTGTTCGTATTCTTCGGGGGTTAGTTTATCTGATTTATTAAGAATACTTTCTTTAACCCCGATTTTGCCGATATCGTGTAATTGTGCGGATAGTTTTATTTCATCCAATTCGGTTTGCGACAGGGATAGCAACCGTGCTATTGCGAGTGAGACCAATGTGACGCGTTGTGAATGACCTT
>CAYRXI010000036.1:21111-22825 GCA_964428255.1 uncultured Candidatus Sumerlaeota bacterium
AGTATAGCGGTCTTTGGCTTCCAGTGCACGCACCAGTGAAGTAATGGCATTAATGAATATTTGTTTGATTTTTTCAGCCTGAATTTCTACTTTTTGCTCCAGATTTGCCTGGTAATCTTTGATTTGTTTAATAAACTGACTGCGCTCTATAGCACGCTTCACAGTTTGAAACACATCTGCAAAGGTAAATGGTTTAGCAATATAATCATAAGCTCCGTGTTCAATAATACATTGGCGTAGTAAAACAATGTCACTATTAGCACTAATTACTATAACTGCTTTATCCGGGTCTAGCTGTTTAATTCTGGCAATCAGCTCCAGCCCATCTATTTTCGGCATATTCAGGTCAGTGATTATTAAGTCATAAGAATTTACCTTCAGATATTCCAGGGCTTTATCTCCATCAGAGGCAGTATCGCATATATAGCCTTGTTTAAGGAGTGCCCGATGTAGGACATCCAGAACAGTAGGTTCGTCATCCACGATTAGTATTTTACTTTTTTCCATTTTACCTCTAAGAACTTTATTATCGGAAGAGTTTAAAGAGACTTTAATCTCAGGCGATACTGAAAGCAATTTATTACCAACTTCCACCTTTTTAAATTATATATCAAACATATATCAAAATTACTAAAATGGCGCGCCCAGAGGGATTTGAACCCCCAACCTACAGATCCGTAGTCTGTCGCTCTATCCAGTTGAGCTATGGGCGCGCTTCTTCCGGCACTCTTGCTATCAATATCACCTGAAAGATAATTATAATATGTTTTTTACCTTTCGTCAACGATTCCTGGTTTTGTGCCGGAGTAATTTGCGTCGTTTTTTTAATTTATGTTTTCTTATTTTCTTACGCCGCTTCTTTATTACACTTCCCATTTAGGAAGATTCCTCCGATAGAATATTCACAATAAACAATTATCCTCAAGAGTGAATGCTAAATCAAGAGAATTAGTACCCATAGCGCTTAAGGACTTCAACCGTGGCTTCAGTGACCCGGCGAATGAGTTCTTCTTCCGGGACACTGGCAGTAGAAGGTGGCTTAAGCTGGCACCCGGTGCAAAAATCACACAGGGTATTTGAGGTTTGACAGATACCGGCGCTCATAAAGATTTCCATATTTTCCGCCACTACTTGCTGGATAGATTTTTTGCACTCCTGCATCAGTGCCGGAAAGTCAATGGTATCGGGTTTTTGTTTGAGGGTATTGCGAATTGCATTACAGGCAGCCACGGACATTCCGGTATAGAAGTTGATTTTTGCCACGCCAAGTCTAATAGCCTGGCGAAAATCTTTAGTAGAAAGTCCGGTGCCACCGTGAAGAACCAGAGGAATGCGCAAGGCTTCATTGATTTTGGCAAGGCGTTCAAAATCCAGCCGTGGTTCAGCCTTATAGATACCGTGTACGGTGCCGATGGCAATTGCCAGAGCATCTACGCCGGTGCGCCGGACAAATTCCTCGGCTTCATCCACTCTTGTGTACAGGTCTTCAGGTTTAAGGGCTTGCGTGCCTCCTTCACCACCTTCGCCTCCGGTAACGTGTCCAAGTTCTGCCTCAACGGTGACCCCGACGGCGTGGCAGATGTTTACGATTTCTTTTGTTCTTCTAACGTTTTCTTCAAAGCTAAGCAATGAGCCATCAAACATAACCGAGGTAAAGCCGGCTCGGAGTGCCCGAATGATAGCCTCCAGGGTGGTTCCATGGTCAAGATGCACC
>CAYRXI010000036.1:22835-24174 GCA_964428255.1 uncultured Candidatus Sumerlaeota bacterium
AGGCGTGATGTTTTCTATATTCACATATTTAAAATGCACTTCTGCAATAGCCAGAATCACCGGCGATAATTTTTGCTCCGCGGCCTCAATTATCGCCTCAAGAAATTCCATATTAATAACGTTGAATGAGCCCACAGCGTATTTTCGCTGATAAGCGTCCCACAACACTTCTTTAAGATTTACCAATGCCATCTTTCTCACCTCAAAAACATACTGGCAATTAAACATCTCTCAATTCTTCTTATGACTCTGTAAATAATCAAGAATGATGTTGGCGGTACGCCGCGAAGCCCCGGGACCACCCATTTTCTCCTTAATCTTCCGCATTTCATACCGGATGATGGCAAGCGTCTCGGGGTCGTTCAGTAATTGAATGGTTTTTTCAGCGATGTTATGAGGAGTAGCTTCGTACTGGATTAATTCTGGCACCAGCATATTACCTGCAACAATATTTACCAGCCCGATATAGGGGAAGTTGATAAAACTCTTGGCTATCAAATAATTTATAAATGAAGTTTTATAAATGATTAGCATAGGACAGCCTAAAAAGGCGGTCTCCAGCGTAGCTGTGCCGGAGGCAACGATAGAAAAATCCATAGCACTCCGAACATTATAGCGATACTGGTCAACAACAGTAACCTTAAGTGGAGAAGAGCTGAGATAAAAATCAATCAGTTCGCGTTTAATGGTAGAGGCGCGAGGAATTACGAATTGCACGTCTGGCATTTTTTGTTTGATTAGTTCTGCTCCGCCTAACATGACCGGTAGATGGCGTTCAATCTCGGCCTTGCGACTACCGGGTAACAAGCCAATTAATTTTTTATTCGGGTCAAGATTAAAATGCCTAAAGACCTCTTCCTTGCTCATCGTCAGGTTCATTACGTCTAAAAGCGGGTGTCCCACATAAGAGACATCTACACCTGCGGCCTTATAGAGTGCTTCTTCAAAGGGGAGAATAACCATAATTTTATCCACGTATTTAGCAATGATTTTGATGCGTCCGCGACGCCAAGCCCAGACCGTCGGACTAATGTAGTAAAAGACAGTAATTCCCAGTTGTTTGGCAATTCGAGCAATGCGTAAATTAAAATCCGGATAATCTACTAAGATGATAGCATCGGGGCGTTCTTGCTCCAGAAACTTGACGGTTGCCGAGAAGATTTTTTTAATTTTCTGCAGTTTGATAATAACTTCCACAAAGCCAACAATGGCGAGAGAATCCACGATATTATATAGAAGTTTAACTCCCGCCTGTTTTAATTGTTCGCCTCCAAGCCCATAAAATGTGGCTTGCGGGCATAGACGCAAAAGTTCCTTTACCAGATTGCTGGCATGTAAA
>CAYRXI010000037.1:0-2843 GCA_964428255.1 uncultured Candidatus Sumerlaeota bacterium
CAGACGTCCTTCATTGAAGGGATATTCATCAGGATGCCTGAGGGCTACAAATTCATAATCCTGTTCAAACTTGGGGAATTTAAATTTCGCTACAAACTTAATTGTCGCTAGTGCAGTATCGCGTGCCCATTCAAGTTGTGGTATTAAAGACTGTAATTCCTTTTTGGTAGGTACTTTATAAAATCCACCTACACACACATTTATCGGGTGAATTTCTCTACCGCCCAGCAGTGTGACAATCTCATTCCCAATCTTTTTCAGTTTAAGTGCGTTCTGCACAATCTGCGGAAAATCTTTTGCCATCTGTAAAACATCATCATAACCGAGAAAATCCGGAGCATGGAGGAAATAAACGTGTAGAACGTGACTTTCTATCCATTCACCGCAATAAATTAGACGACGCAAGGCGCGCAGCTGTCCCTCAACTTTCACACCCAGGGCATCTTCCATTGCGTGCGCCGCACTCATCATATAAGCAATCGGACAAATACCACAAATTCGGGCGGTAATATCGGGAGCTTCAGTGAATTTACGCCCGCGCAAAAATGCCTCAAACAAACGCGGAGGCTCAAAAATACTGAATTTCACTTCAGTAACTTTGTCACCTTTAAGTTTTACATATAAGGCGCCTTCGCCTTCTACACGGGCAAGATAATCAACTTTTATAGTATTACTTTTCATTTAACTCGCTCTCCTTACGAAATGCATCGGCATAAGCATTGAATAGCCGATACGTTCGCACCAGGTCAGATTTTTCCATTCCTAGCTGGAGAAACCAATTACTTAATGAAGTCATGTTAGGCAACTCTTTTGGTCCAAAACAAGCATAGCAGCCACGATTATACGAAGGACAAATGGCACCACAGCCAGTATGCGTTACCGGTCCCATACACGGAATACCGCGAGCCACCATCACACATACTATCCCTCGGCGTTTGCAATCCAGGCATACACTTTGTGGTGGAGTATTAGGCTGACGCCCATTAAGAAAGGCACTAATCACCTCCACCAGCTGATGTTTACTTATGGGACATCCTCGTAATTCGTAATCTACGGCAATATGGTCTGAAATAGGTGTGGACTTATTCAGGGTTTCTATATACTCGGGTTTTGCATACACTGCCGGAACAAATGTCTTTATATCCTTAAAATTACGCAATGCCTGGATGCCACCTGCAGTAGCACACGCACCAATCGTTATGAGATATTTGGAAGAACGTCTAATTTTGTGAATTCTTTCAGCATCATGGGGCGTGGTGATTGAGCCTTCAACCAGAGATAAATCATACGGACCTTTTACTACAGCACGCGTGGCTTCAGGGAAATAAGCTATCTCCACTGCCTCAGCCACAGCTAATAATTCATCTTCACAATCAAGCAAGGTTAATTGACATCCATCACAGGATGCAAATTTCCATACTGCTAATTTGGGCTTTGCTTTCTTACTCATAGTTATATTTCTCGTTTGCCAAACCAATCCTTGATTTTATCGTAACTAAAAACTGGACCATCTTTACATATAAAAGTCGGTCCAAATTGACAATGGCCACAAAAACCAACTCCACATTTCATATTACGTTCCATTGAAATATAAATATCTTCATCAGCCATATTGCGTTTCTTAAGTTCCATAATCGTGTAGCGTATCATAATCTCTGGTCCACAAATCAAAGCAACTGTATTCAATGGGTCAAAGTGTGCACGGCTGATAAGATGAGTGACTACACCTACATTACTCCGCCAGGACTCCGGAGCAAAATCCACAGTAACCATAACTTCCATATCAAAGCGAGCGCGCCAGCGTTCTAATTCTTTCCTGTAAAGAATATCTCCGGGTGTACGTGTTCCATAAAGCAAAACTACCTTTCCAAATTTTTCCCGCTGTGCCAGAATCCTATACACAGCCGGACGTAATGGCGCCAACCCTATACCTCCGGCAACAATCAATATATCATTCCCTTGAGCTTCATCTACTGGCCAGTAACTACCATACGGACCACGCACTCCGATTAACGACTGATTCTTTAATACACGCATCGCCTTTGTCACCACGCCTACGGCGCGCACGGTATGGACCATAATTTCAGGCGAAGCCGGGTCACCGCTTATTGAAATAGGAACTTCTCCCACACCAAAAACATATAACATATTGAACTGTCCCGGGAAAAATGGCTTGGGCTTAGTTCCATTCAACGGTTTTAATTCCAGAGTAAAAGTATCATGGGTTTCTTTTATATGCCGTTGAATTTTATAAAGCTGCGGTAATAATGCATTTTCAACGCTTTCTTTCATTTGGACAAACCCTTTAAGGACGAACTTTATAAATATCAAGTAATTGCAAACGTGTAGCCATAAGCTGTTCTTGCATTAGATGTGCTACACGCTTCATAAACTCATAACCTAAACGATAGTCTTCTTCACATTTCTTACGCAGGCATTTACCGTCAAGAACAATTACCCGGGTGAGGTCAATGGCACGGGCGTCAAATCGCCAGACGTGTGGTGGAATAAGCCATGCCCAGCCCAGCACATCACCATCATCTAATGTCTGTATAGTAATGGCACCGCGTCCAGGAACAAACAATTCCACGCTGACTTTACCCTGACGTATGAGATACATCATATTAGCTTCTTCACCTTCATGGAACAGGAATTCACCCGGATTATAGCGCCGATTTGCTGCACAACCCACAATCAACTTTATGTGCTCTGGTGCCAGTCCCTCCAGAAATGGATGCCCCTGTAAATAAGGTTCAAGCGTTTTCATTATTATCCCTCCTTTTTACGGAGTTATTCACGTTGTGCGTGAACGCTCCCGAATGATACGCACGACTTCAGTAATA
>CAYRXI010000037.1:2853-6270 GCA_964428255.1 uncultured Candidatus Sumerlaeota bacterium
TCCTACCGGGCACCAGGTGATACAACGCCCGCAGCCGACACACCCAAAAGTTCCAAACTGGTCTTTCCAGGTGGCAAGCTTGTGCATTACCCAATGCCGATATCGCGATTCTGGAGAAGTGCGCACACTACCACCAACAATATAAGTAAAAGCTATATTAAAACAGGAATCTATTTTACGCCAGCGTTCAGCATACTCGCCGCTTAAATCTGTCACATCTTCAATGTTAACGCAAAAACAGGTAGGACATACCATTGTGCAATTGGTGCAGGTAAGGCAGCGCTTGGCTACTTCTGCCCAGTATGGATGCAGGTCATTTTTGTAAAGTAATTCCTGAATGTTGGTAATATCCAGGGTTCTGCCCATTTGAGAGGATGTGTTTGCTACAACTTGCTCTGCTCTCCGGAGGTCTTGCTCGGTCGCCGCTGAATGTGGAACTTTTTTGAGAATCTCAACTCCAGCCTCTGTGCCAGTTTCTACCACAAAATAATGGTTTTTATCCGTGATGATTTCAGTCAATGCCAAATCAAAACCCGCCGTGGCTTTTGGTCCAGTCTGCATAGAAACACAAAAACAAGTATTACCCGCTTTAGCACAATTCACGGCGACAATAAAAGTCCCGGCTCGCCGCTCTCTATAATTTGTGTCTTTAAACTCACCCTGTAATAACACCCTGTCCTGGACGGCAATTGCATTTAAATCACACGGACGCACCCCAAACAGGGCGAACCGTGGTGACGGTTCTGTTTCAGGTATAATTTTGAACTTGTTTTGTTCTCGTTTTGCTCGCCAGAGACGTAATACCGGAGGATAGAGAAATTTTTTCCAGGAGTGTTGCCCCCCCACAAACCCAAAATATGCCTCATCGTTTCTCCGACGTAGCCTGAATGCCCCCCCCTGCTGCTCATCGGTCCAGCCAACGGGTAGTTCCTCAACCGTTGCTATCTCATCATATATCAGAACATTATCCCGTATAGTTGGTCCTACCACTTTATATCGTTGCTGAAGCAGTGCTTTCAGCAATTTTTGCAAATCATCTGCTTTTACTACTACATTTCCTTTAACTGTTAGCTTTTCTTTTTTCATTGGCTTTATTATAAAAATTCAAAGTTAAATTTATATAAAAAAAGTCAATAATCCTTTACCAAATCAACCTTCTTACTTACAAGAAAATTTTGGAATTGGGGTAAGAATTTATGAAGATGATGTTAATTTTTTTTGCAATTTATTTTTTTGTTTTGACATCTGTTATTGCTCTTTATCTTTTGTCTCACAAGATCCTGGCAAAAAAATACTTCGTTTTATTATCTTATGTAATAACTATGGAACTATTTACTATTTGTCTTGGAGGCTTTCAGGCATAAGTATGAAGGCCACCGCTGAAGATTTTTAAATATGAGACACCAAACCAGGTGATTAATACTGCGATAAACCCAACAACTGAGGCTATGGCAAGAATTCTGCCTTTTTTCCTCTTGATAATCCGCAGATGCAGAAAACCAGCATAAATTAGCCATGTAATAAGCGACCAGGTTTCTTTGGGATCCCAGGACCAGGGTCTCCCCCAGGCAGTATCTGCCCAGATGGCACCGGTGAGAATTCCGACGCCTAATAGGGGCCAACCCAGCTGGATTAAGCGATAGTTTAAGTCATCCAGAAGTGAACGGTCTGGTAGCCATCGCAAAAGTCGGTCATTAGTGAAATCTTTAATTAAGAAAACAAGGCTAAAAATGAATGCCAGAGCGAATGCAGCGTAAGCAACTAAGAGAGTAATCACGTGATAGATAAGCCAGGAAGAGTTAAGTACAGCGCGCAAAGGGGCTATTCGGGAAAAACTCAATGGCAACTGGCTCAAAGTGATTAATATCAGTAATCCAATAAGTGTGGCACTCGCTGCCAGAATCCCTCTGCGTTTTGCCACTGTGATGAATTCAGCAATAATAGCAATAAGCACTATTGCCCAGATAAAAAATACCAGAGACTCATACATATTAGATAAAGGGACGTAACCGGCTAAAATAAAACGAATCACTATAGCAATGGTGTGTACAATAAGCGCTAACGATGTCAGCGTAAGTGATACATAGTATAAAACTCGGGAGCGTCGCACAAAAAAAACGAACCAGCCAATCCCAGCAACAAGATAAATTAGTAGTGTTACCTGGAATGGATTTTTCCGGGCATAAAACGAATCAAGATTTCGCCGCCAGGCAGGC
Source organism: uncultured Candidatus Sumerlaeota bacterium (assembly GCA_964428255.1). Taxonomy (GTDB): domain Bacteria; phylum Sumerlaeota; class Sumerlaeia; order MWCT01; family JAGHBZ01; genus CAYRXI01. Next base: position 5,070 of record CAYRXI010000037.1, read on the forward strand.
GGATATTGGGAATACATCTTAGACAATTCCGCAAGTGCCTCAGTTACTTGTTTTTGCACGTTGGGAATTTCTGTTTTATCTTCATAATAGTCTTTTATTGCCTTCAGTAAGCCAGAGATAGGCGCCGGCAGAGATTCTTGAGAGAGGTTAAAAGGACTGCTCCATTTTGTCTCCAGTTCATTATGCGGGGGTAAGATGCAAAATTCAGAGCCAAGCTGGGCTAATTGCTGGGCACGAGCAAACAATTCATAAGCAGATTGCGCGAGCTGCAAATCATCTTTTGTGTGAATTATGTCTCGTAGCTGGTCAGTGAACTTTTCGGAGAGAACATCTTCGGCACTTAGATATACTTTCGCTGCTGGCTGAAGTTTTAATTGCTGAATCAGTTTTTTATGTCGCAAAGGAATTATTTGCTCTTTCTGCCAGCGTTCTGGATGAAAGATTATGCCGAGCACGACATAAGTTGCAGATAAACCTCTAAAGCTCTTTTTACCGCTGATAGCAAATAATTTTGCCTGAGCAAAAGAATCAACTGTGCCGACAAGCCCGTCATATTGCACAGCAATTTTCCCCACCTTTGATTTAGCAATCTCAATGGCTTTCTCCTCATCCTGCCAGGCAAAAACGCTGTTCAAGAAACACATCACCAATAAAAAGACCATAATATAGATACCTAATTTTAAGTAAGTCACGCTTTTCCTCCACCCGATTCAATTCTGGCTAATAAGCCCTCCCATATTTTTTTAATTCCCTCTGTAGGCTGAGATGTAATTAATGTTAGATAAAGTCTGGATTCCTGTTCATCGTACATTGCAATAATACGATAAAAACGCACAAAGTATAAACAGATAGCACCCAGTGAAATTATGCCCCCCCCGATAAAAATTAAAATGGGAGTTGGATCTCGCACAACTCCTAACACTGTAGTATAGCCATCGGTCTTTCCAAGCAGATAAACTTTGTATGGATTATCAACTGAACTACCAGTTTTATTTGATATTTGTTTATCTTCCTCAAGGTCAATACCGGGAAAATTTAACTTCTGCCGTTGATTAAGACCAATCCAATACGTCCCGAGTTCTTCGCCCGTGAGAGTGCACTTAATTCTTAACTGAAACTCCGCATTAAGCAAATCATTATCGCGAATTTTGAAATCTATGAATTCAAAACTAAAGGGGTCATCCGGGTGAGTCATAAAATT
>CAYRXI010000037.1:6280-11491 GCA_964428255.1 uncultured Candidatus Sumerlaeota bacterium
GGACGCCAGAAGTACCATCGACTGTACATTGCTGTTTCACCACGATAAAGTGTAATATAGACGGCGGGATTATTAAATTCTGTACTTTGTGAATAAACATTACCTTCGCTATCACGCCGAAAATCTGTGACCCATCTAATTATTAAAAAATAATAATCACCTGGCGGTGGCAGAAGTGTACCTGAATAGTTCACTTTTTCATTATCCGCTCTGGTTTCAGTTATTTGCCAAAATTTCCTGCCAGGCTCAACTGTTATATTTAATACGGGGGGGGATGATTTTGACATTGCCAAATCTGTGAGTGGATGGGGGACACCAGGTGAAACATCTAAGCGGAATTTAAACTCGGGTAATTTATGGATTTCTATCTGGTAGCGTGATACTGTCGGGTTAGGTTGAAAATCAACCTGATGGATTTTAAAACCACGCCATTTCAGAGGATTGTTCATATCAATTGTGTAGACAAAATTGACATCTCTATCCTGTATTGAGACCATAGAAGAATAATATTGGGGGATATCACTTCCAGGATATTTGACTTCATCAAAGTCCAGACAACGTAAGGAAAATCCCAGCGGACGTTGAATGTAACTGGAGCCAGCAGTATCTGGAGATTGTCTATCTGAGATTACTAGATAATAATTCACACTCTCAGCTTCGGGGACTACAATTCTTCCTGTGGTTACGATATAGCCAATTTTAACCAACAAAAAATGAATTAATCCTGCTCCTAACACAATGAGAATACCAGAATGAATTAAATATGGGGCAAGTTTATTACTAATACCGCGTTGTTTTATGAAATAATGTCTTCTGTCAGAATATTTATAGCGGTGGAAAAGCCGTCGCAAATTTGAGAGAAAAGTTTCTTTTTGGGATACTTCTATTACTGTTGAGTAATTAAGAGACTGACGTAAGAAAAAATCCAGGTTTTGGGGCAAAGGTGGAAACAGCACTTGCTTTAAAACATCTGGCAATCGTTTTAGACTGCACAAAATTAAATTGACTGCTAACAGAAAAAATAATCCCATAAATAGTGGAGAGGCATACACAGAGGCAAAACCTTTTTCAGGTGAGGGTGCCAGCAAAGTCCCATACGCCGACAGAATAACAATCAGAGCAATTAATATTACTGCTGTATATGTTGAAGCAAAAATCAGTGTAAGTTTTCTTAACTTAAAATGATTCGTCACCTGAGCACATTTACTTCATTCAAATACTTAATAAACGGTTTGTGGCAATGATTTTAACTCAATTTCATTTTCCTTCATCCAGTCATAGCAAAATACTACATGGCCACCTATTCCTAACTTACGAATGAGATTTATCTGTTCGCTAAGTGGCTGGCGTCCGGGACCACCGTAGCAGTCCGCTGTCTTTTTTGATGCGGCTATTCCTGCAAATAACAACACATCTTTGGTACCTATGTATGTTTTTACCTTTTCTAACTGCTTTTGTATATCCTCCAGACTCAATGAGTATGCCATCGGAATAATGGCATCAATTAACTTTAAGTCAATCCATGTTCGCCAATCCTGAAATATTGTGGATTCGCCGCCAGTATAATAGTCCGGGAAGACATCAGCCGTAAGTAAAACCCTCCTTTGTGTCTTATTTAATGCGGTGCGCAATTTCTGCAAAAAGTGGGTAACCTGATTTTCGCGCCACTGAACCCATTTTTGCCAGAGCGCTGGATAATTGTCTTTGTCAATCTCTTTAGGATCAATGCCCCACGCCTCTTTAAACCTTGTTCTTGAATACTCATCATAGCCTGCATCATGTTCCCCCGAACTATAACGTATATAATCCATATTTATACCAGCCACCTCATATTTGTTTACGATTTCAGTGATAAAATTTATTAATAACTGTTGCACCTCTGGATGCGCAGGATTAGCAAATATATGGGCATATTCTGATACCTCTGTAGTTGAACCATCGCACAGACGAGCTTTCCAATCCGTTCGTCCATCAAATAAACTGGTCTTGGGAAATTGAGGATACTTAGTTGTGTCAACTTCCCAGTAAAAAGTTTCAATCCAGCTATGCACCTGTAATCCTCGCTTTTTAGCCTCTGCAATATAGAGTGCCAGAACATCCGTCCCTTTAAATTCGGGACGCTGAGGAACATATTCACTGGGGAATATTGCGTGGCCATGATAAAATGTTTCGACAAAGACGGCATTAAACCCGGCAGTACTAATCTCATCAAGGGCTTGTGGAATTAGACTGACGTCTGAAGGCGGACGCAACCAGATACCACGGAATTCTGTAACCGCATCAGCATTTGTTCTGCTGCTCCCAAGAAAGGCAGCTACTAAAAAAATAGCCAACGATAAAAGTAAGTTTTTCATAACGTATACCTCCAAAATAAAACTAATCCCATTATCAGTTATTCGTTAACGTAGAGTCAATCTTAACAAACAAAGCCTACTTTTAAATTTGGAGTTTTACCCACTGCGCTTCTCAGGTAAATTCATCACCGAGTTGCACTGGACTCTCCCTATGACTGGCAGTTATTAAAAACCATATTCCCTGGCAACTTTTTGCTTGCTGTAGTTTTCGTTTTTCATCATTCTAATTATCATTTCTAATTGGATGCGAAAAGTAGCGAGGGAGAAAATGATAAAAAAAATACTGGTTACCGGGGCGGATGGAATGTTAGGTACAGACGTGGTGCAACAGCTACAGCGTAATCCAAGTTATAAAGTTATTCCTACCACTATTGAGCAAATGGACATAACGAACTTAGAACAGGTAAAAGCTGTAATACTGAAATATAAGCCTCAGGTGTTAATTCATTGTGCCTCTTATACTGCAGTAGATGAAGCTGAGAAAAATCAAGACTTGTGTTTTGCCGTGAATGTTCAAGGAACTATTAATCTGGCTAATTTTTGTCGGAATATGCATATAGAGATGGTGTATATCAGCACTGACTATGTATTTGCCGGAGAGAAAGAAACACCTTATGTGGAGACCGACGAACCCCATCCTTTAAATGTATACGGCAAATCCAAACTGCAGGGTGAACATTGTGTCCAGGAAGTCGTGCCGCGACACAAGATAGTCCGCACCTCTTGGCTATGTGGACTGAATACGAAATACAGCTTAAACTTTATTGAGAAAATTTTAAAGCGTGCAAACGAGCAAGAGGTTCTCTACGTGGTCAATGACCAGCGGGGAAAGCCAACTTTTACCTTTCATCTGGCAAAACAACTGGCATTGTTATTAGAAGTAAAGGAATATGGAATTTTTCACATTACCAACGATGGGATATGCAGCTGGTTTGAGTTCGCTCAGGAAATCGTCAAGGTTTTTGGTTTACCAAATGAAGTGAGACCCATAAAGAGCGATGAGTTTCCGGCGCTTGCCAGAAGACCTAAAAACTCTGCTCTGGAAAACGCACGTCTTAAGGGATTGGGCTTACCATTACTTCCTCACTGGCGCAGAGGCTTAATAGAATACTATCGCCGGCGAGAGAGTAGCTTGCTTAAAAAACTGTAGTAATTCAATATGTCCTCACGCGTAATAAAATATAGATGCCTTAGACTTTTTACCCTGGTATCTCTGACAAAGAGAATAGAATAAGTTAAGAACATAATTGTATAACTGATTGCCATTGCTGCTGAAGCACCTATCAATCCTATTCGCTGAGTTAGCCAGTAGCAAAGTCCAGCATTAAGGAAAAACATAAACCAGGCAATAGTGGAAGGTATTATAGGCTTGCCCTTATATCCAGTAAAATAAATGGCAAAAATTCTGGAGCCGGCAAAAAAAATCGCTCCAATAATAAGAATTCGTAATAAACTTATACTCTCAATGAATTTTCGTCCATAAAGAATGGGAATTAAAATTGGCGCCGCAACAAAAATAAGCAGTACAAATAAAAATGTAAAAAATAGTGTATTGCGCAAGACCTTTTGCACCAGAAATATTGCCTCATCTCTTTTAGAGGAAAGCACTGGAGAGTAGGCAGCTTTTTCCATAGCCGCGGAAATCAGCCACACTTTCTCGGTCAATGATACAGCCAGTGAATATAATCCAACATCTGCGAGAGTGAAAAATTTGGCTACAATTAAAGTATCCACCCTTGTGAACAGATAAGACGCAATGTTGCCGAAATAAGCTGTAAAGCCAAACTTAATATAACTTTTTACCAGCGAAAAATTCAGTGGTGCAAATCCCCCCCCATATTTTAGCCACAAAATAAATATCATTACCAGCACTCCCAGAATAAGAATTACTGCCCAGGAGATAATTAATCCCTGTAATTGCTGGCGAAAAACTAATAATAAGACTATGAACGTAAAATTCTGTAAAAACTGATAGATGAAGTTAAATAGGGACAATAAATAAATTTTACCCAATCCAATCAGGATTCCCGTCCAGATGGCATAATATAATGAAAAGGGAAGCAAGCCGATTGCAATTAATAAATAAGGGGTCGGGATATCTTTAAAAAACAACCGCCGCACAATGTCCCCCCCCAGCATTATCAAGCTAAATAATATCAGTATAAAGACAAATGCCAGGAAAATGGAGACTGTGTGGGCTTCACGCAAACGTCGGGGGTCTTTTCCCACAAAATAAGTATTTGCTATGCTTAAACCAAGATTAGTAAGATTTAATGAAAGTGTATTAGCCAGAAGAATTAGTTTGAACGCACCGTAGCCTTCAGGCAAGCACTTGCGTGCAATTACAATGCCCGCTATACCGCTGATTAAAAATATTCCTACCTGGGTAGCAAAATCTAAGGAACTCTTTTTAGCAATACTCATCTTGTTTTTGAGGTTTATTCTCTAACAGCGGATAATCGCAAGGAGTCCAATTCCTGTTCTTCCAGGGGCTTTGCAAGATGACGCTTCACGTACTTATATGAATCATAAACTTCCTGCAATGAATTAAATCTGGCTTCTATAATTAGTGCAACTTGTGGCGGAATGTATCGCAAGAAAGAAAAATCCAGACGTCCTTTTCCGGGAGGTAGATGGTCGGTTTTTCCATTGTGGTCGTGCAGATGCAGATTATTCAGGCGGCTGGATTCTCTCAGCACAAATTCTGCCAGCGTCCCATAACTACTATGAGCAAACAGATGTTTAAATAGCCACCAGGGCGAATAATAGTCCAGTAAGTTTAAAGCAATATAACGCCATCGCGGATTTGCCAGGCGAAAATACGAGTGGCCTATATCCAGCGTCATGCCGAGTCGGG
>CAYRXI010000037.1:11501-17541 GCA_964428255.1 uncultured Candidatus Sumerlaeota bacterium
GTATTATTTAATGAGTTAATTGTGAGGGAAAATTTTTTTAAATCAATTAAATAATCAGCATTTTCCACGCACAGGAAAACTTGCCGTTTCTCCGCATATTCACTTATCTCAATTAATGTTTCGCACCACAACTGTGTTAATTCTTGCTCAGGGAGAAAATAATTTCTGCCACGACAATGCATAATTACATAATCTACGCCACAACTCACTGCGTAATCTATGGCATTTTTTAAAACTGCAATTGAGGCACGACGAATGGCTGGCTCAGGAGCAACTGGATTAACGTAAAGAAATGGCAAATGAGCCCCGCGGCGCTGTAGTTTACTTAATAACTGCTGTAATTGCGGTGGCGGAGCTTCCTCAATATCAAACCAGTGACGATCAGCAACTCGTTCTAATAGGATTTCTATTGCCTGTAGTTCAAGTTCATCTATTAGCCTTGCATAAGTGGCAAATAACTCTTCTTTTGAACTTGCTGGTATAGTTGCCAGCTGAAAACCTATCATCTGTCTCGGTTTCATTCTACTCCCGAAAAGCTCCCTTATCATCTTATATAAAATTTAAAACAAATTTACCCTTCAATTTTTTATAACTATGAGAAACAAGCTGGATAATCAGTGACTACGTTGTGGCGCGGAGACGTCTTGACTGTTTTAAAATCTTTATTGTATGAACCAAATAAACTACAATAAATGCTGCTGCTAAGCCAATAGCCGTGGTGGTTAAGACAATCACAGTTCGTTGCGGTGCTATTTTTTTATTAGGTGTTACTGCTGTTGTAGCAATTCTAACATCTAAGGGTTTATTTATCAGTGCTATTCTGGCTTGCTCTCTATTTTCATTCAAAGTTTTATAAAATGCCTTGTAAGTCTCTAAATCCCGCTCCAGCCTGTCCTGCTCGGTTTTTTTCTCCTGATACAGGTCTTTAAGAGCCTTTACCTCATCTTCAGTCTGCTTGATTACTTGATTTAACTCGTCAATCTGGACTTTCAACTTTGCCATCTCAAGTGCCTTTTTCTTCTCATCTTCCTCCAGTTTAACATAGAAATCAGACATTCTTTTATAAGCCTCTTGCACAACAGTTTTATTAATTATCAACTGGTCCTGCCGATTATAACCCCGCGCGTAGGTGTCTTCCAATTTTTGTAATTCCTGATTTATTTCATTCAATAGTGCACGTAATCTCTCAGCGTATGCACGATTTCGTTCCAGCTCGGTTTGTTGCTGAAATAATTGATTGGCAATTTCAACATAAGTGGGATTTACTTCCTCGGTGCGAACAGTTATTTTACCCAGATTGACCACATCCTGAGAAGAAGGTTTGCTAATAATTAATTGCCAGAGCGCATCATCAGTTATTCCTTTCTGGAGAGCGAGAGTTTTGCTTTCAGCAGCTAATTGCTTCTTCAATTCTGCCACTGATTTCTCTAATCCCTGAATATTTAATTCTGCTTCATATAATTTTTGCTGATATTCATTAAACATTGAGCGCAAAGCATTGAGTTGTTGGTTGGTGGTATCAATGCGATATTGATTGGAAAAGTCCACCCATTCTTTATCTGTGGTCAGATAATCCTCTTTAATTCGCTGTAAACTCTGGCGTACTTGCTGGGGTGAGAGTTCTGAGATATTCTTTGCATTAAATGTTAATGCCGACTCTGTTACGGTTTCAGTGCTGAGAGGATTGGTACTGTAAAAATATCCTATCCAGGCAGAATCCTTACCTGATAGCGCTGCCAGATGTTCCTGAATATTTTCCAGTTCCTTCATACCCAGTGCATAATCTGCTTCCATTTTTTTCAGCTCGGTATTCATATCGCTTAGCGCGGTCTCAAGAACCTTAATTTTTTCTGCCATTAAATCTACTTTGTATTGTTTTTTAAATGCTGTGATTGCATCTTCCGTCTGCTCTAAATTGGCGCGTGTCTCCTGATATTTTTCTTCCACCAGTGTAGCAGAAGCTTTTGTTTGCCCGCTGGTAACATCAGCATATAAATCTACAAAGACATTAATTAAAGTATTTACAAACAGGCGCGCCAGACGTGGAGTATTCATTCTAACCCTGACATTGAGTATCGGTGAATATTCAACAAGAATATTTGTTTTACGTTCCACATTTACTCTTGTCTCAACTCTATGGCGGATCTCTTCAATGGGAATTTTGCGCAATTTATCCACATCCACTTCATATAACGCTACTATATCATCCACCGTTAATGCTTGATATTTTAAAGCTGTTTCCGTGTCAAAATTAAAGCGTTGCTTCCACTCCTGCAATGGCATTTTAACAATTTCTCCAGCCTTTGCTCTTAGCTCCTCCTGGGTGAGTGATTTTGACTCCAGAAGCTTCATAACAACCTGTTTCATTCTCATAATCTGACGACGGGTTTCTTCAAGTAGCCAGGGCGAAGTAATCAAATCCTCGCAGCTCTTTACTGATAGCGGTTGCGGTGATAATTCAGACTTAAATTTGGGTTGAGTTACAACTAACTTTGCCTCTGCCCGATAGACATTAGGCATCGTCAGAGTTACACCCGCTGAGATAATCCCGCACAATAGTCCAACTAACAATACCAGGTATAAGTTTTGTCTGGAAACAAAAAGCAATTCCAGGATTTCGCGCTTTCGTTCCAGAATTTGTTCTTTTTCGCCCATTGCTTTTACCTTAATATCGCAGTTGAGGATTAAGTAAATTTAGTTAATTTACAATTACTACCACAAATTTATTTTATTCGTTTGTTTATAATTTTCTAAAGGACAAATTCAAACTACAGTCTTCTTTACACCTCATTGGGTTGAGCCTGTTTTTTGCTGCAGTTGTTCTAATTTTTTGCTTATTGGTGGTTGGTCTGGCTTCAGTTCCAATGATTTCTTAAAACATTCTATAGCTTTAGCAATTTCACCCAGTTCCACATAACAAGTTCCAAGATTATTCCAGTAGTCATATGATTGTGGTTCAATTTGTGTCGCCATCTCAAATTCAGGACGAGATTTTGCTGGCTGTTTTTGGTTCATATATACCCAGCCCAAACGAACCCGATACCAGGCATTGTTGGGAGCTGATTCAATTGCTTTTTTATAATACTCTACACTACGGTCCCACTGTTCACGCTTCTCATACATATTGCCAAAAAGAAAATTTGCATGATGCTGTTTAGGATCCTGTTGTAAAGAAGTCTTCAGCAATCGCTCTGCTTCATTCCAGTCCTTATCATTAATTGCCAGTTCAGCCAGCCAGTTTAAGGCAAAAATATGCTTTGGATTCCGCTGAAGTATATTTTGCAAAGTGGCTTTAGCCTCGCTCTTTTTATTCAAATTTTTATAACTCTGAGCCAGTTTGATTCCCGCCCAATCATCCTGTTTCAGCTTTATGGCGTTGACATAATATTCTACTGCTTGCGAATAGTTCCCACGGGCAAACATTATTTCTCCCAGAAAAAAGTAATTCTCAAACCCGCGATTAGGATTTTTCTTCAAAGCTTCCGTGCCGATAAGCACGTAATCATTGAGTATCTCTGCTCTCTCAACAGGCTTTTTCTTTCTATGAAAAATATAGAATTGAGGCAAATTTATAAATTGAAAGCCCTCTAATGGCGCTAAATCTATAGCACTGATATACCAGATCTGGCTTTTCCGCCCGATGACGCCATCTAAAAACTTGTCCTGTAAAGTGGGACCTGCCCCCAACCAATAAATATCCTTCTTTTTGTCCGGAACGTAAGAGATTAGTGTGTTTATATCCAGTCCGCCTGGAACCACGATAATTATGTCATCAATTTTAACGTTTCTGTTCAGGTAGTTTATTATTTTCTTTTCCGGTGATGAAGAGCAGGATAAAATAAACACCAAAAAGAATAGCATAGAACCAAAGAGTGAGCGACGAAAAGTTAACATTTTGCTCCTCCCTTATTGGATACTAAAAAAATATGATAATATTGCCACTTTTAATATTCAAAGGGAAATAAGGCTTTAAGGTAAAGTCCAAACATTACACTCTAATTTTACTTTTTGGCTGTTCGTTTATTTAAAGCCTGACGGCGTCTAATTGCTTCCAGACGCATAAAATCTTTCGCCTCATCATTGCGGTCAATTGTTGCCTGGTCAATAGAATGGTCAGTTGAGCCAGCATGCCGTACCACTTTATAGATTGGTTCCCAGATACGAGCGATGTTGTATTTTTCACTCACCCTGTTAACCATATCATAGTCTTCCCCATAATTTCGTGACCAGGACGAATCATTAATACCAAACCAACCCATTTCCTTGAATACTTTAATATGTGCTGCACGTGGTGCGCCAGCGCCATTTATCCGCAATAAATTATTGCGGCCATTTTCAAATGTCCATTCATCATGTGTAACAACTGGAATATCTTCCCGCCGATGAATTTCACCTTTTTCATCCATCTGCCACACTTCATAGGAGCCGATGACCATTCCTGCAGTGGGGTCTTTCTCAAATTCCTTGATAATCTTCTCCACTGCGTCTGGGGTTAAACGGTCATCAGAGTCAAGTTGCACATAATATTTCCCCCGTGCATTAGCCAAGCCCGTATTCAAACAGTAGCCTATGTTATTGATATCCACAACAAAAAGTCTCACTTGTGGCGCATCCTTACGGTACTTATCGCCACCTGGCATATATCGCCGAACTTCAGCTGCGGTTGGGTCATTCTCACCACCATTAACCACCACAATCACCTCAATGTTCTTTACAGTCTGAGCTAATACACTTTCTATCGCATGCCCGATAAATTCAGGGCGCCGATACACTGGAATAATAACCGAGGCAATACAGTCTGAAAATTTGGCTTCCTCCTCGGGGGTATATTCCACACGATGGAGATTCTGTCCCGGTGCTAAATAAGCACCGATACGCTTCAGATGTTCAGTTAATGCTCGCTCCATTTCCAGCTGAACTTCCTTGCCTGCCAGCAAATAGCTGAAGACGTCATGTTTCATTTTCTGCGCTTTTACAGTATATAGTGAACCACCCCAGCGATTACCAATGTGGCGAATTTCAAATTTTTCTGAAATTTTAAGCCGTAGGTCATATATATCAGCAAAATTATATTGCTCATCGGCACCGCCTATTTTCTTTAGTGCTTTACGAGAAAGTAGCCAGACTCTTCCAAAATCTGACTCATCTCGCAGTCTTCCCGGGTGAAAATCTAATAATTTCCGCTCTATTATTGAGCCATCTTCGCTTGCAATCTCATAATCCGCATATACCAGTCCAGCCTTGGGACAACGGAGCATACCCCAGTGGAACAAATCCAAGGCGCTTTTCTTAAGTAAAACAGGTGCTTTAAAGTTATCAATATTAAGAATAAATTCGCCCTTGGCTTTGGCTAAAGCAGCATTAAACATTGCCGCCCGATTTTTAAACGCGCCTGTAATTGGCTTGAACTTTCGGCGATTGCCTTTTAACAGCTTCTCAATAAAATCAAAATTCCCCTGTTCGGTTTCCCGTCCATCCACCAGAACCAGTTCAAACTCTGGATAGTCAGATTCTAATATTGATTTAACCGATTCTGCCAGCTCCGAAACCTCATATGGTAATTGTTTGTGCAGATACATTACCACGCTAATCATTCCTGGGTTTGCCATTGCTTCCTCCTGCAATTTGATTTTTTGTTCATTAAAAATATTATTCTGACTTTAATGCTATAACTAAACTAACAAATTAATTCAGTAATTTAACTTGTAACAGTTTCTTTGCAGTTTACATCACAGGTCAGAAAATTGAAATAAATGATAAATTTATCCACGGGGAATAGCAACTTAATTCGTTCAGTAATTTAAAAAATAAAGAACCCAAAATTTTTCTTCCTCTTTATTCTTCACCACACTGCCTAATTTATGGTAAAGACCCCAGAACACAGGGCGAGAAAACACTTCGTCAGGCATAAGATGCATCTTGCTAAACGGCAACAATGGCGATGTTAGATTGCTCAGCAAGCGAAACCGCCTCCTGTCGGTCAAAAAACAATGTCTTATTTGCACTGATTGCCAAGGCAGCAGCTTTTACTTCTGCCATT
>CAYRXI010000037.1:17568-23949 GCA_964428255.1 uncultured Candidatus Sumerlaeota bacterium
AAGCCGATAACAGGTAAATCCCAGCGCGGGTCCTGTTTGGGGCGGGCAACTTTTATGACCACTACATTTTTGCCTCCGTATTCTACAGCACGGCGAATGGTCTGGTCTGTGCCTTCAATGGACTCCACAGCCACAACAATTTGATTCTTTACGACTATTGTGAGCCCTATGTCCAGTGCAGCAATTTGTTGTGCCAGTGGGAGACCAAATTTAATCTCTTTTTCTTCCTCAGCCGTTAGAGGCCGATTCGGAGTGAGCAATCCCTTTTGGGGAATATATGACTTTAAATAGCGCGAGGAATCAACCACGGAAATTCCATTTCTTTCCAGCACAGTGCTTACCATACTTAATACTGAATTTGCCTTTTTATCTGTAAGCAAGGAAAGAATACGGGTGCTGAATTTATCAAATCCGGGATAGTGGAGAAGCATAGAGTGTGGAACACGTCCAGCCAGTGCCACTTCCCGAATCTGGTTATCTTTTAAAAATTGCAAAACCCGGGAGATTTCTCCTAATTCAAACCAGTGAACCTGTTGGGCATATTCTCCAATATTTTTAGCAGTTAAGCCATTAATAGCAATGGCTATAATTTCTACGCCAAGGCGTCCTGCCTCTCTTGCCAGTACCAGTGGGAATTGTCCCTGGCCTGCAATTATTCCTAATCTTTGTATTTTGCTTTCAACCATGTTTTAAGCACATAATAAATTTGGTTTTTACTTATCTTTGCACCGCAAAAGTAAGCTCTGCTTCGGCTACAATATTCCCATTAACCTGAATTTTGCCACTGGCTTTTCCGATATAGCTACGCATAGAGATTATCTGGACTTCAATGACCAGCTGATCTCCAGGCACAACTGGGCGGCGAAATCTGGCATTGTCCACACCCACCAGATATACAACTTTCCCCTGATTCTCCGGCTTACTCAAGATATTCACTGCTCCCACCTGCGCCATTGCCTCTATTAGCAACACACCTGGCATAATCGGCTGTCCCGGAAAATGTCCGATAAAAAACGGCTCATTTATAGTTACATTTTTAATCCCCACAATTGATTTATCTGGTTCCATAGCCACAATACGGTCAACCAGCAGAAATGGATAGCGGTGAGGAAGTAATTTCATTATTTGAGTTATATCAATTTTTACCGATTCATTTACTTCGGGCATTGTAACAACCTCTCCTTGGTTTTCTGTAAAAATTTTAAATGCGACCTATGTCCACTCTTTTTGCCAATAATATGTCCTTTTATTTGCTTCCCAAGTAACGCCAGATCGCCCAGAATATCAAGTATCTTATGCCGCACAATCTCATCAGGAAACCGCAGCCGGTCATTTAAAATTCTATCTTCTCCAATCACAATTGCTTTGTCAAGGTCTCCGCCTTTTATTAATCCTTGAGATTTTAATTCAGCCACGTCTTTTAAAAAAACGTAGGTGCGTGCTGGCGCAATTTCTTTGATAAACACCTCTGGGGTAATTTTTAAATGTAATGCCTGCCTGCCCACAATTGTATCCGGATATTCAAGAAAAAAAGTAATTGCAAAATCTTCCCAGGGTAACGCCGTGACCACGATATCTGGCGCTTCCCGATAAACGAATGGCTCTTCAACCACAAGATACTCGCGTTCTTTCTCCTGTTCAGTCAAGCCTGCATTTAATAATAGTTCTACAAAAGGTAGTGCACTGCCATCGCCAAATGGTAGTTCTTCGCCATTAATTTCAATCAGTAAGTTATCAATTTTTAAGCCATAGCTGGCAGCTAAGAGGTGTTCCACTGTTGTGACCTGAATTCCGGCAGGTGAGCACAAGACTGTCTGCCGATAAGATGTCTCAGGCTTGATATTTTCAATAGCCACCTTAATTTCCGGTTTATCGGGTAAATCAACACGCAAAAAAGTTATACCACTGCCTGCAGGTGCAGGATGCACTGTAATTCGCGTGCGCTTGCCACTATGTACAGCAATATCTTCAAAATTGCAGCTGCTTCTTATAGTCTGTTCTTTAAGCATTGATTGACTCTTCTACATTATAAAAAAATCTATGAGCAGTTATTTTTTATTAAAGAATGTGAATTGTAACCACATTACAAATTAACCAACTTCTACCAGGTTCCAGTGGTAATAGTATCTTGAGTTTTGGTTTGTGTGCGTTCGCTGGTAGGCTTGGTTGCAGGCAACTCCTTCATATTATTCAGGTCGGCTATCACGTCGTCCGTAATATCCAGTGAAGAATCAGCCCAAATTATGGCATCGCGACTAAATACCAATTTTAATCCTTTGCGTTGTGCCACTCTTTTCACGCTTTCCATCATAATGTCGTAAGCTGGATTAAGCTGCTCGTCTTCCATCTTTCGTAAGAGCTGGTTTATATTTTCGGTTAAGGTGGTGATTTCATCCTGCAGTTTTGCAATTTCCTGTTGTCGCGTCTTTCGTTGTTCTTCTGAAAGAATAGACTTCTGCTGCTCATAAGTCACTCGTAGTATATCCAGCTGTTGCATTTTTTTCTCAGCTTCTTCTTTATGCGGTCTAATGGTTTCTTCCACACTATTGATTATCTGCTGAATTGGCTTTGCCAGTCGGCTGACTTTATCAAGGTCAACATATCCAGAGTGTGTTTGGGGGGGAGTAGTTGTTGTACCAAGCACAACACCCAATAGTGCAGTCAATCCACATAATAATAATCCAATAACTATGATTCTTGGTAAGTTCATTTTTTATACTCCCTGTTTTAAAATAATGAGCCTATACTAAAATGAAAGAAAGTAGTTCGGTCTTTTCTTTGCTTAATAAAAGCATGAGCAAAATCTACTGAAATATACACCACTTTTAAATCGTAGCGAAAACCCAATCCTGCACTGGCGCGCGGTTTGCCGATGCTAAACTCTTCATCAATTGTTCCGGCATCCATAAAAACTAAACCGCGTAGCTTTTCATATATTGGAAAGCGCAGTTCATTGCGCGCCACCAATTTTGTGGCACCTCCAGTAGGCACCTTATTATCTCCCTTATCATAAGGACCAGCACCCCTATATTTAAAACCGCGTAAGTCATTGGTTCCACCCAGAAAGAATCGCTCGGTAATGCCAACTTTGTCAGCATCGTAAGGCATAAAGCCTCCGAAGATGTCCAGTGCCAGTATCAAATCACGATATATACGCCAGTAACCAGAGTATGCACCGGTAGCTTTCGCCAAAAAGCCGTCTGCATGCCCCAGTTCAATACCTGCGCTTTTCAGTTCTCCGCGTGTGGGCCAGCTGAGATCATCACGACTATCATACACTATACGATAACGAACCGTAGCTACTGGATAATCATCCAGTTTCATTTCAATATCTTCATCTATATCTTTAAAGCTCACGTGCTCTAAACGCAGGCGCACATAATGGCGCACCAGCTCATTGGACGACTGAATTCCATATTCCGCCTGTCCCCCCAGAGTAATCTCATCATAACCCCGCCGCTGAAACAGGTCACGATAAAGTTCAAGCCGTAAACTATTATTGGTCTCGCGAAAATGCCGATCCAGATAACTTAACCGAAGTCCAAAAACCTTCTGTCCATACAAAATACTGGCATCCAGATTTCTGGCTTCACCAAATAGATTGCGTTCGCGATATTGCGCAAAGACAAAAGCGCCTGTAGCATCTCCATACCCAACTCCCCCCCCGAGTCCACCAGTATAAGCAGCTGGCTTCACTGAGACTAACATATTCACATTATCTGGCTTCTCTGTTGGCTCACGAGTAATTTTGACTTCATCAAAGATACCGAGGTGCTTTAAACGGTCTTCAGAACGTTGCTCTTTATACCGCCGATATACATCGCCGGGCTTCAGTAACAACTCCCGTGTAATTACTTCATCTTTCACCGGGGGTGACACACGAGAGTATAAACGTTCAAACCAGCTTTGTTTTTCAGGCTCTTCATATACCACACTCTCTACTTTAACGTCGCCAACATACACTCGTGTCTTCTCGTCAATCCATAAGATAATTTTTACGCAGGTAGTTTCAGTCTGCTTAATCTTTTCCACTCGCACTTCTGTCTGAATATACCCCTCATCACCATACATATCACTCAGTTTCTGAAGTGCTTTAGCAAGATGTTTCCCGGAGTAATAACCGCCGATCAAGTGATGAAAAATTTTTATAATCTCATCATTACGAAACAAGACATTTCCCTTTGGTTCAATTTCCGAGACCTTATAGCGTGGACCTTCCTGTATTTCAATCACCGGGGAAATCCAGTTTTCTGCCTGATTATACTCCGGTATACCACGCTTTATGACCACATCCAGAAATCCGTTCTGAACATAAAAGTCCTGAACCTTAATCAGGTCCTCTGCAAAGGCTTCTTCATCATAGTATTTTTTGTATAGCCACCAGGAACCATGATTTGTGACCAGCAGTCGCAACCTTGCACCACTGAAAGATTTGTTCCCTCTAAAGCGCAAGTCTTTTATCAACACTTTCAGTTTCTCATTGATGTAAATAGACACTATAGCAGTGTTCTTTTCCTTTCCTGGGAGGGCATTAACAGTAACTTCAGTCTCGTATTTTTTCTTTTCCGCATAAAGACGAATAATGCTTGTTTTAATCAATTCGGCAAAATTTAAAGGCAGGAAATCTTTCTCCTTCAATGGTAAAGTTTTGCGAATCTGCTCGGTGTCAAATTGTTTATGGCCATAAATGTTTATGGATTCAATGATCGGATTTTCCTGGACTTCATATACTAATTTTATCCCCTCAGCTAATGTTTCTTGAAACACCTGCACTCTGCTAAACTTGCCGCTCCGATATAACTTAGTTACATCTTCATTATATTTCTGCGGTGATAATTCTTCGCCCTCCTTAACAGAAATCAAAGACTGGACTTCTTCTAACTTAACTCGTTCTAATCCCCTGATCTCTATCTGTTTAATCACGGGTTGCGCTGACACTCCAACAACCAAACAGCAACATAATCCACAAAATATAATTACCCACTTAAGTGAACTGTTATTCATACCACCTTCCATTAAAAAAATAAGCATAAATTAATGATAAGCTAAATATCTGTTATTGCATTTATATTGCAATAGTATTTTTTCCCCTTTACTAAATTCCCTTAGCGTTTTGAAGTTGGGATGATTCAAAAAAATTGATTTTGGGGCAGCGTTACTTCGTCAATACTGGTAAAGCTTCCATCATCATTTAATTTTATGATTGTTAAAAGCAAACATTGCTCGTTTATTTCTGCTTCACAGAAATGAAAGAATCTTAACGACTCGCCACGGAAATAATCCTTAAATCTCTGCTTCTGTGGATTTATTTTTAATTTGTGCCTCGGTCCGCCGCCTCCTCCTGAAACGATAAAATATTTTCCTTGCTCTATAAATTTTTCGTAAGAATGACAATGTCCGCTGAAAAATATTGCTGTTTTAGTGAAGCGTATAAATGGCTGAACAAAACTTTTAGTCACATCTTTAGAAGGTCTTATAACTTTACTATTGGTAAATGGTGGGTGATGACAGCAGACAATTATATAATCTACATTATCACTTTTCTCCAACTCTTCAAGTTTGCAATTATACCATCTAATTTCTTCTTCAATCTTTTCTTGCTGTAATGCAGAAAAATTACTATCCAAAATTATAATTCCTATCCGATTAAATATAAAACTGTACCATTTTTCGTTCTGAAGATATGGAAAGCGCGAAAAAAAGTTGGTTAATGCTCGCCTGTTTTTACCATAGTACTCATGATTTCCCAGAACTGGTAAATAAGGAATCCCGGCTTCGCGAAGTGGCTGATGCCAGATGTCAAAGTTGAGCCAGTGCTTTGTTGATTGTCCGCGCGTTGTCAGGTCACCCAGATTAATGACAAAAGCTGGTTTGCGTCTTGCGATTTCTTTTATTAAAAGCCTCATTTTGTCGGTATTACGTTCACGCCAGAATTCCCAGCGGCTGGTTGCCTGTGTATCCCCAAGCACAATGAAAGTCTTTTTACTCTGCTCAACATCCTTAATGCCCTTATAAATTACCGTGTGTTCGTTGTTACTGTCTACAGACCGTTGCTTAAATAAATCCGTAATGGCTTTATAAAATTTAATCATTGTTCTATTTGGACAAATACACTTTATTATTTGGGTAAGTGATTTAATTGAAATAATTCAAAACCGCTACCTGCCGCACCAACTTTATCGCCAAGAATTACCACTCCACCGTTAATACCCGGTATACTTAATGCAAAATCCAAAGCTGGTTCAATGGTTGAAGGTAAAGTAACTCTATTACACACAGCTGTGGCAACTGCATCAGCCAGAGCTGCAGACCAGGCTATTATAACCACTGCGTCTGCTTTGCCAAAACTGAGAGAATGCCCGATAGTAGCCGAGGAGGTAC
>CAYRXI010000038.1:0-352 GCA_964428255.1 uncultured Candidatus Sumerlaeota bacterium
ATCGCATAAAGTATCGCCAGTAAAGGTACGTTTCAGACCAACCACCGCACCAATGTCGCCCGCACGCAACTCCTCAATTTGCGTTCGGCGATTGGCATGCATTAATAAGATATTATTTACCCGCTCATTAATATCTCGTGAGGCATTATATACATAACTACCCGCTCGTAAAACACCGGAGTAAATACGGACAAAAGTTATGCGTCCAACATGCTGGTCGGTCTGAACTTTGAACGCCAGAGCAGCTAATGGTTGTTTGTCATTCAGATAGCGTTCTTCAATCTCAGAAGTCACAGGATTTATTCCACTCACTGGCGGCATATCGGCTGGTGACGGCAAATAATAGATTGTG
>CAYRXI010000038.1:362-4314 GCA_964428255.1 uncultured Candidatus Sumerlaeota bacterium
ACAGGCAATGGTAGCACGGCGCATTACCTCACGGATTTTTTTGCTGGAGATTGTTTTTTTCTCAAGATATGCCTCCATTAATTCATCGTCAAATTCTGCCAATTTTTCTAGCATCTGCTCTCGTGCTTCCATAGCTGCTTGTTTTAATTCTGCAGGAATCTCAGTCGTGGAAAATACAGACCCCTTGCTCTCTTCACTCTCTGGAGTGTTCCATAAATAAGCCTTTTGCTCAATTAAATCAACCACACCAATAAATTGTTCTTCTATTCCAATGGGTATCTGTATAACCAGTGGATTGGCTTTCAGCCGGTCTATCATCATTTTGACGGTACCCCAGAAATCAGCGCCTACACGGTCCATCTTATTTATAAATGCCACACGCGGGACATTGTAACGGTCTGCCTGACGCCAGACTGTTTCAGATTGCGGTTCTACTCCACCCACAGCGCAAAACAAAGCTACCGCTCCATCCAGTACCCGAATTGAACGTTCTACTTCAGCAGTAAAATCCACATGCCCAGGAGTATCAATAATATTAATATAATGATTCCGCCATACACACTGGGTAGCGGCAGCAGTTATGGTGATACCACGTTCACGTTCCAGCTCCATCCAATCCATTTCGGTTGTGCCTTCGTCTACTTCGCCTATTTTGTAAGTTTTGCCTGTATAGTACAGAATGCGCTCGGTGGTGGTGGTTTTACCGGCATCAATATGCGCCATAATGCCGATGTTTCTTATTTTATCCAGAGTATGTTTTCTTGTTCCCATCGTTATTCAGTCATCAGAATGTTACACATAAAAAAACTGGTAACAATTAGCTAACTATTGCAATTGCTACCAGTTGTAGAAAAAAATTACCAACGATAATGGGCAAAGGCACGATTTGCCTCTGCCATCTTATGTGTATCTTCGCGTTTCTTGATAGCGCCTCCGGTTTTGTTATAAGCATCTATCAACTCATTGGCTAAACGCTCAATCATTGTGGTTAAAAACCTCTATCGGTTCTTTATCCGGAAGTTTTTCTTTTATCCTTTCCAATGCCTTATAAAATATACGCTGGGCGATTGAACGCTTACCGTCCCACATCATACAATTGATAAATTTAGTAACCAGAGTTGAATTATATCCGAAATCGGGTGCTAATTCTCGTTGTAAAATTTTACGTTTTTTGCGTGGCATATATTATACTTCCTCCTATGATTTTTCTATTTAGGACGTTGCGCGCCATACCGAGAGCGGGATTTGCGGCGATTAGCAACTCCCTGACAATCCAGTACGCCGCGAATTATTTTATAACGAATTCCCGGCAAATCTTTCACACGTCCTCCACGAACCAGCACAATGGAGTGTTCCTGGAGGTTGTGCCCTTCGCCAGGAATGTATGCTGTAATTTCCTGTCCTGTGGTTAGTCGGACACGCGCTACTTTACGCAATGCTGAATTGGGCTTCTTGGGTGTAACTGTGTACACTCTCGTACAAACACCACGTTTCTGAGGACAACTTCTTAACGCTGGTGTTTTTGTTTTCTTTTTAAATTGTTCTCTACCTTTTCTGACCAATTGATTAATGGTCGGCATTAAATCCTCCTTTTTAAATAACTTAAGTAATCTTATATCCAGACGTATTCAAATATATTTATTATCTTATATTCTGATATCACGAGTCAAGAGGATTAAATGTGGTTCATATTTTCAGTTAAAAAAAATAACCGGGGTAATTAAGAAACTGTAGTTTAGTACTGTTTTAGAACATTCTGCTATTTATAGAAGTTAAAAGCTAAAAGTAAGGCAGGCGTCCCGCCTGTCTATTATGTGATAGCAAGATGATCTTCTTGCTTTGGACGACAGGCAAGATGCCTATACTACTATAAATCCAATCTTATAGAAAATTCATAAAACTGCTGAAGTAAAGTTTTAAAATATAATGAGGGCGAATTATTGTCCTATAATAACACCAGCTTTAGGGGTGGGTGTTGGCGTTAGCGCTGGTGCTGGTGTAGCTTTGCTTTTATCCAGTATTCTGATTTTTGGTGTAGTTGTTGAGACTGGAGTGGGTGATGGTGTCGGAGACGATATTCCTCCTGCAGGCGTGGGAGCCACTGTTGCTGAGGATGGCCTGGGTTGTTCGCCTTGTTTCAAAATACTGAAGCGACCCGAGACACCATAATAGTAAGGATTCTGAGCATCTATAATTTTTATACGGCAATTAGGTGAGCTATAAATTTCTTTAGGGATTTTCCAGTCATACTTTTTCTTTTGAGCGTTAGCTCGCACATAAATTCTGGAGTTGTAAGTCTCACCATTATCGAACGAAAGTAGAATACTCACGTATTTTGTCTCCGGGGATTTTGTATCCCAGCGAATAGTATATTGTTTATTCTTATACCATATTTCACCAGCAGCTGGCGATAAAACCTTGATAAATTCAGCCGGATTATAGTCCGAAGTAGGAGTTGGCGTAGAACTTGGACCACCTACTATGGTAAATGGCTGGTCACTTTCATCAAAGGTGGGCATATGGGCGTTATTATAAATCTTTATTTTATATAACCTGCCCGGTTCTACGTTGGGCACAACCCAGAGAAATTGACCTGTATTAGGAGTGACCGAGACCACGTTATAAACCAAATATGGAGTTCGGGAATAATTAATGAGCTGAATACCCACAGTATTGATTGCTCGTGCAGCATTCCAGGTGATAAGATATTGTTGCCCCACAGTTAACACTTCGCCGCCATTAGGTGCCAGAACATTTATCTCCTTTTTAATGATTGGTTGCTGAGCAAATGAACTAAATGCACCAAGAACAAACACCCCAGCTACTATAGCTACAAATAATTTGATATTTCTCATATTCATTAACAATCTCCTTTTTATTCAATTTTTTAATATACAATATTATTTTATGTCTTACTTGCTTTTGAGTCAACTTACAAATAAGGAAGTGAATTTTGCTTAAAAAGGGTATCTTTTGAAGTTTCTTGACTCACACATTAAATCTACATACACTGATGAATATTGCAAATTAATGAAAATCTGAATGAAACTTAAGGAAACCACATAAATGGCAGAATGTAGTATAAAAAATTTAGAAGGAGAAATTAAACGGCTTCTGGGACAGGGGGGGGTTGATGCCGTTCCACAAGTGGTGGACACAATACTTACAACCGCACTAAACGCAGGCGCAACCGATGTGCATTTAGAATGCTTTCGCGACAATATCCAGATAAAATTTCGTCTGGATGGAATGTTGTATGCAATTGCACAATTAACAAAAGACTTTCAGGATAACATCATTGCTCGCTTGAAGATTATGTCGCGCGTTGCCAGTTTTATGACCCGTGAACCGCAGGATGGCAGAATTGAGTTTACCAATCCCAGGGGAGAAATAATCGTTATGCGCAGTAGTTTTTTACCCACACTATATGGGGAGAAAGTTGTTGTGCGTATTCCTGACCCGACACATCTTGCCTACGAGATCGAGACACTCGGAATGCCTCCCCGAATTCAACAACAATTAACCAGTATGTTGCATCAATTACAGGGCACCATATTACTCACAGGTCCGAGCAGTTCTGGTAAAACTACAACCATCTATGCAATTTTAAAATATTTAAATCGCCATTATGGCGGGAAAATAAATATAATGACAGTTGAAGACCCCATAGAAGCTGACCTGGATGGTGCAAATCAAACACAGGTAGATGTAGCCGGTGGACTGGACTATGCACGGGCACTTAAGGCAATGTTGCGCCAGGATCCAAATGTATTAGTCGTGGGTGAAATCCGTGATCCAGAAACAAGTCATATTTGCATTGAAGCTGGCTTAACTGGACATCTGGTCATCAGTACTATTCATAGCGGGGAAGCTGTAGGTGTAATTATGCGCCTGATAAATATGGGTATTGAACCATTTTTAGTCGCCTCGTCAGTGACTGGAGTAATTGCCC
>CAYRXI010000038.1:4324-8950 GCA_964428255.1 uncultured Candidatus Sumerlaeota bacterium
ACGACTGGTGAGAAAATTATGCCCGAATTGTTCGCGGGAACGTCCTGCCACAGACCAGGAAAAAATAATCATGGGTGTATCTCCTGAAGAGACGTTTATGATTAATGAGGAGCGTGGTTGTGCGGAATGCAATTTTACAGGCTATAAAGGACGAACTGGCATTTTTGAGCTGCTAACCATTACACCCAAATTACAAGAGTTAATTCTCGCGCGAGCCACTACTGAAAGTTTGCGACAGCAAGCAATTGCCGAGGGAATGTGCACCTTAAGTCAGGATGCTACTGCCAAAGTCCGCGCTGGCATCACAACCCCTGAAGAAATTCTGCATTTATTCTTTACACATACGTAATTTGGCATATAAGTACGCGGTTTCGTTTTGATAGAGTTTTTACAAAACAGTTAACTCAAAGTTGACGAGATTCATAGATTTGCAACACAAATAATTAAGAATGAAAACACTATGCGAGTGATAATCACAATAATATGTTTTATTGGTGTACTGAATTTTACTCTGGCTCAACTCCCACCTAACGCCCGAGACCTTAATAATGACTTTCATAGTAGTTATCGCATTTGCGATAATCGGCTTAATCCGGGCAAACCCGGTGCCATCGCCATTGGTGATATAAATGGAGATGGTTACGACGATATGATTATCGGATGTCCCCGGTCAGTAGCTGCGGGAGCAAGGGATACGGGCATAGTTTATGTCCGTTTTGGTTTAAATTATGGCAGAGGTGACAATGAGGTTCACGAGTATTATTTTAATTTAACCGCACCTAATATAAATTATCCGAATCAGAGTGCTGCTATATATCCAGATGCGCAGGGACGTCCTTTTGCAGGCATACAGATAGATGGTGAAGAGCCCAGACACTATTTCGGTGAGGCAGTAGCTGTAGGGGATTTTGATGGCAATGGGATTACTGATCTGGCAATTTCCGCCACAGAACGCCTTGGACCAACGGGCAATGGGAAGGTCTATGTTGTTCGTGGGAGAAATACTCTGGGTGGACCGCTGGGCCTGACTGCAGAACGAGTTGCGGGAAATTCATTTTTTATTTATGGGCGTAATTTCGGTGATGCATTCGGAGAGAGCCTTGCTATGGGCGATCTGAATAATGACGGGAAAGATGACCTGATAATGGGAGCACCCAGCGCCAGTAATGGCGGTAGTGTTGACATCTTTTATGGCAGGGATTTTTCGCCTTTTTTATTCTGGCCCGTGGCTCTTTTGCCCTCGCCACGTACAGAAATTTTAGCTGAAGCAAACGGTGACCGGCTGGGGAGTGCAATTGCGGTGGGTGACTTAAACGGCGATGGCATAAATGACATGGTTGTGAGCGCACCTAATTCCAGTAAGTATGTTCATTACGGTGGAATCGTATACGTAATTTATGGCAGTAACAATCCCCCTGGTACTATTGATTTAAGCATAACTACATCATTAACTATAATATACGACAGAAAGACGAGAGAGGGCTTCGGTGCGTCAGTAGCTGTGCTTGATTTTAATGGGGATGGCAGAAAAGATCTGGCAATCAGTGCATCTTTTGCTGATGAAGCACCCTGGTTTAGTGTTGGCAAGGTATATGTCCTATATAATAGCGGGCAATTTTTACCAGGAAATACAATCAGGGCAGATATACCGGCTCTAACTCCGGGTGCTGGATTTGATGTGATGTTTACCTGTAATATGCCCAATACACATTTTGGCCATCAAATTCTGGCAGCTAATCTTAATGGTGATAACGCAGAAGACCTCATAATCAGTCTGCCATACACTTCACCCTTAGGACGACAGTACGCTGGCAGAGCACTGGTGATAACAGGCAGAAGCGGAGAAAACGAATTAAGGGGGGGGTATTATTTTGGTAATGAAATTTTTGCGGATTTAGACTTGCTGGGAGATTGCAGTGGCGACTTTGCCGGTTATTATCTAGCAAAGGGAGACATAAATGGCGATGGCCTGGACGATATTGCCCTTACAGGAAATCGTTCCACAGGATTTAATTCTCATCTCACTTCATTCTGGGCTGTATTTGGCGACATTAATTATGTCCCACTTTCTTTGACCAAGATCTCTCATGAGTTCGGCACCACCACAGTATCTTCACGTATCTGGTCCTTATTTGAATAATTTCCCTTCAATCTATCTTTTCCAATCAAGAGATGCAAATTCTGCAGTTATGGTCTGGTGACTGGCAGGATTAATTAATCTTAAAAGCTGTTCACCTCGGGCATTAAAGACAATTATCGTCGGCACACGAAATACGCTATAGGAACTGAGAAAACCCGAATAGAGTTTTACGTCAATCTTTGTCCAGAGAATTTGCGGAAATTGCCGACGAAATTCATCGGTGAGCTGAGTGGTGAGAAATTGTTGCGATGGCAAATTATCGGATGAGTAAAATACTGCGGCAAGATACTTATATGGACTGGAAGAATGTATGATTTCAGCAAAGGCATCTGAAAGATTGGTGCGCCATAAAGAATCAGAAACAGGCGGACTGGTAGTCACGGTAGAACTTTGAGCTCCAAATCTGGATGAAAAATCTTGCCGCTCATAAGCAGAACCTTTCCGATTAAAACAATAAATTTGCTGATTATGCACTCCAGTGAGAAACAACAGGTCACCATCCGGAGAGATAGCACAGTCACCAATCAGGTCAAGATGATGAATACGGCCTATAAATTTTCCATCAGGGGTAACAATTTGGAGACCCCGTTGCTGTTCTCCCAGCGAAAGAGTGGCATAAATATAGCTATAAAATGGCTCAAAGAAAATTCCCTCGCCACTTTTCGGCTGACCTTCTTTATTAATAAGCAAGGGGACAAATTTGTAGCTGGCAGGATTATCAAGTGTTCCACCTGTCCATTTATAAATGCTGGCAGCTGCCACTGCATATATCTCTTTTGTATTAGGATTTATGGCAATATCCCTGATAAACAAAGACTGTGGAGCCTTGAGAGTATTCAAGAGCTTACCGGTTTTGCCATCCAGAATTAAGATTTTTCCCCAATCAACGGCAACCAGCAGATAATTGTCTATTACATCAATTCCGAAAAAACGATTGGTGGTTCCCTGGAGAACGCCCCGATTGCCGAAGTTAATATCGGGTAAGCCTTCAGGGGTGAATTTTTTTATAAAACTTTGCTCCGGAGTGCCTGCCTCGGATGAAATGTAAAGCACACCGGTAGGCGTCACAGTAATTCCGGAATAACCACGCTGAGAGGGGAATTTTTGCGTATCAATTACCTTGACTTCTGCCCGTCCCAATGGGTCTGTGATTGAAATGATTCTCGCAACTCCTTCATCTTTAGATGAATTAAAGGTGGTATAATATATTAAATTTGAAGATTTGCAGGTGATGTAGAGAGGAGTTTCTCCACGGATAGAAATCGTTTTTTTCAACACCCATTCCTGGGCAAAGAGTGGGATTGTAATAATCAGCAGGAGCAAGATAAGTATAGTTTGTTTTAGTAATTTAGACATTTTTCCACCTTCCACAGAATATTTTATAAGATTATTGTAATTTAAAATCAAAATGGATGCAATGGAGAAGTAGCCTTTCCCTTGTAAAATAAACATTAGTAATTTTGAGTAGAGGGCTTATATTTCTGTAACCAGCTGAATTCTTCTGGATTCTCATATTGCGCACGGGGAAACCTTTTGAAGTAAATCTGCCAGTTTTTAGCTGCCTGTTCATATTTACCTAATCTGTAGTAGGCGAGTCCCATTCGGTAATATGTTTCTGCTGCTTGTAAACGTTCCTGCACTTTATAAATCTGGGCTATAGCCTCTTGATAACGTCCCTGTGCAAGCAAGAATGTACTATAGGCTGAGCGACAATCGGAGTGTTCCTGCCAGAGAGATAAAGCCCGGTTAAAATAGTTTTCTGCCTGTGTTAAATCGCCCCCCTCCAAGCATCTTCGTGCAGACTTGTATAAAATATCACTAAGCAGGGGTCGCGTTGCCAGAATCATTAACCAGCTGCAGAATACAAGTGCGCCAATAATCATCACAATTCTAATGGTTTTTGGCAGATTGTGCAGTTTCAGTTCCAGTACCTGAGGGATTCGCATTTGTTCCAGCCACAGAGATACAGAAAAAAAGCCGCGATTAAATTCAACGGGGATTAGCCAGCCACGGCGAAAACGGGTTTTATCCAGCAGGAGTCCGGGTATTATCAGCAGGATGAAGAACAACATCCGTGTAAGAGGTAATTGCAATAAGAAATTCAACTGTGCCTGCACAATCCAGGCAATCATCAGTGTCAGCAATCCCCACCGAATTAAAAAGGTAATTCGTGTTGAATATTTCAAATCCTGAAATAATTGCCAGCAGAATACCGCAATCAAAAAGATAAATGTGGCTAATCCCAGAATGCCAAGTTCTGCCCAGGTCTGCAGTAGCTCATTATGTGCTGCATTGGTGTAACAGCCTGCATAAGGCGCCAGCGAAGGTGAAGTTAGAATAAGTGGCGAAAGCACTTGGACGTAAGCATAAGTGAAATTGCCAGCACCAACTCCCAGGATACTGTGCTGGCGAATTATTTCAAGAGTATTAAGCCAGATGGCGAGACGAGTGGGACCGCCAGCACAGTATCCTGGGAGTTGGTGCTG
>CAYRXI010000038.1:8960-11598 GCA_964428255.1 uncultured Candidatus Sumerlaeota bacterium
GACCGCCAGCGCGCCACCGCTCAGAGGCAAAAGCCTCCTGCCACAATGAAGGACGATGCGGATTCAGCTGGTGAGGCGTAAGATAAAAAACTAAAATCAGGAAAGCAATTACGGCGATGCATAACAGGCGTTTCCAGTGCCGACGCCAGAATTGCTCTCTTTCAAACTTAATTAAATAGAACACCGTAACAATCACTGCCACCACCAGTCCCAGATTAGAACCAAGTGACCAGCAAATAAATAATCCGGCGGCTATCAAAGTAAGACTCACCAGAACCAGAATCTCACGCCATTTACGATGAACAAACAAAAAAAACAGAAGTGCGATGATTAAACTTAATGCCAGGAAGTCACCAATGTGATTGGTATTGCCTAAACCTGCAGATAGAAAGCCTCGCCAATCAGATAATTTAGGCATAATCCCGAGTAAATCCGGGCGAGAGCGAGCAATAAAGTCCTGCATTAAAACCCACCCGGCAGTCAAAGATTTGCTGCTGGCATAAATCAAAGAGGTTAAGTGAAGTAGAACAAAAAAGGCAAGAACGGCATTAATTATATTTAAGCGAATTTTAAATCCCTGATTATTGAAAAGTACATTTATAAGAGTAAAAATCGCCAGTAAAATTACTAATAATTTTATGAATACAATTTTGGGAAGGATGAAGGAATCATAGGCATCAGTAACAATTAACAGCGGCGTAACTCCAACAAGCAAGAAAATCGCTGTAGTTCTTCCCAACTCTACAAATTTTTGAATAACACTCATTTCATAATTTAACAGGTTAAATGCAGTGCAGCAGCCACCTTGTGTGACTTGCTTAATTCATTAAATCGCTTAACTGCCAGCGAGGTATGTCCAACAATTGTCTGTATTCCACGCTTTTCCAGTTCGGCTATTAGTTCTGGCGGAACGGTCATTACTCCGCTATATCCCGTGCCGATAATTAAAACTTCAGGCGGGTTTGCAAGTACTTCTGCCAAATCCTGCAAGCACAAATCATGTCCTGTTTGACGCCACCAGTTATCAATAATGCGATCAGGCATAATTATAAGGTCATGCGTGTAAGTTTTTCCTTCAATTACGATTTTACCGAATTCGTATTTGTCAATTACCTTCATTTTTGTTATTTAACCCCAGTGCCTTTTTATATGCAGCTAATAGGTGGGGGATGGTGTGTTCCCAGGCAAGATGCTGTTTAATTCGCTCCTGACCGATTTTCCCCATCCGCTGGCGAAGTTCCGCATTGTCCAGCAAGATGGCGATTTTACTGGCAAAATCTGCAACTTCGTTAGGCTGAGCGTATAGTGCGGAGTCGCCAGCCGAATAACGCGTCTCGGTCAAATCAAAGGCTACAATGGGCTTGCCAAATACCATATACTCCAGAGTTTTATTCATAGTAGAAGCATCATTCAGTGGATTTTTAGGGTCAGGACAAACGCAAACATCAGCAGTAGATAAATATTGCATTACTTCGGCATCAGCAATGCGTCCTGTAAATGTAACAACATCTTCCAGCCGCAATTGTTGTGCCAGTTTTTTCAATTCTTCAAACATAATCCCCCCCCCAATAATAGCAACGTGAAAGTCATCTCTCTTAAGCTGATATTTAAGATGAGCAATAAACTTGAGCAAATAGTCCACTCCATCCTGCGGTCCCATAGTACCTAAATAACAGATTAAATGTGGCTTCCCCCGTTTTAGTTCCTCTCTGGGTGTAGTTGGTTTCAGTCGTTTTAAATCAGGTCCACTTCGCACAACAAACAACCGGTCAGGTGGCACTCCTCCTCGTTCCTGTGCTATCTTACGATACGACTCATTTGTAGAGATAACCACGTCTGCTGTTTTATAGGTCATCTTTTGTAGCCAAAGCAAGATGCGGTAAATTGCATCCTGTTTAAAATTATCTTTCTTGGAAAGATAAACTTCAGGACACAGGTCATGCTCATCAAAAATAAAGCGGGCACCAAAAGGTTTAAAAATTCTACCAATGAGCCAGAATGTATCCGGAGGGTTACAACCGTGGATTATATCTATACGTTCCCGCAGTCTAATCCGTAGAACTTTGAAAAATGTACGGCACCAGCAATACACGAATTCCATTAAATAACTAAGGACTCCACTCTTTGCCTCATAGACCCTATACCGATAAATCCTTATTCCCTCCAGCTCTTCGTAGCTTTTAGTGTAGTTCATCATTTTGGGACAAATTACCGAGACTTTGTAGCCAGCATCGCGAAGAGTTGAAGCCTCAAGCCAGACGCGGCGATCAAATGGGACCGGTAAATTTTCTACAATGATTACAATATGTTTCGATTGAGGTTTTGACATTATTCTCAGTTTCTCTGCATATAATAGGCGAAAATTATCACGTTTAAACTCAATTTCTGTCAAGATGCAATGCCCGTCAGCTGAACCACCAGGAAAAACTTTTACAGCTCAAACATCAAGCTTTCCTGATTTAATCTTTTGACGACAGATGAATGATTACTCTATAAGTATTTGTATTTTTTTAAGTATGCAAAAACAGGTTTACGCTAAAAACTCTTATCGCAGGAGAAGTTATGTTAAAAACACATCTCTGTAATATTGAATTTGAGAATCCATTTGTGCTGGCAGCTGCTCCGCCTACTGACGAAA
>CAYRXI010000038.1:11608-13930 GCA_964428255.1 uncultured Candidatus Sumerlaeota bacterium
TTCTTCGTCGGGGTCTGGAAGCAGGCTGGGCAGGTGCAGTGCTTAAAACGACTTCTGTAGTGGGAACAGCTGTTGCCCTGAAATACCCGATGATGTCAACCATTAGAAATGCTGAAAACTGGCTACTGGGAATGGGAAACATTGATTTAATTTCAAAGTACCATATTGATGAAGTAGCCCCCCGCGTAGAGCAACTCAAATGTGAATTTCCCGAGAAAAAAATTATTGCAAGCATTATGGGCGCTACTCGTGAAGACTGGCAATCTCTGGTACGTATACTTAAAGAAGCTGGAGCAGATATGATTGAATGTAGCTATAGCTGTCCGCAAGGTACCCTGGGCAGTGGCCGCCCGGGGGCAATGCTCGGGCAGGACGCACAATTAGTTGAAATGGTAACCGCGTGGGTGAAAGAGGCAGCGGGTGAATTGCCGGTACTAATAAAAATCACCCCGCTGGTGTCTGACATCGTTGAAATTGCGCAGGCAGCACTAAAGGGGGGGGCAGATGGCATTACAGCCTCAAACACCTTTCCCGCATTAATGGGAATAAATCTGGATACCTTTACGCCTATTCCTGATGTTGCCGGCAAGTCAACTTATAGTGGTCTGTCAGGTTCAGCTATTAAACCAATTTCATTGCGAGTAGTGGCTGAAATTGCCAGGCATACTCGAGCACAAATCAGTGGCGTAGGCGGAATTATGAACTGGCGCGATGCGGCTGAATTCCTCGCTGTTGGCGCACGTAATTGTCAAATTTGCACGGCAGTTATGGCATATGGCTTTCGGATAATTGATGACCTTTGCTCCGGACTGGCTAATTTTCTAGAACAGAAAAAGATGTCTTCAGTAGAAGAACTTATTGGCAGGGCTTTGCCAAACCTTGTGATGCATCCGGAGCTGCCTGCTCAAACAAATGTTAAAGCAAAAATCTACCAGAGACTCTGTATTCGCTGTGGACTATGCTACATTGCTTGCCGTGACGGGGGGCACGTGGCTATCCAGCGCACTCGCTCCGGCAAGGTTAAAGTTAATCAGGATAAATGTGTTGGCTGTGGGCTCTGCACCTCAATCTGTCCTGTGAGTGATTGCATTCAGCTTACGATAGTTAAATAAATTTATCGCTTATTATTTTTTTGCCTGTCGGGAAAGTGGAAGTTCCAAGCCATTAGCAAGTAGTAAAACTTCATCGGTTAGAATTGTCTCTACATCTCCAGTAGCAGTAATCTGCCCTAGATCTAAATCGTGAGTGGCAATCAGCATAGATTGCGGGAGTTGTTTCAGCAATTCAATTAGCTGGCGGCGATGTCTGGGGTCTAGATTGGCTGTAGGTTCATCTATTAATAAAATTTCAGGTGAATAAGACAACAACGTAGCAAATGAAACTCGTTTTTTTTCTCCATAACTCAAATGAAAAGGTGACCTTTCTTTGACTTCAATTAAATCAACCTGATTCAGGGCATTGCTCACTAATTGTTCTACCTGTTGCGGTGGAATGCCTAAATTTAAAGGTGCAAAGGCTACATCATCAAATACCGTCGGACAAAAAAGCTGGTCATCTGGATCCTGAAAAATCAAGCCAATGTGTCGGCGAATTTCACGTAAATTAGAGGAAGTAAGTGTTTTGCCCAAAATTTTTATGGTGCCGGTTGTGGGCATACGTATGCCCACCAGCAATGTCAGGAGAGTGGATTTTCCCGCACCATTTGGACCAACCAAGCCAGTTTTCTCGCCTCTTTGAATCGCAAATGATATTTTTTTAAGCGCTTCAATACCATCTGGATAAGTGTAGCTTACATTGTTGACTTCAATTGCGGGCACTGAGTCTATTTTGGAATCACAATCATTCATTTATGGAAAACTCAATTCATAGGTAAAAATAATTTGTCTATATTTTTAGCCTTTAGGAATCATCTTTGCTTCCCGTGTTTCATGACTGCTGCCAACTGCTGTTATTAAACCGCAAAAGATAATAAACACGGTAGCAACAAGTGGAGCATAAAACAAATGCTCAAAAAACATCACAAAACTTATACCACACAAACCAGCCAGTAGCGATCGCGTTAAAAGTTTGCCTGTAGGCGAGAGCGGTTTTTTGTTTAAGGTTTTGAATCCGTGCAGCAAAATTTGTAGATACCAGAATATAAAAATTAAACAAAATATTATCCCCCATTCAGCTGTTAAGGTCAAAAATGTACTGTGAGCGTGCAAACGACGATAAGTAACGTCCAGACTCCCCCAAAAGGCTTCTGAGAACTGTCCGCCCCCGACTCCCCAGAGGGGATTTTCAAGAATTAAGTTTATTGCCACACCCCAGATAAAGGGA
>CAYRXI010000038.1:13940-15611 GCA_964428255.1 uncultured Candidatus Sumerlaeota bacterium
TCTGATTCGCCCAGTTCGCTGAATCTGGCAGTAAACAGGTCCCACAATGAAACGTCAAACATGATTACTGTTAAGATTTCCAGGAATACAAATAAGCCTGCACTGGCAAGGAAAAAGCGAACTACTCCGCGCCGATGTTGCATAAAAATGAACAAGATACTGAGCACGGTTGCTAACCAGGAAGCCCGCGAGAAAGTTAGTAATAACGCAGCACCACCAATAAAACTGCTCCAGAATGCCATAAATGTCATCAACGGACTCTGAGAATAGATAAGCGAAAAAAATGCAAACGGAAGAGTCATAACAAGGAATTGTCCCAGCACATTGGAGTGAAAAAAAGCATAATTAGAAACTCGTGCTCCGCTCTCCCCTTGAATTGCTGCCCACAGGTCTAACTCTTCAATGCTGGCTAATGCCCAGACCGATGAGATAATCACGCCGGTCAGCACAGCATAAATCACATATCTGAAATCTTCGGCATAATGCATTGAAGCAGAAAAAATCATAAACAGGATTAAATAAATACAGATATTTTTAAGATTGAAGGCAATAAGCTCCGTTTCAGTAGAGGTAGTAAAATGATATATGGAGTTTATAATGGCTAAAATAAACAACAAAATGGTGGGCAAAAGTATTTTC
Source organism: uncultured Candidatus Sumerlaeota bacterium (assembly GCA_964428255.1). GTDB lineage: Bacteria > Sumerlaeota > Sumerlaeia > MWCT01 > JAGHBZ01 > CAYRXI01. The sequence goes on from CAYRXI010000038.1 coordinate 14,580, forward strand.
CGTGGTGGAAATTTTAAACCAGAAGTACCTAAAATAATATGCAAAAGAAAGCTTAACGAAATCGCCACAGTGAAAATATCCACAAAGCTGAGGTCAAAATATTCACCTAAATGGATATTTGCCTGCGCGAATGAAGCAAAAATAATGAATAAAATCAGACTCAGGCGCGGGGTCAACAAAATAAAAGGCGTCAGTGCCATCCCCCCCAGAATGATGGCTAACTTTCTTACCTCTAACCCCCGAACCATAGAGTAAAACTTAAAATAAGCCACCATCAAGAATAAGCTCAAGGCAATTGCAATCAAAATGTCATACAGATTTATTTTCTCGCTTTTTCCGATTAACATTTTGTTTTATTTCCACAACCATTATCTGAAAAATCTTATCAACCAATCACGCAGTGGCAGATTGGATTTAGCTAAGTAGTCAATAATATCATCGGTTATAACGCTGAAAATTTTCAAGCATGCAAGATAAATGATAAGTACTAAAACTCCAGCTATAACCAAGCTGGGAAAATCTGAAATATAAGGACGGAACCAGATAAGCGGAAATGCCATTGCTCCTGCTAATAAGCATTTCAGACAAAATTGCCAGGGGATGATGACCTTCTTTACAAAGCGACGCAAAATCAAGTATCGCAGAAAGGGGGATATGGCAATGGCTATGGTTGTTCCCACAATTGCTCCATAGAATCCGTAATGCTTTATAAAATAATAGTCACATCCTAATATAATAAAGGAAATAATTAAGTAAAACAAAAAGTTCCACCAAGGTTTTCCAATGGCATAAATTGCCAGGCTAAAAGGCGCGCCCCAGAAGGAGAGCGAAAAGACGAAGAAAAAAATCTGGCAAATGGGACCGCCGGGAGCCATTTCTGCTGAGTAAATAATAGTGATTGCGCGGTCACCAAAAATTACTCCGCCTGCCACCAGAGGAGCAGTTATTAGAAACAATAATTTAAAATGAAGGAACATAGATTCAGTGATGTGCGCAGGATTTTTGGCATAAGCTTCAGCATAAGCTGCAAAC
>CAYRXI010000038.1:15621-23799 GCA_964428255.1 uncultured Candidatus Sumerlaeota bacterium
CATCAAAGGGAAGATTGCCAGCGGAATAAAGTTAACAATCAGGTCAGCGAAGCTGTAGCCAATGTCAAAAAAACCCGCTTCGGTCTTGCCTACAAAATAACCGATAAATAACACTTCAGATTGTTTCCAGGAGATGTAAGCTAAAATTGAGGTTAAAAGATAAGGGATGGCATCAATTATAAGATTTTTGGCTGTTGGCGGCGGTGGTGTAGTCTCTGAAATCACATTAATAGAAGGGGACAATCTGTTTTTACCATTGCTGAAATATTTCATTCCCAGTATAAATGAGATAATAGCATTACTGAGAGCCACAGCTCCTAGAACACCATAAATTCCCCAACTTTTGCGTAAGAAGACATAGGTTAAAACCGTTACCATCCCCCCCCCAATTATATGCCATTGTGCCATTAACCGAGTTGCAAAACGTGTGATTATCCCGATTGAAATTGTTTCAAATAATACCGAGGCGGAAATTACTACTATGCCAAACAGTAGATATTTAAAAATATCGGCACCGTAAAGTTTCACTATAATCGGTTTTGCTAATATTACACCTAGAACTGTAATTAACCAGAGAATTAATTCTGTGAGGAGGGCATATTGCATAAACCGCCGCGAAAATTCTTCGCCATATTTCACACGCGTGTCTGGTAAATACTTAAGCAATACCTGATTGAATCCAAACATTATAAAGTACATTAAAATTAGCAAAATAGAATGAACTATGCTATAAATACCATACTGCTCTTTGCCCAGCAGTCGGACCACTATGATGGAAGTGAGAATTGCCATCAGAAATCTGCCGACACGAGCAATAACTGTCCAGGGTAATGCCTGCAATGTTTTTAGCTTTAGGCTCTCTTTGGTATTCATATTTACTTTAAATCGCCCAGCCCGGCTTAAGGAGAAGATGTATAAATTAAATTCTGCAATATTCTAAATATGTCTTTTATGTGACCTGGACTAACTGCGATGGAGAAATTAGTTAATAGCACAGCATAAGAGTCAGCATCATCTGGATGAAAGCCATGCATCCCTTTTACTGGTGATATTCCCATAAAACTGGGAACAATGATGGTACCTGGATTACAGAGAAATGTAAGTTCACCAAAACGTCGATCCGGGAAAAAAATGCCTTCCTGACGGAGTTCATCCTCTTCCAGTATTCTCCCGCTTCTTTGCTGTCGCAAAAAAACTGTAATTTGTTCTCGTGCTGCGGATGTAAAAAACCAGAACCGACACATTGTTGAATCATAAAATGGCAAGTAAGCTTTTCCTTCCGTCAGTGGCAATTTTCTTATTGCGTTCCACAGGTCTATGGTTTGAGTCACTGGAGTCATTCCATGGTCAGAGAAGACCATTATTTTTATATCAGTATACTTGCTCTGCGCCAAATTTATAACCTCGGTAATTTGATTACCAATAGTGTCAATCGCTAACTGGATTCTATCTGAGTCTGTACGATTGAGATGAAGAAATCCATCTAACCAATCTGTATACAGAAACAGCAAATCATAGCGTCCGGTTTTAGCAATAGAGCCTTGCATTTCCCTAAATGCCTGACGCATTGGAGTACGCCAGTTCCAGACCCGATAACGCCGTCCTGATTGAGCCATCAGGTCAAAAATACTGAGACAATTATCAAACGCACCCGGTGCATAAATATCTCGCTTCTCACAAATGTCAAAATACGGGAAATACTTAAATGGGATATTATACAAATTGTAATAACCGGTTATACCTGAAAACTTCCGATGCACTTTCAGAAGCTGGCGACGAAAACGCGGGTGATTCTTTATTACGGAGGGCAAAAAATGAAATACTTTTAGCCAGGCGAATGAGGACTTTCTCTTAGTGCGGTAGTACATAGCCCAGTGGTGGTGCTCGTAGGGCATTTTACCGGTGAAAATCGTGGGCTGCGCTGCACAACTATAGCCTAGGACTGTTCGGAGTCTGAATTTATAAGGCAAAATTTCGCCGAGAAATTCCCGCGCTTTTATTAATTCCCAGCCCAACGCATCTATAAAAAATATTATAATTATTGAGTCAGACTTGTGCATTGCACCATATCACGAAAATTAACTTACCCTGCGATTCAATAACACTGCCTGATAAAAAAATGAAAAAAAACGTGCAAGATAATTCAACTTCTCGTCAGCGGAAAGCAAGGAATAATTCCCCGGCAATCGCATCGGAAAATATTTCTGAATAATCAGAGAAAAAAAATCTTGATGCTTAGCATTCTCTTCTGCACATCCCAGATAACTTAAGAGCGAAGTCAGGTAAACGAGTTCTGCTCGTGGAAAACCAATCTCTGTGAATGTTTGGATGTCGCAGTGTTTTTGCCCAGCGGACGATTTTTCGTGGAAGAGACTCCAGATTCAGGTAACACTTCACCAGCCCTGGCAATCCAGCAGTCTCTGTTCGCTGAAAGCCCAGATTCTTCAGCTGCATTCGCCAAAATGGCTCTATCCAGCGAATGGATTCCTGCCACACATTTTTAACTAACTTATAAAAATCAGGTGGTGTTAGCTGTGCATTATAAAATCTAAAAATGTCCTTCCAATTGCCATTCAGTTTGAAATTCAAACACAATTCCAGCCTTGCGCAGAACTCCTGACGGATATTGTTAAACAAGGAATATTTCGTGCCAGTAATTATCTCGGTGAAGACTTTGACTCTTTCTTTGTATTTCAACGGTGCATTATATTCCTGATATAAAAAAGCCGTTACCAGATCCAGCAATAGTTTTCCCGTGCGATAAAGCAGTGTGACCTGCTGCTGTGGTTTCTCGGGAAATTGCTTCAAGTCTTTAAAAACTAAAAATTGTTCCATCACCCGATTGTGAAATAATATAAAACTTTCCATCGGCGAGACATCTGCCAGAGAAAAACAGGAACAACGTCGGGTTATCTCTTTATTACCCCAGAGCACAGTAGGTGCCAGGCTACATTCATAAGTATTTATTAGACACGGAGGATTGGATAACTCTGCGGGAGTGATAACATCAGCGTCTATACCAGAAATTCGGTCAGCCAGTTGCTGATTAATTTTCTGTTTCCAGTGGCCGATTGACGTTCTTATCCCGAATATTTTAGGTGGTTCAGCTACTATGATGAGGTCAATGTCGCTGAGAGAAAACAAGCCAGAGTCCAGTTCAACCACAGTGGCTTCACCTCGAGCTGGTGCTCCTTTCAACATTACCGCGATTACTTCTTCAGCTTTAATCACCGAAAACAAATCTTCTACTACCACTGCCAGTATTTTATTATAAAAATTATTTATGAAACTTATGTCAGAGGTTTTTATTGGATAAATATTCATCAATAATACCTGAAATTTTACGTCTGCCTTTTCAGAAGATAAAACTCACGCATAAAAATAGAGCGGGAGAATTTGTTTTCTAAATAAAGATTGTTCCCCAATCTAAAGGTAAGTTTGTACTTACCAGCGGAGAGGTCAACAGGCATTACATACCAGCGCCAATCTTCAGCATCAACGTAAATAAGACGAACTATTTCTTCAGGATTATCTTCCTTTCTTATGGAAATATACAGAATCCCGGCAATGTCCAGCACCTTTGTTGACCGTAACAAAAATGCCAACTCCACTCTTCTTGGCTGAGGCAATTCAAACACATAATCATAATGAATTTTAAAGGCATTGAGCGGGATAAAGGATTTTTCCGCTTCAGGCAAAGTATGAGCAAGGGGTTGATAGGTTTGCTGAAACTGGTGTTTCGCCAGCAGGATTAATTGTGAATCAGTAGTATATTGTTCAATATTTAATAAGAGATGTAAGGGGGGGGATTCATCCATTATAGATTGCCATAACAACTCCTGTTTTATTGTTTCACTGGTATCACTATCTTTGAGGAACAAAAACTCGGTATAAATATCCTCGGCAGTTCGGGAAAATTTCCGGGCTAATAATTGTAATGCTGGTGCATAATACTGCTGACGTATCAGAAACTGAATATATGCATCCATTGTCTGTTTAAAGCCTGCTCTATATAATTTGATGCACTCCGTTTCAATGACTTTATGTTCCAGAGGATAGGAGCTTGTAAATGTAACCATTGTTTCAACGGCTTGAGCGATAAATCCATTTCTCAACTCATAATTTAAAGTTTCCAAATATATCTCTTTGGGAGGCACGAAAGGAACATTCATCCGATAGCTTAACAGGGTCCCCTGAATCAAACTCTGATACTGGAGTTCTGGTTTTTCCCATTCTTTGTATAAATCAGCGAGTTTGAAATAAATGCGATAAGGCACGTAACTTTGTGTGGTTAGTTTTTTTAAATAAAGCTCAGCACGCGGAAAATTTTTCTGACTGAGATAATGCTCAGCTAAGCCCTCATACATATCTTTATCAAAATGGATGAATCGAAAGAAAATTGGTTGAATAAGAAACAGGCTTCCGAAGAACAGTGCTAATATAGTTACAAGAGTCAGTGACAAAACCTTTATGTCTCGGGGCATTTTCATTGGATAATGAGCACTTTGTCTAAAAACAGATTCCTGTCTTCTGCCTGTGCCTCCGGGAAGTCATCAATATGAGGAATATAATTGTTGATGAAGACAATTCTGAAACGGTCATGTTTAGGCAATCCTCTGAGAGAAATGAGTTTTAATTGCCAGTGGGTTGCAGGGAAGTAAATATACTGGAGGGGAATATTATTCACATAAATTCCCGCCAACGCACCCACCTGATGTCTGGTTGTACTTTTCCCAACTACACCCAGAGTGATAGATTTACTCTTCGGCGCAGAGAGTTCTAATTCAATGTAATCATTGTTGCGCGCCATACCCACGCTGTCACGGTAACGTCCATAAACTCCTGCTGTAGTCAGATGTTCTACTTCTACAATTGTGAGATTAATGTTTAAACCACTGGTGAAATCATCTCTGTTTTCCAGCTGGGCGAGATGAAATCTGGAAATTAAATTATTGTTATCGTATTGGAGGGACTTTTTAAATTCAGTGATAGATTCCTGACTCTTATTCTGCTCTCTCAATAATTCCCCTCGCAACTGATGATAATAACTTGCTGTTATAACACTGGTGGACACCTTGTCTAATAATGCTAAACTAAGATCTGGCATTCCTGTATACATTCCCGTTTTGATGCACATCAATGCTGTCTGGGTATCTGAGGAGTCAAATTCGTCATTTATAAACTCCTGAATAATATTTTGCACAGCAGGAGTCAGAATTCTGGCTTGCGCCAGATAGTATTCTCCCCTATTCAAATCTTGCATACCAACATATGCCAAGCCTAAGTAGCAATAAGTGAGGGGGTCAGCTGGATTAATTTCCAGCACATAGCGTAATGGTGCTTCTGCCTGCGAGTATAATCCCATATTTATATAAGCGGCACCTAAAAAAACATTCAACATTCCGACCAGATAGGGCTCATAGGGCAAACTTATTTTGCCACGAGTTGCTCTACCTGTCAATTTAAGGTGAGGTGAAGAAGCCAATTTATCAATTATCTCAGGCCAATATTTTCCACGCCAGAGCACATAAGTTTCAACTACGCTTTTTATTAAGCTCTTCTCTTGCTTACCCAGTACTTTATCCAGTTCCAGAAACTGGGCGAAATCTCTCTCAGCCTCGGAATATAGAAGGCATAAATAATTAATAAGAGCCAGACGTGCGCGATAATCTGGATTAATACGGTCAGCCTCTACGAGTTTGAGAGCAAGGATACGTGCTTGCTCATAAGAGCGGTTTAACACAAACAAATCCACCAGGTAATTCAGTTGCCGCGGAGAGAGAGGGCGAGAGGCAAAATATTTCTCATATTCCTGAATTGCCTGGACATACTTGCCGGCATTTTTCAAATAAATGATATGATTAAAGCGGAAAAAATCTAATAAAGCACGGAAATTAAGCAATAGTATTAATGTTATAGCCGTTATAACAATAATTATAAAGAACAATAATCTTAAGTGTGGGTGACTATTTATATTCATAACTTCACCATTTGCTGTAATGACTTCAGGTGGTTCGCAACTTTCTTGTTACCCGGGTTATTAGCGACGGAAGCCAAAACGCCAGAGATTCATCAAAATATCATTCAACGTGACCCAGACGAATAACGTGATTATTAAAATTAGCATTATACTGAATATTCTAACCAGTACCTTGGGTGGAATCCGACGCCGAATAATAGTTTCTATGCTTACAATAAGAATATGGCCTCCGTCCAGAATCGGAAGAGGCAGTATATTAAACATAAAGAGCAACAGGTTCAGCACGGCAAAGAAGTTAAAAAATTCTGCCCATCCACTTTGGGCAGCTTTATACGAAAGTATAGCAATTGCGACCGGTCCGCCAATATTTTCACGGACCACAGCAAAATTTGCATTTTTAATCAGGTCATAAACTGCGACCCCTAAAAATTTCATCATTACCACCGAGATTTTTACACTCTGAAATAACGATGAGGGGAATGGTATCTGTTCCACGGTCTTCTTAGGATTGCCCCACAATACTCCAATTTCGCCCTGGTTTGGATTTTTGGGATTCGGACGTGGTGTTACCTCAATCTCAACAATTTGATTATTACGATTTATTTTAAACCGCAGAGGCTTATTGGGGCTTTGACGAATTATCCTTGTCATTTCTATCCAGCTACTTATTTCTCTTTCATTAATTGCCAAAACCATATCGCCATTTCGCAAGCCTGATTTTTCTGCCGGGAGATTGGGCAGTAATTTCCCGATATATGGAGGAATCAGAGGGTTAATATACGTTATAACTGAAGAGGTTTGTTTATCATCCAGAAAGAGAGGGACCTCCAGGATATGACGTTCTTCGCCTCGCTGAATCGTAAGAACCAGTGATTTAACAGATTCTCCACGTCTACCCAATCTTTGACAGGGTTGTTGTTTATTGCGACGATCTGGTCGTTAACCTGCAATCCAAATTTTTCACTTATAATGGGATGTCTTATTTCACCAATTTTTGCCTCCAACGGCGCATCTACCGTAAAACCTATAGTGAACATCAGCGTAAGGACAATTATTGCTGTCAGGTAATTAAAACATACGCCAGCGGCAAATATAGCAACCTTGGCAAGATAAGGAAGATTTCCCAGAGCTGCCAGATCTTCCAGCATTCCACCAGTGGCAGTTTGCTTTGATTCCTGCGTTACATCTCCTGCTTCAGTGACTTCAGGAGGTAATTCCATTGACTTTTCAGCAGTATCACCAGCTGGAGCAACTTTACCCAATTGAACATAACCACCGAATGGAATTATGCCAATGGCATAAACAGTCTCGCCCCATTTATATTTAAAGATTTTTCTACCAAAGCCAAAAGAGAAGGTCGCTACCGGAACTTTCATTAACTTTGCCAGCAAGAAATGCCCGAACTCGTGGACAAAAATAGCGACTCCAAAAGTAAAGGCAATGCCAATCAACCCGATTAAATTAAGGGACATACTCCTTTGCCTCCGCCCGAGCCCAGCGGTCTGTAGCCAAAATATCCTCCAGGCTCGGATGTAAAATGGTCTTATGCTTAACTAAAACAGATTTTATGATTTGAGGAATATCAAGGAAAGAGATTTCGCCTTCCAGAAACCGCTGAACGGCAATTTCATTAGCCGCATTCAAGACTACAGGCATTGTGCCGCCAATTCGCGCTGACTCATAAGCATATTGCAAACAGGGAAATCTATCTGGTGCCGGTGGTTCAAAGGTCAGGGCAGACTGGTTGTAAAAATCCAGACGAGGGAACTTATTCTCCCAGCGCTCAGGCCAGCTCAAAGCCAGCTGTATTGGCAAATACATATCAGTAAAACTTAATTGTGCCAGAACGGAGCCATCAACAAATTCTACCATTGAATGAATGATACTCTGACGATGAATCACCACCTGAATCTGCTCTACTGGAATACCAAAGAAGTGTTTGACTTCAATAACTTCAAATCCTTTGTTCATTAAGGTTGCGGAATCCACTGTTATTTTCTTCCCCATAGACCAGGTGGGATGATTTAAAGCATCTTCAACTTTTATCCGTGCCAGCTCTTCTTCTGTCATCCCCAGAAAAGGACCACCTGAAGCAGTAAGTATGATGCGATTAACAGCTGAACGTGTTTGTCCAGCCAGACATTGCAAAATTGCACTGTGTTCACTATCAACTGGCAGTATATTAACCCGGTGTTTTT
>CAYRXI010000039.1:0-6385 GCA_964428255.1 uncultured Candidatus Sumerlaeota bacterium
TTTTCTCCCGCCATATTTGTTCACCTCAACCCTTTGACATTATATGGCTAACTTCTGGATAAACTCACGCAGATTAAAATCTTTACCATGTTCCAGAACAATTCTGCCTTCCATATCTTCCAGTATACTGTTAAGAATTTTCCGCGTATTTTTTTCTCCCAATCTCAAAACTGTGATGCGCCAGAGTTTGGTTCCCAATTCCTTTAATGTGGTGAGAGAATCTTCGTAGCAGCTGAAAATAATTTCGCTGGAGATTCCCAGAATGTTAATAAAATAATCTAAATCACGTGGATCCAGCTGCCGGTCACGGATGCGAATTAAATCAGCTCTGGGATAGGATATCAAGGTTTCCTGCCAGAGTAAGCTCATTAATTGTTTATCATTAGGTGAAGTAATAAATTCAGGCTCTTCTAAGAGTTGCTGGAAAAAAGAGTTAAGAAAATAACAGATTAAGCTGATAGGAGAGATAAAGATTAATGGTTCGGCTGGTTTTTCTGCAGTAGCTGTGCGTCGTAATTGAAAGAGTTTCAGCGGGAGCGTGGCGATAGGAGGTTTCTTCGTGGTTGAAGTCCCTGCAGATTCTTTTGGTTTTCCCGGTTCGCTAATTTCAGGTGTAGCTTGTTCCTCCTCCGATGTAGAGGGTGGAGCAACTTCATGGGGTTCCTTTATGCGGATTAAATCCGCCAGTAAAAATGAACTCAAAACCTGAAAAGTCTCAAATTTGCTCAATCCACTCCGCGCTACGATAGAACCGACATTGTAAAAGCCATTAATCAGGGCGAGAACTTGCCATTCTGATTCACTGAGAGCAATCTCACGCTCAAATTCCTCAATATTAATAGGGTTGATAGCCACAACCAGTTGTTCGTTTTCAATATTTTTTGCAATTTTACTCCATTCATCCAGACGCCTGGAACCTTCTAATAAAAAGGGTTCAATGTCCAGCTCAACCAGGATATTGGAGAAATGTTTATCTTTGGTCTGACGAAATTGGAAGGTGCCTTCTTTCCAGCTAAGAAGTTCCCAGATTTCCTCTTCTAATTGCAAACGGATGGCTTCCTTCAGTATTTCAGGAGAAACCAGATTGTTTTCCATTAAGAGTTCACCGAGCAGTTTTTCACTGCCACTGGATTTCTGTTGAGCCAGCACTTGCTCCAGTTCACTGCGCCGGATAAACCCGCGATTAACCAGCATTTCACCTAATTTGCGAGGGCGGTCCATACTAGAAGAGTTGACAATTTTGCCATCTTGAATCATTAAAGAGATTTGTTTATCAGAGCTTTTCACAGAGAGAATCCCGCTCTTTTTCCCACTGCTCAAAAACTGAAGAAGCTCAGGTAAGCTTGTAGCTTTTAGTGTTCCTTCTAATTCCATAAACGCAATGTCCTATAGTTTTGAGATAAACTTAATAATATTAGTGTATAAAATACTGGCTATTTAATCAACTCATCAATTCGTTGTTCAGCGACTTTTTCAATTCCCTCAATCTTTTCTACAGGTTTTCGTGAGGCTGCTAATTTAAGGATTTCGCGAATTTTTTTGGCTATTTCACGCGAATAGAGCCTTACCATTCCCAGAGTGGTGCGGTTGTCAAAAATCACAGTTAAGATAGTATCGTCATTCACCAGAATATTGTGGAGATTGTCCTTATTGCCCTGATGGAAGAGTACCGAAAAGTCAGTTTCACCAACCAGTTTAGCCATTTCTCGTGTAGAAGCAAATGTTCCGGCAACCAGTGCAGCAAGGGCTGTAGTATCCAGTTTGCGCGTAAATCCACGCTTTGCCAGACATTGTCCATCCTGCCCGATAAGTAAGGCACATTTTGCCTCGGAGCTGCGTAAAAGCTGCAGTAATAACTGATTAATTTGTGCTTGGTCCTCGTTATTAAGTACCAATGGTTCAGGCATATGTCTCATCTCTTTTCATACTAAATACTTTAAAAAGATTTTATCTTGTTCTGGCACCAGATAAAAAACACCCAATCTGGAAACACATTTACAATAAATTGGTGTGGGCGGTCCACCCTGTTTAATCCATACCAGAGAACAATGTTGCGCTGTTTTTGCTGGTGATGCGGTTTGTTCACGATACAACATAAATTCCTGCATTTTTCCGTTTATATTCAAGGAGATGGTGCGTTCATAATTAAAAAGTTTAATAAAATAATAATTAAACAAAGATAAAAGTTTACACCGTACAATCAGTTGATAATTGCCCTTGCCATCTAAGTTTTCTCGTGTATCAAACTGGAGGCGGGCTTTGCCGAGTGTAATGCCCAGGCCAATGATGTTGGCGACCTGGCGAAGAAAGATTTTAGGTTTTGTTTCCTGGGGAGAGGAGGGCTTAATCTGTTTTTGTGGTGTTCTTTTTTCCTCATCGTTTAAATTGTTTTTTCTGTTCATAGAGGGCGTTGCAGCCGTGTCTGTGGCGGACATTGGACTATCTACAGAAGCTGTTTCCGAAGCATTGGCTTCCTGTCTTTTTTTTAGCAATACAGCGGGTGGCTCCGCCATAGTTTGTTCGCTGAAGGACTCAATTTTCTTTAAAACCAAAGAGACAATTTTCTTTAAAGTCTCCTTCACCCCTGTGCCATTAATAGCAACTGATTCAAAATAAGGAACCGGTGTATCAAAAAAGTTTAGCTTTTGCTGCAAGAGTTCTATAGGGGCAATATTAGGCAAGTCGCGTTTATTATACTGAATGACCCAGGGAATTTCATCTATGTCGTAATCATAAAAGGCGAGGTTTTCGCACATATTTTCCAGGCTATCAACGTTTTCATCAATCCGGTCCAGTTGTGAGTCCGCAACAAATACAATGCCGTCTACTCCCCGTAAAACCAGACGACGGGTGGCATTGTAAAAGACCTGACCGGGGACAGTATATAAGGCAAATTTGATGTTAAAGTCTTTAATTTTTCCAAGATCTAAGGGCATAAAATCAAAGAATAGAGTCCGGTCTTGCTGTGTGGCGAGCGAGATTAATTCCCCACGTTGCGCTGGTGGTAAAGAATTATGGATATAACGCAAATTAGTAGTCTTGCCCCCAAGGGCAGGTCCATAATACACCAGCTTACAAATTATTTCTCTCGTGGCATTGTTGATAACGGGCATAATTCAAAATTTCGTAAACCGGTCTAATAAAAACAATTTAAAATTATAAGGTCTTCACTATTAGCAAGACACTTTAATTTAAAGCAGTGCATTAATTTTAGTAGCAGCCTCGCGAAGTTCAAGCCGAATTAATCCCAGATTTGATTCAGCTTCAGCCACCACTACCAGATAGCCAATTTTTAGACGGTGAACTAACCACTTATGTTTATTTGTCTCCAGCAAGATACTTTTAACGTTTCCCTGCTCCAGTTTGTTAGCAATCTTATCAGCAGTGACAATCAACGAGCTCATCAGAGCGCTTAGTTCTTCCTCGTTGATACCTTCGGCGAGGTCTGCCTGGATAATGATTCCGTCTTCGCCGACGACCAGGCTACCTTGAATTCCAGGTACACGATTTAGCTCATTTAATATGCGTTCCATTGGTAGTTACCTTTCTGTTTGTGAGTTAATTAAAGCACGATAATGAGTCTTAAGAAAGCCGGAGATTGACTCGCCGAGAACAGAGACGCGATACTGCATTTCTTCCAAGGGCAATGTGCGGGTGAAAATCAGGATATAGCCAAATGTCCGATTAACAAATCCATTAAGAATACAATGAGAGGAAGTTTCAAGAAGGATTTTGGTGCAAGGCAAAAGTCCCAATTCTGTAGTCCAGGTTTTTATCTTGTCAGCTGATCTAATAGCCTCAATCACCAGGCGTTCAGCATCTATCTTAATCCGCGTATTCTGCCACACAATTAATCCTTCCTCATTATAAATTATAAAACCCTCCAGACCAATAGTTTTAGTAAGAAGCGTATCCAGCTCGTGAAAGGAATAAATATTATACACAGTGCTTACCTTGGAAGCAGGCGGCTGTTCTGAAGTCTGGCTGGTAGAGGTCGTAGCTTCCTCACCTGATTGAGTCTCCAGAGAGATGAGTTTATTAAGTTGTTTACCCAGTAAACCCGGTGCAAATTCTCGCAATAGATGAGGCAAAATTAAGCCAATGATTAAAATTTGCAGAAATATTGATAGGGGATTGCCCATCCAGAGTAAGACAAAGTTGATTTGCGTTGTGGGAGAAATGATGGGGAAGAGATGCATTACAAGCAGAGAACCCAAACACATTATTGCTCTTAATAAGGTTAACACAAGTGCTGTAGTCAAAACAGGGAAGAGTAACAGACTCCAATTACTCGCTAAAATATAAGTGACATAAATTGCCAGTTCCAGTATAAGGAAAATAAAGATGATTCCTGCGTAATGCGAATAAAAAGGGCGTTTACCTCTGAAGAGCAATGGAATTAATATCAGTACCAGAACCGTGAAGATTAACAGTAATGATTTCTTTCTTAATATTAGCATTTCACAAAGTATATACGCTTAAATTACGTAAAATTATTGCTCTGTACCTTCAGAGTTTAGTATTTCATTAATAAACACTTTAATTTTGCCAGCTCGTGCTTCAGGGGTCAATGTTACGATGAGTAGCAGGTCCTTTCTCCGGAAAATCATTATGCTCTCATTATTAGCCTCAAGGTAAAGGTAATTTAGTGTTTCATCAAAAGTTTGTAGCAAGGATTGCTGAAGGTTTTCACATAAAGCTTTCACGGCGTTAACTGGCGAATTGTCCGGAAGTGAAGTATCTGCGGAAGTAAGCTGAAGGATAAAAAAGTCTTTTACCCCTTTTTCCTGTTTGAGGAAACTGGCAAGGGAACTGATGTATTCGCCGGATGAGGCTGGGCGCGCAATCTTGTTGTTCTCAGGCAGTATGAACGCCGTGCTTAGTGAGTTCAGATGTTGTTGTATTTCCTGTTCCAGCTGGTTTATTTCAGGCGATGAAGGAATGATTTTCTTTAGCTTATTTATAACATTCATAGCAGTTTCAAAATCTTTTTTTCGTAACATAATTCTGGCGAGCGTAAGTAAGGCGGCGGTGGATGAAGGGTTTTTCTTTAAGACTTCCTCAATCTCTTGCTGGGCTTTATCGTAATGCCCGCTATCCAGAAATATCTGGCTCAGTAAGAGCCTGGCGCGCAGAGAAGCCGGATGTGATTTGAGCCCCTCACGACAGATATTTAGTGCCATTGTAAATTTTCCAGCCCGTCGCAGGGCATCCGCATATAAAATAAAAGCCTCCTCATATAATCCCTGTTCATAAATCTTGCGATAACGTTCTAACTCTTCGTTTAAATTTGGAGTCATCTCAAAACCGCTTTGAGCAGTATGATTGCTTCCATATGGTGATGAAAAATTAAGTTATATTTATAAAAATAGATATTCAAATCAACATTTATTTTTCTCCAGGCTGATTTAATCTGCGAATTTTGTATTTAAAATCTCACTTATTTTCTGCTGAAGATTATACACCAAATTATCAAACTTCAGGCTTAGTTCTGAAGATAATTCCTCCTTTATAGTGAGGTTATCTTTTATTTCAATGGCAAAAATTAAGATACTCTCTGGCATATTATAACCCAGTTCTTTTCCCAGTAACAGGACTTCAGGAAGTGTAAGTGTATGACCGGTAGTCCTATGCAATTGTTTTGGAAGCAATTGTTGAGTGTTAAGTTCATAAATTATTGCTTCTCCCGGTGTTACTGTTCCGGTTATTATAGAATCCACAATAATTGCCATTTTATAGCCGGAGAGTTCATCTAATAGCCGAATGCCTCCCGTTGACGATTCTACAAAGTCCAGCTGATGCTGCCAGAATTTTAGACGCTCTTTTAACTCCCTAATGATGTATATCCCGATGCCATCATCGCTTATAAGCGTATTCCCCAGACCTAAAACTAATATTTTATGGCTTCTCATATTTCATATTAAATAATGACATGGCGGTGGTAAATTAAATCAAACTAAAATTATCAACCAGCTTGAATTGCCTGTCTAATCAAAAAAGTGGCGAGTCATATAGATAATGATTTGAAGCGCAAGGACACATTCAGGTTTTATAATTGATTTCAGGTGGCAGTTTAAGTAAGTTACTTTTTGTTAATTATGTTTTTTTGAAGAATTAACCTGTTATGCTAAGGTTTAGTTGTTGAGGACATAAAGTGGAATTAAAAACTCAATCAGAGAACCTCACTAATGTGAGTAATTCAGAATTTGAGCCACGCATTATCGCATTTGTATGTAACTGGTGTACTTATGCCGGGGCTGACCTTGCTGGCACAAGTCGTATGCAATATGCTCCCAATGTTAGAATGATTCGCTTACCTTGTACGGCCAGGATTGATGTCCTGCTGATACTTAAAGCCTTTGAGCTTGGTGCGGATGGGGTAATT
>CAYRXI010000039.1:6395-18351 GCA_964428255.1 uncultured Candidatus Sumerlaeota bacterium
ATGTCATCCGGGAGATTGTCATTATACCAGCGGAAATCTATCAGCCCGGCGGCGCTTTGCCATTTTTTACCGCTTGCTGGAATATCTCGGCGTAGATATGCGGAGGGTTCAATTTGCCTGGGTCTCAGCAGCGGAAGCGACAAAGTGGGTTAAGCTGGTAAACGATTTTACCCAGCAAATAACCCAGCTCGGTCCCTATACTGCATTTAAAAGAATGTGCGCTAAAAGATTTGTAGAATAAAACAAAGTGGTGAAAAACAAGTATAATTGCCACAGACCCCTTGGAAGATGAAACACAGCGAAATAACAAATAAAATACGACAACGAGCAAGAGAGTTACTGGAGACGAAAAAGGTTGGAGTTATCATTGGCTGGACCGAAGGTTCACATCCTCAGATTACTCATCCAGTTTTTGTAACACGCCCCGAGGATGCTGAAAAATTAGTCTGGAACAAATTCTGTTTCAATAACTTAAGTAAGTTTCTTACCCGTCCGGAAATTGCAGCTTATGGTAGAATGGGCATCATCTCCAAAGGGTGTGATAATAAAGCTATAGTTGCACTCTTACAGGAGTTTCAGTTTGAGAGTAAGGACGTATATGTTATAGGTGTGGTGTGTGAGGGAATGGGTGAGCCGGAACTGCAGAGAAAGTGCCGTTCCTGCGATGTACATACTCCGGTGATTTATGACGAGTTAATCGGTGAGCCAGTAGAATTACCTGCAGAGACTTCGGAATTTGCAGATGTGGAGAAAGTTGAGCAACTCAGTCTGGAGGAACGCTGGGAGTTCTGGCAGAAAGAATTTGAAAAATGTATAAAGTGTTATGCCTGTCGTCAGGTGTGTCCGCTCTGTCATTGTCGGCGATGTATTGTGGATAAAAACCAGCCTTCGTGGATTGACCCGAGTGCGCATCCTGCTGGTAATTTTGCCTGGAATTTTATTCGTGCCTTTCACCTGGCTGGCAGATGTATAGAATGTGAGGAATGTGAAAGAAACTGCCCGGTAAAAATCCCGTTGATGTTGCTGAACAGGAAACTCACCAGGGATGTGCTGGAACTGTTTAAATATCGTGCAGGATATGACCCCAAAGCTGTGCCACCAATAGCCACATGGCAGGAAGCCGACGATCAGTCTTTTATTAAGTGAAAAATTAAGGTAACAAGGTGTAAGCGGTAGTACGCAAATTTTACGTCTATGCTAATTCAAAGAGATAAATTATTAAAATTATTAAGCGATATTATAAAAGAGGGACAACGTGTAGTCGCGCCAGTTGACCTGCAGGGAGTCAGATTGTTTTCTGAAATTAAAACCGCGGATGATATTTCCTGGGATGGGATTAATACACAGCTTTCAATAAAGGGTTATTTTTTGCCCCGCAGTGAGCCGATTTTAAAATTCAGGGTTATGCAAAAACAGGTTGAGGCGCAAACAATATTAAGCGAAAACGTCAAACCAACAGTGATAGTTGGCGTTCATCCGTGTGATACTGCCAGCCTGCCAGTTATGGATAAGCTCTATAACTGGGATTATAAAGATGAATACTGGAATCAGCGTCGCACCGCAACAACACTGATTGCACTGAGCTGCCTCAGCTGTGATGATGCCTGTTTTTGCACATCTCTGGGGATTGATCCGGGCTCCACTAAAGGCGCAGATGTGCTTCTCACACCGCTGGGAGATGGGCAGTTCCTTGCCGAGGTGATAACCACAAAAGGAGCCGCGCTGATTGAACGCTATACACATTACTTCAGCGAAGGCAATGCTGATAAAGATACAGTTCTTAAACCAGTGCGGGAGAAGTTAGGAAAACAATTTGAGCTGGCAAACATCCAGCCCTGGCTGAAGGAAAAATTTTACCACGAATTCTGGGAGCGAGAGACGCTTTACTGCGTGGGATGTGGAATTTGCACTTTTGTATGCCCGACGTGTCATTGTTTTGATATTGTGGATGAGGGCACCCTGTATGCAGGAAGACGGATGAAATTCTGGGATGCCTGTCAATTTCGCACCTATACTCTGCACGCCTCAGGACATAATCCCCGCACCCGGCAGGATGAACGCCATCGCCAGCGAATACAGCACAAATTTAATTATTATTTAGAAAAGTTTAATGAGACACTGTGTGTGGGGTGCGGGCGTTGCATTCGTTATTGCCCGGTAGATCTTAGTATCCTGCGTCTGTTAAAAATGATTTCACAAATGCAAAGTGCACGAATCGGATAGAAAATGGAACGAACAATATATACCCCTGACCTGTTGGAAATTATTGAGATAAGAGATGAGACCCCGGATACCAGAACGCTGAGGCTTCGGTTTTGTGAGGCGGAGAAGCAGAAATCGTTTTCCTTTATCCCCGGCCAATTTGGTTTGTATTCGGTGTTTGGCGAAGGGGAAGCCACTTTTTGCATTGCCTCAGCAGCTACCTGGCGTGACCATTTTGAATGCTGCTTTCGGGTTGTTGGCAGAGTAACAAAAGCCTTGCGTCTGCTGGATGCTGGCTCTATTATTGGCTTTCGGGGACCGTATGGTAATGGTTTTCCTCTGGAACAATGGCAGGGTAAGAATTTGCTCTTCATTGCTGGTGGAATCGGCTTGCCGCCATTACGCACAGTTATCTGGACAGTGCTTGACCCTGAATACCGCTCTCGCTATGGAAATGTAACCATCGTTTATGGCGCACGTTCGGTTAGCGACCTGGTTTATAAATCAGAGTTGAGCCAGTGGGAAGCACGGAGTGATGTGAAATTGGTAAAGACTGTTGACCCTGGTGGCGAGACATCAGACTGGAGGGGGGAGATTGGATTTGTGCCGACAGTTCTGGCAAAAGTTGCACCCTCTGCTGAAAACACCGTTGCATTGGTCTGCGGTCCACCGATTATGATTAAGTTTACATTACCGGTATTAACCAAACTAGGATTTGAGTTGAGTAATATTTATACTACCCTGGAAAACCGTATGAAATGCGGGGTTGGCAAATGTGGAAGATGTAATGTTGGCAATTTTTACATCTGCAAAGAAGGTCCGGTTATTACTGCTGCCCGGTTGAAGCATTTGCCCTCAGAATATTAAACTATGCGGTGCAGGTATCTGGAATATATCTGCTTCAAAAGAAGGTTTATTCGGAATTAAAAAGAATTGAAAGAGGCGTGGCATATCAAAATGTTTTAGAAATATGCTGGTAATAGATAAATATTGTCAGGAAGAAATCCTGAAGATAGACGTAATGCTGGATGAAATCACCGGCACAAGTGAGCCAGTTATTAAGGAGGTAACAGCATATATTCGTCAATCTCCGGGCAAACGACTGCGTCCCAAATTGGTTATTCTCAGCGGTAAATTATTCGGGCATCAGGGAGAAGAGGCGATAAAAATGGGTGCCGGCGTGGAGTTGTTACATACTGCGACGCTACTGCACGATGATATACTGGATAAGGCACAGACAAGGCGAGGTAAGCCTTCGGTGAATGCAAAGTGGGGCGAGGAGATTGCCTTGCTGGTTGCTGATTATTATTTTGCCCGGGCATTTAATTGTATCTTTGCTACAGGCTATTTGCAGCTGGCTGAATTACTGGTGCGCGTGGCAACAAAGATGTGTGAGGGTGAATTGTATCAGCAAGAGCGCAAAAACGAATTTTTAAGCAGTGCAGATTATTTCAAGATTATCAAATACAAAACAGCTTACCTTTTCTCCGCCTGTGCGCAATTTGGCGCTATCATCAGCAATGCTTCAGAATCAGCCACCACCGCTTTACAACAATTCGGCTTACATTTAGGAATGGCATTTCAGATTATAGACGATAGCCTGGATTTTATCGCCACGGACGAAAACTGGGGCAAGCCTATTGGAAATGACATTGCACAGGGCAAACAGACCTTGCCGTTTATCTATGCGCTGGAAGTGGCATCCGAAGCGCATAAGGAAGAATTGCGCTACTTTTTCAGTAATGGCAGAAATCTCACCAAGATTTTACACATCATAAAAAAATACGACGGATTTAAATATGCGGAACAAACTGCGCAGTATTATATACGGCAAGCCAAACAATGTTTAGCCGAATTTCCCGATACCGAACAGAAAAGAGTTTTGCTACTCCTTGCAGATTACATTGTCTCCCGCACGTTTTAAATTGTCCATAACGCTGAGGAAAACATAATCACTGTAATATTGTTGATTGATTTAGTTTAGCATTTCAGGATGAGATTTCATATTTTAGGTTCATAAATAATTGCAGTTGACGCAAAATAAAAGAGTATTGCACGTTATTGATAGCCTGGGGAAGGGGGGGGCAGAAAAACTATTATATGAGACTTTAAAGAACTGGAAGTTCCCCAATTGGGAATTTGAAGTAGCTTGTTTACATAAACCAGAGCCATTTGGTCCAAAAATTTCGCAGCTAAATATCCCCGTAAGAGTATTGTCCGCTTCAAAATATAATTTGCTTCAAATTATTCTTAACTTATATCAACTGGTAAAAAGAGAAAATTGGGATATAATACACTGTCATCTTATTGCCTCTACGATTCTTGTTCCTCTTGTAGCACGATTTACTAAAGAGGCTAAAATTGTCATTCATGACCATTGCGGTGGGCTTTATACTCCCGGGAAAATAGATCGGCTTTATCGTAGAATATTACTTCCTTTAGAAAGACAATTATGGCGCAAGCTATTTATTATCTGCGTGAGTGATTTTGTGGCGAGATATAATAGGGAAGTTAGACAGATCTCCGCAGAAAGAATTAAAGTCCTGGTAAATGCCATTGACTTAAATAATTATCCGGGAAATTCCACGCAAGCGCTAAAGATATTTCAAGAACGTTGGGGTTCCGAAAAGGCGGTCATTATTGGATATGTTGGACGATTGATAAGATATAAGGGTGTGGATTTATTACTCTCGGCTTTTAAGAATTTAGTGGCGGAATTCCCTCACACAAGGCTGGTAATTATCGGTGAAGGGAAAGAACTTAAATCATTGCAAAGACAGGCTTTGCAATTAGGGATTAAGGATTTGGTTGTATTTCTTGGTTATCAGGCTAATGTGGCTGATTATATGACTGCATTTGACGTTTTTGTTCTACCGTCACGATGGGAAACTTATGGGCTTGCAGCCCTGGAGGCAATGGCGAGCGGGATCCCGGTAGTAGCAACACGCGTGGGCGGACTCCCTGAATTTATTCAGGATAAAGTTAATGGATTGCTTGTCCCGCCAGAAGATGTTAAGGCATTAACAGAGACAATCAAGTTTTATTTACAACATCCTGAAGCGGCAAGAAAACTGGCATTAGAAGGACAGAAAAAAGTTCGTGCCGAGCATTCAATTGGAAATTATGTTTGTAAGCTGGAACAAATTTACAGAGAAATACTTAATTTAACAGACACTTAATGTAGAACAGTTCAGTAAATTTACGCCGTGTATGTCTCATTAAATATAGTTGGCTAAAGGTGTTTTTAAGCGAGCGATTAAAACTGCCAGTGAATTATAATTAAGTGAAGGCATAACTATTATAATGAGGATTATTGTTCTGGCATCATCAGTATGGAACTTCTTTCAGCGAGCAACGCCTTTATGTGAGCAGTTAGCCAGGCGGGGAATTGAAGTTATTTTTCTCGAACCAATGATTTATGCCAATGCGAGGTCCTTTCATTTAAAACCTGTAACTACTGTTCCAATTCCAGCCGGAGTAAAAGTGATAAGTCGCCAGACAAAGCTGCGCCGCGGGATATTATTAGCACTCTGGCAAAACTTTACGAATGTGATGGAGATTAAACGACTGAAGCCAGACGTGGTTATTTTATATGAGCCTAATTTCGGCATTTTTTCTGCGTTATATACTCGTTTAGGCAAAATCAAATTGGTGTTTGATTATATTGACGATTGGCCTGAATGGGCTGAATACCGCCTGGAAAAGACTTTGCTTAAGTATTTTATTATTCCAACTGTGGCTCGCCTGGCGGACGTATGCACGGTAACTGCAAGGCTACTGGGAGATGATATAAAGCCATATGCTCGGCAGATTTATTGGATACCAAATTCTGCATCGGAAGTTCCTCCTCATTTACCTAAAAATTATGCTGAAGGTGAAGGTGTGATCTTTGTTGGCGGATTAGCTCCGAGAATAGACATTGAATTAATTATAGAAACCGCCAGATTATTGCCAGAAGTCCCGTTTAAGATTCTGGGCAATGGGGCTCAATATGAATTATTAAAAAATGCAGCTCAACAAGTACCCAACATTTATGCACCAGGGGCGGTGAATCATAATGTTGCAATGGAGGAAATTAAAAAAAGCGCCATCTGTCTGATTCCTTATAAAAAGACGCGTTTGACTGATAGATGTTTTCCGATAAAGTTAGCAGAATATTGGTCAATGGGTAAGGTTGTGATTGCTACCCCGACAGTTGAACTGCAACGAGTAGGAAAAAATGGTCGGCTGATTTTTGTTAATTCAGCTGTAGAATGTGCCGAGAAGATAAGAAGTCTATTACAGGACAAATCACGCTTAGCAGAGTTAGGTAAACGAGGGTATCTGTTAGTGAAGAGATTTTTAAATTACGAAATCCAAACACGGCGATTTCTCAAAATCATAGAAAGTTTATAAATTGTGATGTTAGCAAAGCCATACTTTACTGTTGCTATTTGCACGTATAATCGTGCAAAGATAATTGAAAGAGCAATTAAGTCAGTTGTTAATCAAACATTATCCCCTGATTGGTATGAAATCTTAGTGGTGGATAATAACTCAACGGATAATACTTGCGAAATTATCAACAATCTCCGGAATACTATAACCGGCTTACGTTTGGTAAGTGAATCACAACAGGGTTTTCCATTTGCCCGCAATCGTGCCATTGCAGAAGCCAGAGGAGAAGTAATTGTATACTTAGATGATGACGCTGAAATGTGTCCGGATTACCTTATGACTTTGAAATCTCTGCTTGAGGAGGAGAAGAATGTGGGAGCAGTAGGGGGACCGGTGGAAGTGGGCTGGTTATGTATGGTTCCAGACTGGTATGAGCCACTTCTGGATTTTGCCTTTAATTATCTATACATTGCCTCTTATCGTTTAGATATACGGTATCCACGTATACTTTATGGCACAAATATGGCATTCCCCAAATCCATCTTGCTTCAATTAGGTGGTTTCAGGACAGATTTGTGTAAACATTTGAAATTTGTAGTCGCCGGTGATGACAATGAAATGATGTTGCGAATCACCCATATTGCCAAATTGCGGATTATTTATGAGCCTGCCTTGCGTGTAAGACATTTTATTTTACCTTCACGCCTTTCTCCAGAATATTTATTAGAGAAAGCCGAATGGACCGGGCGTGCGCAGTATTATGTGGAGAGACTTTATCCCGGAACTGGTGGACCCCTTAACCCCTTATTTGGAATTATTGAAAGCTCAGCGCGTCGTTTTTCAGGAAGAAGTCGTGGGAAACTATATGAGAAATTGGTTTTAGCCCATGCACTGGGTTATTTGAGTGAATGGTGGAAAAACCTCTTTCGCCCATCTCAGACTCACAAAAAGAGTGAGTGAATTTACCTTCAATTTATATGCCTTCGCTACTTGCAAAATCTAATTTCAATGTATGAATTTAGAATTAAGCATAAAGAATGATATATTGACATAGATACATCTTTCGGTGTGCAAAATTCCGATTTAAGCATTAAGCAGATTAATTTTAGTAAACAGACACTGGTTTCAGTTTGCGGAAATTTGGCGTTTAGTCTGAATTTTAAAGGGGAAATTCTTTCATAATAGATTTGCTCTTAAAATAAATGCACGATAAGGAGCTAACCATTGTGGATGTAATGACCTCAAATAGATGGTAGTAAGGTGAAAGAACACTCTACATCAATCCGGAATTTTCATTCCTTTTTATCCTGAAGAGTCTTCTAAGTTTACACAACTTGAATTTTGTCATAATATAAACAGTTAAAGATTTTGAAATAATATTTGACATTAGAGGTAATGATTAGATAACCTTAAATTATCTAAAAATGGTATAAGGAGGTGAAAATTATGCGCAAACTAAGAGGATTTACCTTGATAGAATTATTGATTGTCGTGGCAATTATTGCAATTCTGGCGTTAATTGCTGTGCCGAACTTTTTAGAGGCACAGACACGTAGTAAGGTTTCTCGCTGTCGTTCTGATATGCGCGCAATAACAACAGCTTTAGAAGCTTATCAGGTGGACAATAATCAATATCCACCGGCTGGTGATTTTGGTGCTCCTAATCCCCGTACTGGCGCTGGATTTCATTCAAGAATTCCTACATATTTAACCACACCAATAGCTTATCTGTCTTCTATTGAGGTAGCAATAGACCCATTCGTAACAAAAGAATCAACCTGGTCAAGTAGTTATTATCCCGTTATCACAAAAGTAGGCCAACGTTATGTTTATTATCATTCAAAGTTTCATGCTCAGGATTGGGGTGATGTGTGGGGTGGTCTATATAATTGGGTCGGCGCCTGGTTATTTTACGGCTATGGCCCAGATAAGACACCGTTCCATGGTTCAAAAGCCACATTAATCCCTTATGACCCAAGTAATGGCACAGTTAGCCTGGGAAATGTTATCCGTTGCCAGAAGATGACCGATGGAATTCCACCGCATCCACAGACTGGAACCTATCATTGGCCATAATACCCATAGACAATCAATTTGTATATGTAAGGTAACTGGCAAAGATTATAAGAAAAGCTTTTAAGGGACAAATTAACTATGCCCTTCTCTTTGGAGAAGGGTATTTTGTTTAAAAAGTTCGGCGATGTATATTTCATTGGAAAGTAGATTCCAGTAAGCAGGAATTTGTCTGGTGCCTGTAATCTCATAAAAGAGCCTTTTGAGAAAATTTTTGAGCGAATGTTGGCGCAGAAAGTTTCTAATCAATCGCTCGTAAAGTTCAGGATGACGTGCAACCAGCAGTCGGGCGTTGTGCGCATTGATGCGAGTTTTCGCCAGATACTTCGGTAAGTCATAAAAATGGTGATGATAACATACTGCAGCTGGAGCGAATTGCAGTTTCAGTCCTTTTTTCATCAGGCGCAGGGCGAGTTCAGTATCCTCAAATGAAGCATCTTTAAAAGATTCATCAAACTTGTCTTCCTCCAGCCAGCGGCGATGGATGGATAAATCCAGGGTATGAAAATATTCGTAGCCGATGTCCAGCGGGTCTTCAATCAGGTAGTAAAACAAGACGGATTGTGCCACCCACTGCATAAAGGGAGTGGTGAGCACTTCGGGATGCCAGCGGGTATTACCTCTGACAGCGTGTCCGGGCTGACGCAGATGCGCCTGGAGATGAGCAGAAAAATAGCATTTGTCCAGAATCACGTCGTCATTGAGGAAAAAGATGATTTCACCCCGGGCGATATTCAAGGCATGATTTCGGGCTGTGGCAGGACCGGACGGTTTTTGCCAGAGATAAATTAAGTACTCGCCAGAATGTGGCTTAAACTCTGCAACCACCTGTTCTATGTCAGTGTCTCCACCGTCGTTAATGATTATGATTTCATACTCCGAGACTGGAATCTGTTGATGAAATACGGAAGTAAGGCACTTACGGAGTTCAGCCGCACGATTATAAGTAGGGATTATTACTGAAAACTTTACTGCCATAATTTTATTTGCAACCAACAGGTTAGGTGAAAAACAATACCATATATCATTCACAAAATGGGCATTAAGAGTAAACAGGAAAATCAGATAGCCATTATATACTGGCTTGGTGAAGAAGATAATTAACAATGAAAAGTCGCACAAGAGAGCGGAAGGACCGGAAATTAGGGCATGAGTGGCTGGAATGGGACGAGACCAGAGCCTGGAAGTTTCCACCAGATACAACGACCTCGCCCTTGATATGGATACTGGTGACGTTATTTAGTTTGCTGGTGGGCTGGGTAATCGTTGCTGTGGTGTTATTGAAAGTTGCAACGCTAATAGGGCTTAATGATGCAGGAAAAGAAATTGTCAAAGCCGTGTTACGAACTTTAGTGGTTCTAACAATAGTTTATTTTGTATTATTATGGATGAGCTACTGGCTAAAAAGAGATTTGGCATTTTTTTTACGATTCCGGGGATTATTTGCACGAATAACCTTATTACTGGGGAAATTCTATCACTGGCTGGGCATACTCAGTCGCGACCGTCTGGATAATTCTTTTTTGCAGTTATTAAATCAATTTGAGGTTAAGCGTAAGTATTCAGGAGTAAAAGCTGAAAAAGGGGGGGGATTATTGTTGCTGCCACGATGTATTGAGGCAAACCTGAGGCAGAAAATCATTCAACAGGCACAGGAGCAGGGGATTGCCTGCGCAATGGCGGGCGATGGGGAGATGGCGCGGGTGGCAGTGCAGAAGCATCAGCCCGAAGCAATTCTGGCAATTGCCTGTGAGCGCGATTTAATTACAGGCATCCGTGATGTGAAACAGCAGATTTTTATTTTAACTATAAGTGTGAAGAGACCGCAGGGACCATGCAAAGATACCATTGTTGAGTTTTCAGAAGTAGAAAAATATCTCGCAAAATTAAAATGCAGGATTAGCAAAGCAAAATAGGATGTGGCGTTATTCCTCTATCGTGCTACGAAGTTTCCTGCCAATTAAGGGATAATAAAACTCTTTTCCAAAAATTAGCCGCAAAGCTCCATAAATGCAGATGGTAACGTAGGCAAGAAAACAGGCAATTAATAAAAGCCGATTTCCCTTAACAAGGATATCAGCAATCTGCTGGTTGAGAACCCGGATTAAGCTGGCAAAGAGAGAGAAGACAAGATAGATAAGAAAAACCAGCAAAAAGATACACTGAAAGAAAATGGCTTGCTGGGCATGAAAAACCACTTCGCGACTGCGTTCTTTAAAATTCAACCAGATGATGCCCGCAAAAAGAATACCCCAGAGGGGGGGGATTGTCAAAATATGAACAATTGCAGCGACCGTTCGTTCTTCTTGTCTCATAATTATTGCAGAAGGCTTTAAATTCAGTTTTGTTAAAGAACACCCGCAACGCAGCAAACTGTGTCACGGGCAATTACCATCTCTTCATTAGTTGGAATAACATACACCTGAACAGGAGAATCATCGGTGGAGATTTTGCCTTCAACTCCGATGGTCTGTTCATTACGCTGGTCATCAATTTTTACGCCCATAAATTCCAGCCCCTCACAGGATTTACGGCGAATAAGAGACGAATTTTCACCGATACCTGCAGTGAAGGCAATAAAGTCCGTTCCGCCAAGCACACCCGCATAGGCAGCAATATATTTTTTAAGTCGGTAACAGAAAACATCAATTGCCAGTTTAGCTCGTTCCTGTCCTTTTTCCATCGCTTTAATAACTTCTCGCATATCGTTGGATACACCACTGATGCCATACAGCCCACTGTGTTTATTCAGCAAGGTATTAATTTCGTGGAGCTCCAGCTCTTCTTTTGCCATTAAGTGCATGATAATTGCCGGGTCAATATCACCACAGCGTGTACCCATAACCAGTCCTTCAAGCGGTGTAAATCCCATAGAGGTGTCTACGGATTGTCCAAATTTGACAGCAGCCATACTGCAGCCATTTCCCAGATGACAGGTAATGAGTTTAAATTTGGTGCGTGGAATACCACTGATTTGTTCAATCCGGTATGTCAGGTAGCGGTGGGAGGTTCCATGAAAGCCGTAGCGCCTGATATGATGCCGGTCATATA
Source organism: uncultured Candidatus Sumerlaeota bacterium (assembly GCA_964428255.1). Taxonomy (GTDB): domain Bacteria; phylum Sumerlaeota; class Sumerlaeia; order MWCT01; family JAGHBZ01; genus CAYRXI01. Next base: position 18,099 of record CAYRXI010000039.1, read on the forward strand.
AGACGTATGGCAAGCCATAGATATAAGCATAGGGGGGCATTGTCTGGTGAAAGGCGGTGTCAAACACTGCTACGTGAGGTACATCAGGTAAGACCTCCTTTGCCACCTCATACCCTTTGATATTATGTGGATTATGTAAAGGTGCTAAGTCTATGCATTCAATTATCTGTTGATATACTTCCGGGGTGATAATTTTGGAATCAGAAAATTTTTCACCTCCATGCACAACCCGATGACCAACAGCTGCGATTTC
>CAYRXI010000039.1:18361-23372 GCA_964428255.1 uncultured Candidatus Sumerlaeota bacterium
TAGGGTCTGTAAGCAAACCGATAACTTTATTGATAGCTACCCTGTGCTCCAGAATTTCAGCGGTGGCGCGATATGGTTCTTTCCCCGTAGCAGTAAATTTAATACTAGCTGCAGGCATTCCGATTTTTTCTATTAAACCGGTTGCCAGCGTTTGTTCAGTGCCTTTTTCAATGGCATCCAGGTCGGTCTCAATCAGCTGAAATTTGACTGAGGAACTACCACAATTAAGCACCAGAACTTTCATTTTGATTATTACCCCTGTTTAAGAATTTATCATTTGATATTTAATGATTTTACAAAGTTATTTGTCCACTTAAAAGGAGGATGATTCAATTTACATTAGCTACGAATCTTAATCAATGCGTTCGCCACGTTCATTGTAACAGAAAAAGCCGCGTCTGGTCTTGACTCCCAGATATCCTGCACGAACCATTTTTCTCAAGAGAGGACACGGGCGATATTTTACTTCGCCCAATTCTTTGAATAAATATTCCATCTGCCGGAGTAATTCATCCAATCCAATGTGGTCAGCCAGTTCTAATGGACCCTGCGGGAGATTATATCCGAGACGCAATGCAGTATCTACATCCTCCGCTGAAGCTAACCCTTCCATCACCACATACATCGCCTCATTTAAATACGGGATTATAATACGAGTGGTTATATAGCCCGGATATTCAAAGGCTTCAACGGCGATTTTGCCAATACTTTTTATCAGCTCACGTACCATCTGCACAGTTTCATCTGATGTGTAAAATCCGCGGATAACCTCCACCACAGGTCTCCGGTGAACGGGATAGATAAAGTGCATTCCTACAACTTTCTGAGGACGTTTGGTATAGCTGGCTAAGGCTGAAATACTTAACGTAGAAGTATTGGTAGCAAAGATGATTTCAGGGGGCATAATTTCGTCCAGGGTTTTGAATAGATTGGCTTTTAACTCAAAATTTTCTGTGATACTCTCAATCACAAAGTCGCAGTTTTTGATGTCGTCAAATTTGTCAGTGACCAGAATCCGCTGGAGAACAACTTTTTTTTCGGAAGGAGTAATTGCCCAGCGCTCTAGCTCCTTGTCTAAAGCCACTTCCAGAGCCTGTTGACAGCGTTCAATATTTTCGGCATTCTTCTCTTTAATTACCACATCATAGCCATACTGGGCAATAGTGCGGGCGATACCCTGACCCATTTTACCGCCACCACAAATAGCAATTTTCCGTATTTTCATTTATAGGTCCCCAACTAAGCAAAATAATAAACAATAGTGAATGATATTTAGCTTATCTGGCAATGTCAACATTATCTAGGTATATAAATGAATAATCAAGGATAATATGTGAAATTCCGTCAGAAAAGAAGTCCAGGGGCTGGTATAGAAACAAATATGAGGAAGTTGTAAAGTGAAAAAGATGCATAATTTGTCTTTACAAACCATTTAGTTAAAAGAAGTAAAAAACAGGCAGTTAAAAAACGAGAGGATTGCGTTTCAGTTCATCAAATCCAGAGAGTTTTAACCTCTTCATTCTTAAGATACGCAATTTAAAAAATTAATTAATGGGCAATTATTAAGCTAGCAACTTGTTAACATTTAGTTGTTTGATTTTATCTTGATATAGGCACTGCTCTTATAGTAGCGATAGTAGTTTCAATATTATGTTTAGAAAGATGAGCAGTAAAAATGCGTAGTGAAATAGCACAAGAAGAAAAAATGCGGGCTGGCAAGTTATGGTTTTATTTAATGATATTAGGAATTTTCTTTTTGTCTGGCATCAGCGGACTGATTTACGAAGTAGTCTGGACGCGGTTACTGACATATCTCTTTGGCGCTACAATTTATGCCGTTAGCACAGTGCTGGCGTCATTTATGGGAGGGCTGGCATTGGGAAGTTTAATCTTTGGCAGGCTGGCAGACCGCTGGGAGCATAAGTCACTAAAAGCTTACGCTCTGCTTGAGTTTGGCATTGGTATTGCAGCAATTCTTCTGCTGGTAATAATTAAGGCACTGGAACCAGTATACGGCGTTGTTTATCGCTACGGCACAGATTCATTTTTACTGCTGAGTTTAGTACGCTTTGTTCTGTGTTTTATCGCACTATTGCTGCCAACAACGTTGATGGGGGGGACACTGCCACTTCTTTCCCGCTTTGTTGCACGTCAGCAGGCAGTGCTGGGGTTAAGAGTAGGTTCACTTTACTCCGTAAACACGTTTGGGGCGGTAGTGGGTTGTTTTCTGGCGGGATTTTACTTTATTGCTGGTCTTGGAATAAGGGGGACAATTCTGCTGGCAATTGGAATTAATTTTACTGTAGCCCTTATTGGCTTATGGTTATGGAAGAGACTAAGTTTTGTTACTGATCTTGCGCCCGAAACTTTGCAGGCAGAAACAACGTCTCTCACCGGAGTTCCGGACTATGATTATAAGTTAATTAAGAAAGTTCTCTGGATATATTTCTTCGCCGGAATGATTGCGCTGGCATATCAGGTCGGCTGGTGGCGAGGCCTGGTATTTAATTTTGATGTACTGAAGAACACCACATATGCCTTTACCGCAATGCTGACAGTCTTTCTAATAGGACTTGCCAGCGGGAGTGCAGTGATGGCGCGCTTTGTTGACCGCCAGCATGACCCATTACGGCTATTTGGCTTATTACAGGTGTTTATTGGTCTGGCAGGATACCTCTCGGTGTTTGTGATTTATTTTAAAGGCAGAGGTATTGCGCCATTTGAATATTTTGATGCGAGTGGTGTTAATCTGCGCTGGTGGAATGCTATTGCCAATATTTTTATCAAGACCATTGCTGCCATATTTTTACCCACATTCTTAATGGGGATGAGTTTTCCAGTAGTAGTGCGGATTTGTATCTCCAGTTTGAAACGAGTAGGTGCGGGCGTAGGCAAAATTTATGCGCTTAATACACTGGGGTGTATTATTGGTGCCTTTATCGCTGGCTTTTTTCTGATTCCGTCTCTTGGTCTGGGGAAGGGTTTAATACTCTTGACGTTGGGTAATGTGTTATTGGGTTTTGTGATATTCCTTATCCATCCAGAACTAACTCGTAGGAGTAAAAATATTTTTATCGCTTTAATAATTTTAATTATAGCTCTAATGCTACTTCGCTCGCCGATGCGTGCGACCTTACAACCCGTTGAAGAAGCTGAAAGTTTGTTGTTCTACAAAGAAGGTCCTCTGGCAACTGTGGCGGTAGTTGAAACTTTACTCGGATATCGCACGCTTTATGTAGACAATGTAGGTGTGGCTGGCACAGACCCGATTATGCTGACTGACCAGAAAAGTCTGGCGCACGTGCCATTATTGTTATTGCCAGAGGCAACGAGTGTCTTAACTGTGGGATTTGGTTCTGGTGGAGCCTCCTGGTCATATACTCTCTATTCGTCCTTGCAACAGATTCACTGCGTAGAAATCTGTCCCACGGTTCTGGAAGCAGCACCTTATCTGTTAGACTCCAATCATGGCATCCTTGAGCTTAATGACCCGCGCTATCGCATTATTATTGATGACGTCCGCAGTTATTTGCGTTTCACAGACCAGTTATATGATGTGATTGCTACTGATTGCACCGACTTACGCTACAAAACTAATGCCAATCTATATGATTATGAATACTTTCAATTATGCCGCAGGCGTCTAACTGATAGAGGGATGGTGGTCGTCTGGACGCCGTTAGCTGGCTTGACTGATAAAGATTTTCGTATGACACTGCGTACCTTCTATAAAGTCTTTCCGGAGATGTCGGTCTGGTATATGAATAATGAGCCGACGCATTACATTCTGCTGGTTGGCACGAAGATGCCATTGCGGATGAATTACCGCGAGATGCAAATCAAATTGCAAGACCCGAAGATAAAAGCAGATTTAGCAGAATTAAATTTAGACGATGTAGATAAAATTCTTAGCTGCTTTATAGTTGGCGCTGATAAAATGAAGGCTTTTTTGGGTGAGGGATTGATAAATACTGAGAATCATCCGTATATTGAATTTGACACGCCAAAACAAGGCTATGGTGAACAGCCATTGATCAATAATTTAAGAACTTTGCTTAAGTTTCAAAGCGATGTTAACACAATTATTGACCATAACAGCATTTTACCTGAGCAACGAGAGCGTTTGCAAAAATTTGTGAGTGCAGTGCCAGATATAATTGAAGGGATATGTGCATATCGTTTATTGCAATTTGAAGCAGCGGCAAAAGCCTGGATGCAGGCAAAAGCCAGATGCCCGGAAGACCGCGCTGTTCAGGCACTCCTGGAATTTTCGGACCTCCGGCGCAGAATTGAGCGATTTCCTCTGGAAGGCTGGACCAAATTTGCGCTTGCAAAAATGCTGTTTATCCAGCAACGCAATGCAGAGGCTGCAACCTGGTATAAACGTTTTGTGGATTTATACCGTAATATCCCGGTGATAAATTTAAGTGCAACTGAACGACAGCAACTGGCAGAGGCATATACTGACCTGGCAAGCATTTATCAACAAAGCGGATATTTCGCCGAAGCCGAAAAATATTCCTCTTTAGCCCAACAATTAAAATAAGTTTAAACGGCGTCTTTAAAGACACCTCACTTTCCACAGGCAATATTTCTTTTGTGGCTTCATCTCATATGATTTTTTTGCTAAAAAATAATAAATATTGAAAAATTTCTTTTAATAAAAATTATAAAAATGTATTTGTTAACCTATTTATGTTCAAAAATAAATCATAATCTAAGAGAAATTTGGAGGCCACTATGAAAATCACAGAACGGGAAATTGATTAAGCATATTCAGAGTTGCGAAGCTCATGTGGTGGAGTTAGAAACGATTATTTTGGTCTTTTATATCTGGAAAAGGAATTCGAAATACCACGGGAAGAAGCGGTTAATTACATTGCTTTTGGTGGTAATGATTATGGAGTAGATGGTTTCTATTTCGATCGGGAACGCAAAAATTTTTATATTTTTCAGTTGCTTTGTTGAAAAGTTAATATTTGTTCATAAGAAAAACGTCGTTGGTTAACAA
>CAYRXI010000040.1:0-226 GCA_964428255.1 uncultured Candidatus Sumerlaeota bacterium
AGAACAAATTTCAGAGCGACCTTTTGAACAAAACCTGAAAGACATTCGCTGGCTCTCCCGGAATTTCCCTGACAGGCCAATAATTGCCAGCATAATGGGTTATAGAACTGAAGACTGGATAGAGCTGGCACAGGGTGCGGAGGCGGCGGGTGCGGCTATGCTGGAGCTTAACTTTTCCTGTCCCCAGATGGCACGTGCAGACGCCGGGCATACGGTAGGGCAAAGG
>CAYRXI010000040.1:237-11257 GCA_964428255.1 uncultured Candidatus Sumerlaeota bacterium
ATGACCTGCTGGAGGAGTATACCCGTGCGACTGTAGAAGCGGTAAAGATTCCGGTGATGCCGAAAATGACGCCCAACATAACAGATATGGTGCCTGTGGCACTTGCCTGCAAGCGAGGTGGTGCTGCAGCCATTTCAGCCATTAATACCCTGCGAGCTATCACAGATATGGACCTTGAGCGGTTTGTCCCGAAGCCCAATATCAACGGGAAATCATCAATCAGTGGTTATTCAGGGGCTGCAGTGAAGCCCATTGCCCTGCGCTTTATAGCTGAAATGGCAAAGAGCCGAGAACTTGGCTTACCGCTCTCAGCGATTGGGGGGATTGAAACCTGGCGCGACGCTGTAATGTTCCTCTTGCTTGGCGCTACCACGGTGCAGGTTACCACAGCAGTGATGCATTATGGATATCGGATTATTGAGGATATGATTGAAGGAACTGAAGATTATCTGGCAGAGCACGGCTTTAAGGCTGTAGAGGAAATAATTGGTAAGACACTCCCCAATCTTACCGAGCCAGATAAATTGAACCTTAAGCTTCAGGTGGTTTCCAGAGTAAATGAGGAGAAATGCATCGGTTGTGGCGCATGCTATATTGCCTGCCGAGACGGTGCCAATCAGGCGATGGAATTTGACTTGCGGAGTCGTAAAGCCAGAACCAACGAAGACCGCTGTGTCGGATGTTTATTATGTCAGCATGTGTGTCCGGTCTGGGATTGTATCAGTTACAAACATCGGCGCAAATACGTAACGGGCGGGATGCATGAGGACGCACTAAAGTTCATTGAAAAATAGCTGACAATAAAAACATCGGAATGATTGCTAAATGCCTTTCGGTCTGGACATAACGCAAAGTAGATTTAATCACCAATCACGTTCCATATCCAGCGAGCCCTTGAAACGCTGGCGCAAATATTCCTGAAGTTGCTTTTGTAGCTGTTCATCACTCAGTGCATTAAGCAACCGCAGTGCATCTTCTTTTGTCATCTTGCCGGGTTCTTTCTCCTCAGCTGATTGAGCCTGTGCTTGCTCGGACTTTTGCTCTTCTGGTTGTTGTTGCTGTGACTGCTGTTGCTCTGGTTGTTGTCCCTGCTGTGATTGCTGCTGTTCTTCCTGATTCTGCTTTTGCTGTTCTGCAGATTGCTGTTGCTCCTGTTTTTGTTCTTCTTTGTTCTCCTGGTCCTGCTGTTGCTGCTGTTCATACTTCTGCCGCAGTTCTTCCAATTTTCGCTTTACCAGCTCATAATTGAATTTAGCGTCGGTATCCGTTGGAGAGAGCGTTATTGCCTGTTTGAAGGCTTCAGCACTTTTCTCCAGATGACTGATTGCCTGCGGGAGGGCGTTATTCGCCTCTGCCATTTCTCCCATTTTATACATCACACTTCCAATATTATAGTATGTTCGGGCTTTCAGTTCCTCACTTTGAGTTTTAGCCAGTGCAGTCTCATATTCTTTTATTGCCTCTTCATACTTTTGCTGTTGAGCAAAGACATTGCCGAGATTATAGAAAACTTCTGGTGACTGTGGATTTTCTACCTGTGCATCCTTGTAATATTTCAATGCCTCCTCAAGTTTACCCTGGCGGAAATATTCATTGCCCAGTTTGTTTTTCTGCGCAAGCGGGTCGCCCAGAGTTAAGCCTGAAGCCGAGCAGTAAGTTAATAGACAGAGGCATATTATAAATGTGTTTATTAGATTTTTATTCATTTAAGCTTTCGGTCGTGTTCAGTAATAAAAATTTCGCCGATTAAAATATCATATTGAAATTGCTAAACACAATCAACTTTGTGCATATCTTTTAAACATTGTTTACAACGGTAAGGGGATGCTTAATTGTAGAGCGCTGTTTTTGCTGACGGATAATCCGGCGCAAAATTTTGGGCAGGGCAAACAGACGCTGATGCGCCTGACCGTCATAATATCTTAAGTCCCGCACCCGGTGCTGTCTTAAGTTTCTATCAATCTCCGCAGGGCTTAAGGCTGAGGCCCTGGCAAAGTCTGAGGCTATAACAAATCCCCATAATCCACTAAAACTCGGGATATATTCATAATAAGAGTCCACATACTTAAACACGCCTGTCAGGGTCTGATGAATAGCTGAATGTAAATCTGTATTATCAAAGTAGACATCTATGGCTTGTGTTACAAACACGGATTTTTCGTGCAGTAAACGTTTCATCTTTTGCAAGATTTCCTGTGTGTATAATTTGGCTGCTGGTCCGCCAGCCAGCGGGTCACTGATGTCCATAATTAGAACATCAACGGGGGCTAATTTACGGTCAATAAATTTCAAGGCATCAGTAAATACCAGCCGCATGCGTTTATCCTGAAAAGCTCCCCTATGCCAGGAAGGTAAATATTGCTGACAGATATTTACTAACTCCCGGTCAATGTCAACCATCGTCACCTTTTTAACGGCTTTATATTTTAAAACTTCGCGCAAGGTTGCTCCTTCACCTCCGCCTAAAATCAAAACTGTTTGCGGTGAAGGCGATAGCATCATTGCTGGATGTACCAGGCATTCATGATAGATGTATTCATCAGCCTCTGCCGACTGAATCTTATTATCTGTGACGAGAATTCGGCCCAGAGTATAGGTATCCAGAATTCTTATCGTCTGGTATTTAGTTCGAATGGATAAAATTTGCTCCTTGATGCGATGGAAAGTAAATTTATGCTCGCTTTCTCTGTCCATAAACCATTCACTCGCATAATATTTTTCCATTGTTGCCTCTCCGTTTATTCTAATTCTGATATACCAATTTAACATCAAATTTTTCGCCGTCAAAGGGGCGTGTCTTTATTCCACGTTTTTCCAGAAAATATACATAGTGGTCAGGATAATTCTTGCTCCACAAATACCCTACCCGATAATTATTTGGATTAAATTCTGGTAGCTCTTTTAGATATTCCCAGCCGAAGACAGCTTCAGGAACTTTATCAGCTGGAATAAATTTAGAACTGCTCAAGCAAACAATAAGTAAATAATCAGGCTGGCGCTGTGCAATGTAAGTCGGATGAAACCGACCAAAAAGCTTTGGTAATGTAGGATAATCCCGCTCACCACATCTGGCAATTACCGGGTCGGTTAATCCCCATGCCTCCAGAATTCTGGCATTCGTAAAATAGGAGACTGTTCCTCCAATATCTGTGTAAACCAGATGCTGTTCATTTAATAAATGTGCAAGTAATTTAGAGTTAATAATAAAAGTTTTCATGATGGCAGCTGTGCCGAAGATTTCGTCAAGCCAATATTTCTTTTGCTGACGTTGGAAAATAAAGGTCAGGAGATTTAAATGTAGAGCAAATAGTAAACAGCAGAGATAAAATCCACTTATGCCAAACACTAACAGCCAGCGGTGACGTTTAAATTTAAGCCCTTTACGAATCAGCAAAATGGGGTATTTAAAAAACCACAGGAGCGAATCCACCACCAGAAAAATCAGCAGGGGTATGATTGGCAGAGTAAACCGATACCAGGGCATCCAGTCTATGCCATAAAAGTACAAATAGACGAGGAAAACTGCACAGATGGCTGAAGCAAGTAGTTGAGGAAAATAGCCATACCAGATCGCATTCAGTAAGCGCAAGATTATGAACGGAGCAAAATATGTGAGTGCAGTAGAAGAGAAAAACATCTTCATATACCGAGCAGAGAGCTCATAATTCTCCGTTTTGGCGTAAAAAGTGTTGGGATAGAGATCTCCATATGTATAAATACGAAATAAAGTATATACCGCATAAATTAAGGCTGAGGGCAAGATTTCCAGAATCACCGATTTAATCTCTGCCGGTCCCTTGTGCAATATTCTAAAGTTCAGGCAAACAAGTATGGCACAACCATAAATCAAGAGCAAATCAAAACGAGCCAGTGCTGCCAGCACCAGAAAAATCATCCCGGTAGTTAAATGTTTGCCATTATGTTTTATCAGGTGATAAAATCCCAGCAGAACAAGTGCTGAGGCAAAAATTGTCTCCATCCCGGATACTGCATATACAGGAATGGCAGTCGTCATTGCCAATATTAAGGGGAGCTCCAGGCGGTAATAGCGCTTCATCCATTGCCCGGGGGAGAATATCGCTTGCGGCAACCCGGATGAGACTACAAGAATCAGCACTGCACTCACAATCCCCAGGAATTTTGCCACCAGTGTAATGTCCCGATTAACCCCAATGACAAACTGGCAGATTCCCAAAATAAATACCCATAAAAAATTGGTATACCCTTCTACGTATTCACCTAGATTATACACAAAATTAAAGCCTTTAGCAAAATTTCTCGCATAGCGGAAGGAGATATAGGCGTCGTCAACTATAAAATCAAAAAATAGCAAAATTTGAAAGACCAGAAAACTTAGACTGGCGAGAAACACAAGCTGGTAAAAAATGTCGGAGTGTTTTCGTACGGGAATTTTGGCTGCAATGACTTTTTTCTCTCTGTGCACCAACACAATTCCAGTCTGCTTCCAGAATAGATATGAGGTATTATAAGGTAAAATTCATCTGACTCACAAATAAAAACCAAATTGACTTAACGCTGTATTGACCCTTAAACTTGAGCTTGTCTTTATACGATGGCGCAAACTATCACGCAATTATGGTCAGCTACGCACAACTATTAAGAAAGAAATCTTACCTAAGCCTGATAGTGATTGCTATAATCATTCATCTGCTGTATCTGGGAGCCTTGCAATTTGGATATTTGAAGAAGTTTTGTTCTGATTCTACCATTTTTTTTAAAGTTGGGGCTGATTTTTTCTCGGCGTATGAGGCTGGCTGGGATTTTCTGCACGGACGCAATCTGTATCATCACGATGAGCTGGCGGAAGACCTTCAGGCAGCGCTTGCCCGTGGAGAGCAACGCGCTCCTTATTATACTACCTATCGCTACCCGCCGCATTTCGCCGCCACGATTGGCGTGCTATTAAACCTTTTCCCGCCAATAACTGCCTATATCTTCTGGATTCTCCTTAACGAGATAACTCTATTGTTTAATATTGAGCTCGCTCGTCGTCTTACTAACAAGCCACTGGTCTTTTGCTGGTCTTTAGTATTCTGGCTCACACCCTTTCCTTTATATATAGAATACTGGATGGGACAATTTTCATTATTTATGAGTTCTCTGGTCTGGTGGTCAATTCTGTTGTTTCTCAGACAGCGTCGCATACTGGCAAGTCTGTTCTGGTTCTATGCCAGTTCCTTCAAGCTCTTTTCCAGCACCTTTGTAACGTTGTATTATCGTCAGCGGTGGCTGCGAGAGATTCTTATTTGTGCCGCATTTATTTTAGTGCCAACGCTGGTGTATTTTTATCTGTTCCCCGCAGGAAGCCAGCAGTTTTTTTTTAACCATTAAAGACCGTCTGGCAGGGGGCACCACCACTTTTCACCTCGGGAATTTCAGCATCCAGACCACTCTGCAAATGCTGATGAATCTCTCCGGCATAACGGCAATAAATATCTCTGTCTTTGGCGTCACCTTCTCAATTGCTACAGTTATAATAATGTTAATTACCCTGACGATTTTTGTTTATTCATTGTTACTCTCTTTATCGCCCCGTGCGGATATGCTCAGCTGTTTTGTTTTGCTCAGCTTGATGTTCTTTTTTGCGTTTCGTGATGTCTGGGAACATCATTACGTGATGTTGATACCATTTCTGGTGCTGATGCTCTGTACTGAACGACTGAGCCTGCCAGTGGCACTCTTAATTTATGCACTAATAGCAACCCCTACTGCTTTTCCGTTTCTCAATTTTCCGCGGGGAATTAACCTGTTGCATCAACTACATATCTATTCGCTGGTGTATCACCTGCATTTCTTAATCAAACAAACAGGAGTAATAATATTTTTCTGGCAGGTTCTGAGAGCTATTAATAGAATGAAACATAAATTTACTGATACACAATTGCACGCCCGATGAGAAATCTTACGCTAACAGGTATACTTCTGGCATTAACGCTGGTGATGAATTGTAGAACTGTGTCAGATCTTAAACAACACCTCCACGTAATTGAAGAGATGCCATCTTCAGAAATACTCTGTCAGGTAGGTCCCGTAGTGCTTACTAAAGCCGATTTTGAACAGCAATGGCAGACTTATTTGGCGATGGCGAACCTAACTGATACGGTTCAGCAAACTCAAGTACGGCAAAAACTGCTGGAACAGCAGATAGAACAGCTGCTGATTCTGGCTTATGCCAGTAAAGAGAGTTTTGAGGACGATACGGAATTTCGTCGCCAATTGCGCGCAGCACAACGTCAACTGCTGGTCGATTTCACGCTGCAAAAATCTGTTTACGCTGGCATAACAGTCACCGATGATGAAATCACCAGTTATTATAACCTGCATCAGGCAGACTACCTCCTTCCGGAACAGATACAGGTGAGACATATTTTGACCAGAACACGAGAAGAGGCAGAACAAGCACTGGAACGACTGCGTAGTGGCACAGATTTCGGCACTGTAGCACGTGAGATGTCCGTTCATTTCTCAAAAATAGATGGGGGAGTACTACCTCCTTATTCGCCCGGGACCTATGACCGTGTCTTTGAAGAGGCTGCTGCACGCTTGAAGGTGGGTCAACTCAGCGACATTGTGAAAAGCGACCTTGGTTATCATATCATTGAGAAAATTGGATATAGCCCCGCTCGGCTTAAACCTCTTACAGAAGTAAAAGAGGCAATTCGCCATCTTTTGCTGGAACAGAAAAAACAAACTTTATACCGGCAGTTTATCCTGCAACTTAAACAGGAGTTTCCGATAGAAGTATACAATGATTTTACAAAATCTCCTTGACACTCAACAGGGACTCTCTCTCTACGATTTAATGAATCTCTGGCATCTTTACAGAAAGATTCTTAACCCGAACTATGTCTCTAAAGAAATCGATTAAAATGTGGCTTAAAAATAAAAACTGGCTGATTGGTGTGCTAATTGTTGTTATGAGTTCTTCCATCTTAGCTCAAAAAGTTCTGGATAGCGTGGTGGCTATCGTTGGCAGTGAACCCATTACCTTGCTTCAGGTGAAACGCTACTGGCTGGTCTCAGTGCTGGCAGCCGAGCGGGAAACCTTTTCGCTCAGCCTTTCGCAGGAGACCTTGCGCTCTACTTTAGAATTGCTGATTGAAGACCGGCTGTTATTAAAATTTGTGGAAGAGAAAGAAAGAAAATTTAACGAAAGTGAGATTGAGGAAGTAATTCAGAAAAAATGGGAGTGGATAGCCCCACGGCTGGAAAATAATACAGAACTAAAACAACTGGTAATTGAATTGGGCTTGGAGCCAGCTACCATAAAAAACCTTCTACGCGAGCGTGAACGTGCTGACTTTTTACTGGCTCAATTACTGCTCCCGCATCTTAATATCACCCGGACTGAACTGGATGATTATATTGCGCAGCTCAACAGAGAAAAAAAGCCGCTGACCACCTATCGCCTGAGTCAGATTTATCTGCTCTTTACCTCTGCCGATAAAGAATCGCAGATTAAACTTGCTTACGAGATTTTACAGCAATTAGAAGCCGGGGCGAGTTTTGCGCAGTTGGCGCAGAAATACTCAGCAGATGCTACGGCAGCTGCTGGCGGAGACCTCGGCTATCTGGACGCCGGTCAATTTGACCCACAAGTGGAAGCTGCCATCAAAGACCTGCCACCCGGCAAAATTGCTGGACCGATAATCAGCGAATCTGGCAGCGGGGGCAAAATCCGCATCCTTAAACTCACCGATAAAATTACCCCAAAAGATAAATTGCTGCGGGAAAAATATTACACAGAAAAAGCTGCTCTGCTTCATCAATTGAAACAGAAAACCACCATTAAACTCTTCCTTTAAAGCCACCTCCGCCTGTCTATCAAAAAACGCCTTTTAGATATTAACATAGTAACCTTTGAGTCCAGGCTCCAGACAGCTAATAAGTTTATTTTTGCTTACAAAGTCAAACTATTCCCTTTAAAGTATTGGCGTTAAATATCAACTACAGGGGTTAAAAAAGAGACAAAATTCTTGCATTTTAATAGCTAATTAAAGTAACCGTCTATTTAATTAATTTTATTTTATGAGAAATGCTGCGGAAAATAGTATAAAGAGAGAAGATAAAGAAATCTTATTGCTCTTTGTAAAACTATATTATAAGGGGCGGAAACCGTGAAATTAGTAATTTTGATACCTCTCTCCGGATACGATGCATTGAGTTATTGATATGAGTGGTGAATGTTTGAGAAAAGTGACGAGCGGACGCGATGCTTTCATTGAGGGCAGCGAAACTTTCACGGAAACCAGTGGAAAATCTCTGGAAGTAGGTAAATTAATGTGAGTTTTGACCAGACTTCCTCGAGAATATTTGACTTATAAATGCTAAAGGAAAATAGGAATAAAGTTTTGCCCTTAGCCCTAAATCAAAAGACATATTAAACTTTGAAGGAGGTGAGAATAGTAAAAAAAAACGCTGTTTATTATTCCCAAAATCCTAAATATTAAATCTTAACCGGAGGTATACAATGATAAAAAATACAACGTATTTAACCAACAGGAGTTTAGTCTTTGGTATTATGTTGCTATCCTGTCTCCTTACGATTTCTTCTCTGGCGGTAGAAAGATATGTCCCCTCAGATTATCCCACTATTCAATCACTCACTGAAAAATCAAATTCTATGACTGAACAATTACGTATAAATAGATGGGAATTGACGCTTCAACCTGTCAGTCCAGCTAATGGAAAGATGAAATTAAGAGGTGAATTTAATGCTGCCCCGGGGGTTTTAAATCTGGTTAATGATGGCGTCTCTTATGACTTTATAGTTACAGGAGATACGGTAAGCGAAGAATTAGCCCCGTGTGCGACAAACTGGCGCTCTTCGCGTGGTTCCAAATGGATATATAATGACAATCGAATTTTAGGGACCTTCCTGCTCAATATCGGCGGTAGTTCACGGTCAAAGTTTACTGTGAGCACTAAGCAGGGGCTGTATGACGTACTGGGAGGAAAGACAGAAGTGGAAATTATTATGCAGAGTGGAAGCTTTGATGATTGTGTAGTCATTAATCCTGTACCCAAGCGTAATCCTGCCACGGGTTCTCTGTTTGATATTAGCAGAGATACCTATAAATGTATGGAGCTTTTCATTGATGCCTTGATAATAAGGAATACTAATCCAGTAGATAGAGATACAGTGAGAATGGCAGCGAGAATACCGGGGACGCCTTCGTTTAATCCAAATAACGACTCTTTCCTGCTTGAGATCGGGGCAATACTAATTGAAGTTCCAGCAGGCCAGTGGTCCGTTGACAGAAGTGGCACCAAGCTGACTTATGAATGTGATGGACTGGTTGGCAATAAATCTAAACTGAAATTGAAGATGGATACAGCGCGGCGTACTTTATCCTTGCAGATCACTGACGCCAATCTCTCAGGAATTACTGATGTGTTAAGAGTGAACATTGCATATGGAACTTTCGCACAGGAGAATATTTTGCTTCTTCAACATAAGGTGACGGGATGCTGTGAACTATTCACATACTAATTTAGTAAATAGATGGTTGCGTATTTAATTGCTATGAAATAGCTATCTCTGGGAGTAAAAATTTATAGGTAAAATTACCTTCCTTTGTTCTCTTAATACTAATTTCTGATTCAATTGCTTACAAGCCATAAATGACATCAATTTAGTAATATTTGCCTTTCAAGAGTCTGCAATATCTGATATTAACACCTTGTGCTAAAGGGAAGAGTTGACAAGAAAGGAAGGTAACTTTGTGTCCGAGAGTAAGTAAGCAGTTGTATAGTTTAAGGAAACTGGTTTGAGAAGATGAACGTTAATTTAAGGAAATGAGAATTAGTGGTGGGAGGGTGGGTTAATTTCTGGAGTTTGTCAGAATTGACGGCGTTTGCGTTTAATGGGGAGGAGAATAAGTAGCAGGATAATTAAAAGGGTGAGTGCGTAGCCCCCCAGAAGCAGTAAAATTTTCCGCGTATCCAGATAAAGCAGTGTAGCCATCATCGCAATCCCAATACTGAAAATCCCGAGCAGTGAACGCCGCATAATGGTAGTTAAAAAGGCTCGCAGTTCAAAGATGTCGCCTTCATGGGCACGCACCTTCATCTCCTCACGCTCTACACGATAGAGGGCACGGCGGAAACTCTCCCAGGTGCCCCAGACCTCCAGCGCTGCATCCATCAACTTATCCTTCAACGATTTCTTTGGTGGCAGATAAAACTGTTTTATCATCTCCAGAACGATAGGTTTTGCCTCTTCTACCGCATCAAACTGAGGATTAAAGGAGATGCCCAAGCCTTCAACCAGCCCCGCAGCACGAAATAAATAAACCAGATTATGCGGCAAGCGCAGAGGGAATCTATTAAAGGTGCGTAAGATTTCTTCCACAATTTGCTGGATACGCCGGTATTCGTAGCCTTTGCCCGGTTTCAGTTGCATCAAAATGGCAGCAGCATCCCGGAGGAGCGCCATATTTGCCTCGGGTTCTACCATCTGCAGTTTAAAGAAGCTGGCAACAACCTGATCGGCGTCTTCACGAAACACGGCAATCGCCAGCTCCAGTAAATCGTCACGCAGACGTTTGTCAAAACTCACGGTCATCCCATAATCCAGAATAATAATCTGGCGTTGGGCATTAATCAGGATATTTCCCGGATGCGGGTCAGCGTGGAGAAAACCATCAATCAATACCTGATGTGTATAAATTTCTATTAGATTTTTAATTAACCCACTGGGGCTGATACCGAGACGTTTTAGCCCGGCGATATCATCCACCCTGACACCTTCGTAATACTTCAGGACAAAGACGCATTCAGTGCACAGTTCCGGATAAATTTCCGGGATAATAATCGCAGGATTATAGGCAAGATTACGGCGGAATTTTTCTGCATTTTTTACTTCAGTGCGAAAATCCATTTCTTCTTTAATCATACGAGAAAATTCTTTAACTGCCACCAGGGCGTTTCTGAAAAAGTGCGTTTCAAAGAAGTAATTCAACAGGTGAAGCAGGAAAAAGACCAGCCGTAAATCAGC
>CAYRXI010000040.1:11317-11634 GCA_964428255.1 uncultured Candidatus Sumerlaeota bacterium
GGGGCGGCGAATTTTGACTGCGACTTCAGTGCCTATGTAGCGAGCCCGATGTACCTGCCCCAGTGAAGCGGCAGCTATGGGCTCACGCTCAAAGTCTTCAAAAACTTCTTCCAGTTTTTTACCGCACTCTTGCTCAATGATACGCTTTACTTTCCGAAAGGGGAAAGGGGGCACCTGGTCCTGCAATTTTTTAAATTCGTCGGCGTAAGTTTTGGGAACGAAATCTTCCCGCATGCCAAGAACCTGGACCAGCTTAATGAAGGTAGGACCAAGACTGGCAATGCGATAGGTTAGGCACCGGGCGCGTTGTTGATGTT
>CAYRXI010000040.1:11644-13729 GCA_964428255.1 uncultured Candidatus Sumerlaeota bacterium
ATAATATCCAGCGGTGCCAGTCGCGCAAAAAACTAATAATGAATGGCAGGAGTACGCTGATTACTTTTACAGGTCTAAGTATCAATCGTCCCATTGTATCTCGTCAATTTCTGGAATAGCTCAGGCTTGGCATTAATGTTTCTTTTCAAAGAAAGCACGCAATTGTTGATATTCCTCATCGGTGATAATTCCCCGGCGATGCAGCTCTTCTACATCAATAGCCTTACTTTCTGCTGAAGGCTTTGAGGGGGCTGACGGGCATGCCGCTTGCGGTGAAGATGTTGCCTTCTCTGGCATCAATCCGGCGAGGTGTTGTGACGTCTCCACTGCGGGTTGCTGTGGCGAGGGTGGTGATTTTTCTTGAGGAGTGCCTGCTAATGATTGCTCCAGCTGCTGAGCCAGATATTTCTTAATAGCTGCCCGAGCCCGTTCTTCTTCTTCCGGATAGAGCAGACCCGTCCGTCGCATTCTTTCCAGCACCTCTAAATCAAGCGCCAGTTGAGTGGTTCTGCTGGGTTTTCTTCGTTTCAGCAGATGCTTGAGTATAATCACCACCAGAATGGAAAATATCACCAGCACCATTAGGATTAGATACCAGATGAACAGGTCGGTTTTTTCCTGAGGCGTCAACTGCAGTAAGTATGGTAAGTCTCGTGGTAAGTTAATGTTCATAATACAAGGGAATAATTACATGCTTTAAAATCAATTAATGATTTTCCAAACGATTAAGGCACATACTCAGCATCAATCCGGGATTCATACTTTTTCAAACAGGCTGTCTAACATCTGTCGCACCTGTTCTTCACTCAATTCTTCCTGCCGGAGCTCTTTCATCGCAATTACCTGATTCAATGCGCCTTTCAATTCCCGCACATTCCACTCCACTCGTTCAGCTATGAGACTGATAATATTTTCTGGAATTTTACAATCCGGATGTGACTCCAGATCTTTTTTCAAAATTGCCAGTCGGGTCTCAAATTCTGGCGATTGAATATCAACAATAACGCCTGCACCAAACCTGGAGCGCAGACGTTTTTCCAGATGCGGGATATCTTTTGGAGGTCTATCACTGGTGACTACGATTTGTTTTTTGGCTTGAAACAATGCATTGAAGACATGGAAAAACTCCTCCTGGGCGCGCTCCTTACCAGCCAGGAAATGAACGTCGTCTAATAATAGCACATCTACTGTGCTATATTTGTGGCGGAATTCATTTACCCGATTGTTCTGAATGGCAGAGACCAGTTCTGTGGTAAATTCTTCGGCATTGGTGTAAATCAGGGTTAATCCGGGAGAGTTTTCGCTAATATAGTTAGCAATGGCATGCAGAAGATGCGTCTTACCCAATCCTACATCCGCATAAATAAATAGCGGGTTATAGTTTTTCGCCGGTGCCCTTGCGACGCTCAGCGCCGTAGCGTAAGCAAAGTGATTGTGATCTCCTACCACAAAATTCTCAAAGGTATATTCCTTCATCACTTTCAGCCGTGGTGTCATATCCGTTTCTTTCGTAGTGGTTGGTGAGATGGTGCCATTGCCAGCAACTATGGGGATATTATCCAGTGCAGCCGAAAGGTGTATGAATTCAGCGAGGGCTTTTTTCTCATCTCCCAGATTGAGATAAGTTTGTGCCTTGAGACGATGCGCCCGCAAATTATGGGGATCGTATTCCAGGATTTGAGCACAGGTTTGAAGCACTTTCTCATACTGCTGCCGGTCGGAGTAAATCCCAGCCAGATTGAATAATTCAGCCACTGCCTCATCTGTTTTACGTGCCGAGATAAGTGCCTTAATTAACGGTTCGCGTAGCGCAGGTTCTGCGGGACTGAGCTGAATGGCTTCGCGCTGGACTGCTGCTGCCATCTCATAGTCGCTTCTCTCATAATAAATTGAATACAGTCTGTCATATTGTGAGAGGACGCGTGCAGTATCATTTGCCTGGAGTGCCAGTGCGATTACTTTGCGATGGATCTCAATCTGTTCAGGTTCATATTCAAACACCTGCTCCAGAATTTGAATTGCAGGTTGAAGTTTGTGTTGGCGTTGGTAGAGTTCAGCCAGAGCACATATCTGTCTGGTAGCATT
>CAYRXI010000040.1:13739-16114 GCA_964428255.1 uncultured Candidatus Sumerlaeota bacterium
CAAGGCATTATAAGCAGTTTCTTCTTCAGGCACCAGCCCGAGAATCTGGCGATAAGTATTAATGGCTTCTTCGTAATTTTCCTGCCGTTCGTACCACTCTGCCAGTGCAAAGTATTCACGCGTGGCTTCGGCGATTCTACCTTGTGCCTGCAGAACTTCAATCAGGCTGTAGCGGAAATTAATATTATCCGGCTCGTACTGGAGGATGCGCTGATACCAGGCAGCCACTTCATCCAGCAAGTTTTCCCGACGCAGGATATCAATTAACAGCACTGCCTGGGAGATAAACTGTTTGGTTTTGCCGGCTTCCTCGTATATCGTTAGTAACAGTAAATGAAGCCGTTTATCTTCTGGCAAACGTTCCAGCATCTGGAGGAGAAATTTTGCAGCGGCGTCATAGTTTTCGGTTTGCTTATACTGGTTAGTGAGTTCTGTAATATGCTTGATTGCTTCTTCTATCTTGCCGGTCTCTACCAACAGCTCTACGAGTTCCTGACGAGCGCGTGTCTGCGTGGGCTGCTTTTCCAGGATAGTCTCCAGCATCAACTGTTGAAATTCTGGTTCCTGCTTTGAGACGTAGATATGTGCCAGGCGAAAATAGCAGTCAATGGCAGCCGCTAAATTCTGTGTCTGCTCAAAGGCAGTTGCCATATTTTCCAGGGCGAAGATACTTGTGGGTTCCAGCTCAATGAACTTCTGACTGATTTCCAGCACACGACCAAAGGCGGAACGCTGGTTATAAATCTGGATTAGCTTCTGCCAGATTTCCTTCAAGGCGTCAGTTTGCTGTAGAGACTCGTATACTTCAGCCAGCCGATTTAAAGCAGTTAAATCATCTGGAGCAATAGATAAAATCTGGCGGAGCACCTCTTCGCACTCCCGGAGTTCCCCGCGAGAAAAGAGCAGGTCTGCAGCGCGTTTATAATGTTTCAGTGACAGGACATCATCACCCAGTGAATGTTGAATCACTGCCAAAGCGCGATGCGCTGGCACATCCTCTGGATCCAGTTCCAGAATTTTTTGCAGCTGGGTAATAGCAGCTGGGGTGTTACCACTATCCACTAAAAGCTGATGAGCCTTAAAGAAGGAAGTTTTAGCTTCAGCTATATTCCCTGCGGAACGCTGGAGTTCTGCCACTTTAAGCCTGAGGTCTATGTCTGTGGGTACCAAACTCAGAGCAAAATTAAGAATTTTAAGGAGAGATGTTGTATCCTGCCGTTGCTCCAGAATATTTATCAATTCCATACACTTAGCAAAGCCGGCTTCATTTTTGCCCGCTTCAATGTATAGATGCATCTGAGCTTCTTTAATAGATAAATCATCCGGATAAGCCTCTGCCAGCTTATCATATATTCGTAGAGCGTCTTCCAGTTTGTTCTGCTGGCGATAAAGCTCAATGGCTTGTTTATAAGCAGAAGTAGCCGCCTCGGTATTTTCTTCGGCTTCATTTAATTCTGCGAGTAATAGATAAATTTCTGGATTGTAAGGAGTTGAGCTTAAGAGTGCATTTATTAGTTGACGTGCGCGTGCAAATTCGCGGCGTTCTATCAGACAGACAATTAACTGGCGTTGTGTGTTCGAGACTTTTTCTGCCAGCCCCTGCTGTGCGTAAATTTCACTCAGCTTTTCCAGCACAAAAATATTGCGCGGTACTCGTTCGTGCAGTTTTTCCAGTGCAGTAGCAGCTGCCGACAGCATTCCCCGGCGAATTTGTTCGTCAGCTACCCGGGCACAATTAACTATTCGCTCTTCAGTTAACGGGAGTTTCAGAGCTATGGAAATATATTGTTCACGAATATCATCCCGCGAATCATCCAGGTCAATTATCTCACGATAAGCGTGGAGTGCGGCTTCGTACTCATTTTTCGCGATTAACTTTTCAGCATAGGCGAGAGTGCGGTTAATGGCTTCTTCAGTGCGTCCGAGAGCAACCAGCACCTGAACCTGATGCGGATGAACATCAATTATATCAACCCCGGCTTCTTCTATTTGCTGATACATTCTTAGTGCGCCTTCATAGTTCCCGCGTTCAATGTAGATGTCCGCCAGATTCATCAATTCGCCGACAAAGTTTTCCATATTCCCCGCACCACGATAAGCAGCGGTCAGCTTTTCGCGCAATTCCAGATTATCCGGATTTTTCTCCAGCAATTGCAGACAATAATTAATACACTCCTCAAACTGTTGATTTGCCAGCAGGGCATCCACCAGAGCCACTATCTGTTCCTGGAGCCGCTCTTCCTGATGCGTCTCCGTATAGATTTCAATTAATCCGCGTAGGGCTGCCAGATTATTAGGTTGTAACTCCAGCACCTTTAAAAAGCTCCGCTCAGCCTCATCATATATACCCAGCTCAATGTAATTCTCTGCCACCT
>CAYRXI010000040.1:16124-23052 GCA_964428255.1 uncultured Candidatus Sumerlaeota bacterium
TTACCAGTTCTTCCAGTGCTATATTGTAATCGATCCCGCGTGCCAGGGCGTAAAGAGTTATTAAATCTCCACCTTTATTGCCCGGACACAAACTATAAGAACATTTGAAGGATTTATCTTTGCTGTTGCACAAGAGGGTACGAAACACGACTTCTTGGTGAATCGGACAAAAGCACTTTACGGTGTCGCCTCGCTTTTGTATTGTATCCGTACGGTAGTTGATTAGCTCCAGAATCTTGACTACTTCAAGTTTGTCCAGAACTTGCTGGATAATATTCTCAGGATATATACTCATTTATTTGAAGCGTGGGCTAAATTTCTATCGCAAAGCGAAAACTATTAAGCTTAAAATTAGCAACACTTAAAAAAAGAGTCAATAAATTATGCTTATCGCAGATTGGCTGGCAAATGCAACCAGTAAATTAGTGGTAGCCGGAGTAGAAACCGCAAGATTAGATGCTGAGCTCCTTCTGGCTAAAGTTCTTAATCTCCGCCGGGAGCAGATCTTTTTGCTTCACCATCAATCGTTGACTCCTGAACAAATAGCCTTGGCAGATAGTCTTCTAACTCGTAGAGCCCTGCGCGAGCCTCTGGGATATATCTTGCAGGAGACTGAGTTTTTTGGAGTTAGGCTTTATCTTGACCGGCGTGTCTTGATACCCAGACCGGAAACTGAACTCCTCTGCGAACTCGCACTCAATGAACTGGAACAAATGGCACAACCTTCACCAGTAGTCATTGATGTGGGCACTGGCTCAACTGCAATTGCGCTGGCATTGGCACTTAATGCGAAGACCAGGCCTGTTATCTATGCCACTGATTACTCGCTGGAAGCCTTAGCCGTGGCAAAAATTAATATTGACTACTATAACCTGCACTCGGTAATATACTGTCTTTGTTTAGATGTATTACAGGGATTAAGGATAACGGCGGATTTAATAATAGCCAATCCGCCCTATGTCGCAGAACAAGAGTGGCAGTCACTGATGCCAGAGGTGCAGAATTATGAGCCTCGCCTGGCACTGGTCGCAGGTAATGATGGTTTAAGCGTTATCAGGCAGCTTATTCCTCAGGCATCCGCATTGTTAAGACCCGGTGGGGTTTTAATGCTGGAAATCGCGCCCTGGCAGAAAGATAAAGTTGCACAGCTAGCAAGTGCTACTGCCAGAGCTTGCCAGATAGAGTTTTTCCAGGATTACTCTGGCAAGTGGCGCTTTGCAAAAATTAAATATACGAGCTAACAGGTCGCAGTAAAGATCGTTTCTTTTAGGTAAAATTTATTATCAGAGGTGCAAGATGGATAGAATTATAATTCATGGTGGGAAGCCTCTATCCGGGGAAGTATTCATCAGTGGGTCCAAAAACTCCACCCTGCCAATTATGATAGCTGCCCTGCTCGGCAACTCGCCCAGCACAATAAAAAATGTTCCGCAACTCCGCGATGTTGAGACAATGGCAAACGTTTTGCGTTATGTCGGAGCCAAAGTTGACTGGCAGGGAGATACACTACATATTGACCCCAGCAATTTTAGTATCGCTGAAGCTCCTTATGATATGGTGCGAAAAATGCGCGCCTCCATTTATGTGCTCGGTCCGATGGTTGCTAAATTGCGTCGGGCACGTGTCTCTTTTCCCGGGGGCTGTGTCATCGGTCAGCGCCCTATTAATCTGCACTTAAAGGGGATTTCCGCACTCGGCGTTGAGATTACTAAAGAAAAAGGTTACATTAATGCCCGGGCGGATAAACTTGAAGGGGCTGATATCTCCTTGGCTGGTGAATTTGGCTCCAGCGTGGGCGCCACTTGCAATGTAATGATGGCTGCAACTCTTGCCAAAGGCACCACCATCATCCGTTGTGCAGCTCGTGAACCAGAAGTGGTAGAACTGGCAAACTTTCTGAATGCTATGGGGGCGCGGATTTATCACGCTGGCTCCTCTACTATCGTTATTGAGGGAGTCTCTGAATTACACGGCACTACATACACCGTCATACCCGACCGCATTGAAGCCGGAACATTTATGACAGCAATCGCAATCACTCGCGGAAATGCTATTGTGCGGAATTGTCGCCCTGACCATCTGGATGCCGTAATCAACAAACTTATTGAGATTGGAGTCGCCATTGAACAACTTAATGAACATAGTTTGAGAGTGTATGTGCCAGGTGAGCTCAAGCCTACCACTATTATTACCTCCCCATATCCAGGTTTTCCCACCGATATGCAGGCACAATTTACTGCCCTGCTGTCGCTGGTTAAGGGTGAAAGTATCATTAAGGAGACTATCTTCCCGGAACGTTTTATCCATTGCCAGGAGCTCCGACGCCTGGGAGCAGAAGTAACGGTAATTGGTGGCTCAGTGAAGATAAATGGTGTGGAGAAACTCAGCGGTGCTCCTATTATGGCTTCGGATTTACGTGCCAGTGCTGCACTAGTGCTGGCTGGACTTGCAGCAGAAGGCGAGACGGAAATTCTACGTGTGTATCATATTGACCGGGGCTACGAAAAAATAGAGGAAAAACTACAAAAAATGGGAGCAGACATCTATCGCTATGACCCGGCTAAATTACACGCGCAACAACGTACTACTTCAGCTATCCTGCTGGGATTAATCTAAATAAAGACTCAAAGGTTTTAACCTCTTCTCTACTTTAAATTTATTATGTCCTGCTTTTTTTAATTAGCTTGCTTATTTCTGATTAATATTCATAGACTTGAAATCTGCTTTTATGGATGAAGAGAGAAATAACAGTTTTGCATTTTATCTCGTATTTTACTATTTCCCCTGGCTATCCGTCCTAATTCTGATATTTGTCTTATCACACCAACCCGGACGGGATTTACCACACTTTCACAATCCGTTTGTTGACAAATTCGCTCACATAGTTGAGTATTTTGTCTTGAGTGTGTGTTCCTTGCGCGTGCTTAATCTCTGGGCAAACAACTTACTTGCCACAAAGTCACCACAACGGGTGTTAATCTACCTTGCATTGCTTCTGTTTATCGCCGTATATGGATTGGCAGATGAACTCCATCAACGTCAGATTGAGGGGAGGGTTTTTGATATGGTTGACCTGACGATGGATATACTGGCAGCAGGCTTGTTGATTGCGCTTTATGAGCTCGGAATTAACAAAATTGCAAAATTTGATTTACTTTAAAGTTAGTTTTCATGTACAATTTGAAATTATTATTTCTTTGTATGAGGTATAAATATGCGCGAAATTCTGGATGTCATAATTAACAAAGCCCTGGAATTTGAAAATGAGGGGATTCATTTCTATCAACAAGCTCAACAGAAAACACTCAGTTCCGTTGCCAAATCTATGTTTGAGCTTCTGAAAGAACAGGAGCAACGACACATCAAAATCTTAGAGTCAATACGGAGTGAGTTTTATGCCAGAGAACAGTATCCCGCAGTTGAATCGTTTGACTGGCAATCCCTAAATTTTAAAACACTTTTCCAGCAATATGTACCACGTATGGAGCAAGAAATAACTCCTCAGAGTGATGAATTTGATGCACTTCGGCTGGCACTGGATATTGAATCCAATGGAATCACGCTCTACGAAGGTTTTATAGAGCAACTGGAAGATGACAATGGCAAACTTATATTCAGCAGACTGGCTGACGAGGAACGTAAGCACTATGAATTTATTGAATCATTCCTGAAGTTTTTTGAAGATAAGGGCTTAAAGATGCAGGATGGATAAGATTTAAGAATAACCATTAATGATGAATTTGATAGAATGTATTTATGATAAACTATAGATTTTACTACATTAAAAACTGGTGAAGAATTATGGAACCACTAATTATCAATATTAACATTGGAGGAGAAGCCGGGCAGGGCGTTCAAACTCTGGGCAATGTTATTGCGCGCACCCTGTTCAGGCACGGCTATTTTGTCCATACAGAGCAGAGTTACCATTCACGAATCCGCGGCGGGCATAATGCTTATCGGCTACGTGCCTGTGCAGAACACCCTGTGGTGGCGCCAGATGATGAGTTTGACTTGGTGCTGGCACTGAATGCCGAAAGTATTCAACTCTATAGACCTCAGCTGCGAGAGAATGGCTTAATTATAAGCGATGAGACCTTAAACGGAGATGTTAAATTACCGATACAGCATCTTCTTAAGGAATTAAAAGCACCAGCTGTATCTGCCACAACCATACTTTTTGCTGCCTTATGTAAAGCACTGGGCTTACCTGAGACAGTTTGCACAACCGCTCTCGCGGAAGAGGTCGGTGAGAAACACAAAGACCTCAATCTTGCTTTATTTAACGCAACACAAAAATTAAATATCCCCTTGTTCCGTACATTACCCCAGCGGAAACTGGAGAACAAGATAATGCTCACCACCTCAGATGCTGTTGGGTTCGGCGCACTGGTAGCAGGCTGTCGTTTCATTTCGGCATATCCGATGACACCTGGCTCGTCGGTTTTCGCTTACCTCGCAGGTAAGGAAAAAGAATATGGCGTTGTTGCGGAACAAGCCGAGGATGAAATCGCCGCATTAAATATGGCTATTGGTGCCAACTTTGCCGGGGTCCGCTCTATGGTGACTACTGCTGGTGGTGGTTTTGCATTGATGGTGGAAGCACTCAGCCTTGCTGCAATGACTGAAACTCCGGTAGTTATTCATATCGGTCAGCGTCCTGCACCTGCTACGGGGATGGCAACGCGCACTGCTCAGGAGGACCTGTGGTTTGTGATCCACGCAGGACACGGTGAATTTCCGCGGTATATAGTGGCGCCTACCAATCCAGCCGATGCCTTTTATCTCACAATCAAAGCCTTCCAGCTGGCAGAGAAATATCAAATCCAGTCTATAATCCTCTCGGAGCAATATCTGGCAGATGCCTACTTCACAGTAGATAAGTTTAATCTTGGTGAAGTTAAGCTGGAGCGCTTTTTTATGACGCAGTTGGAGCCTCCTGCAGAGGGTGCCTATTTACGCTACAAATTTACGCCAGATGGAGTATCTCCGATGCTGGCGCCGGGACAAACTCACTGGACCGTTGTTGCCTCCAGTGATGAACACGATGAATACGGACACATCAGTGAGGACCTTGAAAATCGCAAACGAATGGTGGAGAAGCGGTTGAAAAAATTAAAACCGCTGGCGGAGGAAATTGAGCCGCCAATTATTTATCCATCAGAGGATGCGGAGCTCTGGCTGGTGGGATGGGGCGGAACCTGGGGCGCCATCAAGGAAGCCGTAGACGTGCTGCGTGCTGAAGGCAAGGCTGTGTCACTGCTACATTTCCGCGAACTCTTCCCCTTCCGCACTCAGGAGATTGCAAAAATTCTTAGCAGCTCTGCCACCAGAGTTATCACCGTAGAAGAAAATGCCACCGCGCAACTCGCACAGTTAATCAGGCATGAAACACTTCTTACACCTTATGATAGCATTCTCAAATACTGGGGGCGTCCCTTCTCTGCCAGAGAAATTATTACAGCTTTAAAGAATAAAGGATTGATATAATCACTAATCTCAATAAACAGAGTTTCGGGGAAGACAAATATGGGTTATGTAAAGAACATATCAGAATTTGAGTTTGAAACTGAAATTGCGTGGTGTCCGGGATGCGGTAATTTCCCGATCCGCAAGGCGGTAATCCGAGCATTGCAAGAACTGGGGTTGAAGCCCTGGCAGGTATTGATTGTCTCGGGTATCGGACAGGCAGCAAAATTCCCGCATTATCTCAACGTTAATTCCTTTCATGGTTTACACGGGAGAGCCATTCCTGTAGCTACCGGGGCAAAAATCGCCAATAAAGAACTGGTGGTGCTGGTACATTCAGGGGATGGTTGTTTTTACGCTGAAGGCGGAAATCATTTACTACACGGCATTCGCCGGAATCCTGACATCACCGTCATTGTGCACAACAACCAGATTTATGGCTTGACCAAGGGACAAGCATCACCCACCAGCGAACGCGGTATGTACACTAAATTCCAGCCCTTCGGCGTCATCCAGGAACAATTTAATCCGTTAGCCTTTGCCATTTCTCAGGATTGCAGTTTTGTGGCTCGCGCCTTTGCAGGCGACCCAGACCACCTAACAGAAATAATCAAGGCAGGTGTTCAACACAAAGGCTTTGCCTTAATAGATGTACTTCAGCCATGTGTCTCATTCAATCGCATCAATACCTACCAGTGGTATCGTGAGCGGGTATATAAGTTAGAGGGTCATAATCCGGAGAATCGTCTGGCTGCCTTTGAAAAATCGCTGGAGTGGGGAGACAAAATCCCGCTGGGCATCCTGTATCAACATAAAAAACCAACTTATGAAGAGCAAATCCCGATTCTGCAGGGGGAAGCACTTTTCCGCCGTTCCATAGACAACATTGCTCAATTTGAAACAGTATTATCAGAATTCCGCTGAGTCAAACAGGTGCGGGTTTTGAACCATTACGAATCAACCCACGAGTACCGTTTTATTTCCTATAAGGAGAAATAACAATGCAACCAATCCAATTAAAACCAGAAATCTACTGGGTAGGGGGGATTGACTGGGACTTACGCAACTTTCACGGCTATCTTACACCCAAAGGTTCTACATATAATGCCTATCTAATTATGGATGAGCAGATTACGTTGATTGATCTGGTCAAACACTATCTGGTTGACGAATTGCTGGCACGGATTAGCGTGCTAACTGACCCACGTAATATCAAGAACATTGTGGTGAATCACGTGGAAATGGACCACTCGGGAGCCCTGCCCAAGCTGATGGAAATAGCCCCTGAAGCAACTATCATTACATCTCCACATGGTGAAAAAGCACTGCGCCGGCATTATAAAAAAGATTGGAAATTTAAAGTGGTCAAGACCGGCGACACAATCAAGATTGGAAAACGTACCCTACAATTTGTGCTTACCCCGATGGTGCACTGGCCTGATTCAATGGCAACTTACTG
>CAYRXI010000041.1:0-6315 GCA_964428255.1 uncultured Candidatus Sumerlaeota bacterium
ATCTACAACTTATAGTTTATCTCACTTTCACTGCAGTGCCACTGGCGCTGATCATTAGCATTGAATTATTCTGCCCGAGGACTTCATAATCCAGGTCAACGCCCACCACTGCATTTGCCCCGAGTTCACGCGCCCTCTCTTTCAGCTCCTCCAGAGCAATTTCTTTGGCTTTGGCTAATTCCTTTTCATAAGCGGCTACACGACCGCCAACAACATCTCGGATAGAGGCGAAAAAGTCACGAAAAATATTCGCACCCATTATGGCTTCACCGGTAACAATCCCCAGATACTCAACAATCTGTTTGCCTTCAATTACAGGCGTTGTAGTTATAATCATCTGGTGCTCTTATCTTTATTAATAATGTTTTACTCGAATTTTTCCCAGACTTTGCACGCGCCAGGAGGGACTCGAACCCCCAACCTACGGATTAGAAGTCCGTTGCTCTATCCACCTGAGCTACTGGCGCATTAACCATCAAAAAAATTTCGCTTAAAGAAAAATGGTCGTTAAAAGTTATATTAAATTTTTAAACCAGGAACAAAGCTGGTCGGGGCGAGCCGATTTGAACGGCCGACCTCCTGCTCCCAAGGCAGGCGCGCTAAACCACTGCGCTACGCCCCGTTGCTTCGCAGTTTTTTAAACTTTCCGTCTTAAATTTTATCAAGCCTCAATGAAAAGTTTATATAATTCATCTTCCGTTAATTTCTCACCAAAGTCAATCAGTTTCTGAATTAAGGGGAGCAACTGTCCGACTGCGAGAGCACGATGGCTCAGCTTGTTTTTTTCTGCCATTGGTAATTCTGCCAGAGTTTTGCCGAGTTCAGGTAAATAAAACACCGGGTCAAAGCCAAAGCCATATTCACCCCGCGCTGAAAAAGCAAGCTCGCCATAACAATAACCCAGGCTAAGCCTGGAATATCCAGCCGGCGAGACCAGAACCGCGGCACAAACAAAACGTGCCTGGCGTTTACCAGCTGGAATGGTCTCCATTTCTTTTAAAATTTTTGCTATCCGCTCGGGATTGGTCGGCGCATAACGGGAAGAGAAAATGCCAGGTCTTCCCCCGAGAGCTTCAACCTCCAGTCCTGAATCATCCGCCAGAGTAAGGACTTTGCTCAACAAAGCATAAAACTGTCCCTTTTTCTGCGCATTTTCAGCAAACGTTTTGCCATCTTCTACTGGCGGTTGATGTGGTGGTAAATCAGCAGTGGTTAATAATTCTAAAGCCGAGAAAGATTGTCCTAAATTCTCCTTTAAAATGGCCGTGATTTCTTCAACTTTATGTTTATTCCCTGTAGCCAGAAGTAATTTCATTTTTACCTTTTTTCTTCACTTACATCATTAACAAAAACATCAAGCTTTTATAGTCTCAACGGCACTTTCAACAAATTTGTTGATTTTTAATCGGGTGCTGGTAAATTAATCTTCACCTTCTAAAATAATTCATAGCAACTTACGAAAACCGCCCGATAATGGGGTACTTAGTGTATTACTTTACAATGTGGCAAGGTAAAAGACGCGGACTTTTATTTTATCTATTAGTGCTTGGAGCATTTATTTCAGGATGTGTGGTAAGCATGGTTATATATCACGCAGTGACATTAAATCTCTGGATTCATCAGACTCCTGCAGAATTAGAATCTTATCCGTTTCAGCTGATTGTTGAACGGCAACGTACTATACCAGGTGAGTCTTCAAAAAAAACTACCATTTCCGCCATTGAAGAATTGCTGGTGCAGCATCT
Organism: uncultured Candidatus Sumerlaeota bacterium; assembly: GCA_964428255.1. GTDB lineage: Bacteria > Sumerlaeota > Sumerlaeia > MWCT01 > JAGHBZ01 > CAYRXI01. Next base: position 1,746 of record CAYRXI010000041.1, read on the forward strand.
TACTCAAGACCGAATTGTTATTAATCTTTCCCGCAGCGAAATAAAATTCGGGCTATTAGGGCGCAAAGCCTATGTTAAAGTTTATATGGAAACTGCGGTTCCCGAAAAACCTGAAGCAAAACGTGTACGGGTAAAATTACTGGAAGTTATACGGTACCATCGGAGTAGATGGCAGCTGGTGAGTACTTATAACCTGTTGATTCAATAACACAGAAGCCAGATATGAAATCTCCTCTTTTCACATAATACTTTAAGGCAGAAACGATTTTTGAGTTCATCTTGAATCCAGTACCAAACCTTTAATATAATATATTTTGTCTTTTTAAAAAAAGGAGTGTGAAAAATGAACACAATGAAAACTGGATTGTTACTTATTGCCTTAACGGCATTGCTAATATTTGTAGGAGCTGTGCTGGATAGCTATTTTCCGGGAACTCTCTATTTCTTCTTCATACTATCTATAGTAATGAACCTTGTTACTTACTGGTTTTCCGACAAATTGGTCCTGATGTTACACGGCGCCAGGGAAGTCACTCCAGCACAACAGCCAGAACTACACGATATGATAAATCGGCTGGCGTATCAGGCAGGCATCCCCAAACCGCGTGTTTATATAGTTCCCACGGATATTCCTAATGCCTTTGCCACGGGTAGAAGTCCCCGCCACGCAGCAGTTGCTGTGACTACCGGAATTTTGAAAACGCTGGACTGGCGTCAGCTGGAAGGAGTTCTGGCGCACGAACTGGCACATATTAAAAACCGTGATATCCTAATCTCCACCATTGCTGCTATCATAGCGGGAACAATTATGATGTTAGCTCGGGTGGCACACTGGGGTTTAATCCTCGGGGGCGGCTCCAGAGACCGCGGGCGTAATGGTAGTGGTCTGGCAGCACTGGCTATAATGATTTTTGCTCCCATAGCCGCATTGATAATTCAACTCGCGATCTCCCGCTCTCGTGAATATAGTGCTGATGAAACCGGAGCACGCATTTCCAGAAATCCACTGGCACTGGCAGATGCCCTGATAACCATAGAGAACTTTGTTAAGAATTATAAATTCCAGGGCTCACCCACGATGGCGCATCTTTACATTATCAATCCATTTCGTGGTGAGAGCTTGTTGCGTTTATTCAGCACGCATCCCTCTACCCAGGAGCGCGTTAAGCGGCTGCGTGAGCTTGCCCGTCGGATGGGCATCTATGCCTGAGTTTAGATTAATTTAATAAAGTTAAAGAGAATACCAGAATGCTACGTATCGGTGTATTTGTATGCTGGTGTGGGGAGAATATTGCTGCTACCGTAGACGTGAAGCAGGTGGTTACAGCAGTTGCCCGGCTCCCCTATGTAGTTTACGCCACCGAATATAAATATATGTGCTCCTCCCCGGGGCAAGATTTAATCAAGCAAGCAGTCAAAGAGCATAACCTCACAGCCATTGTAGTGGCTGCTTGCAGTCCCACTATGCACGAGCCTACCTTTCGCCAGGCAGCTGCTGCATCCGGGCTTAATCCATATATGGTGGAGATGGCAAATATCCGCGAGCAGTGTTCCTGGGTGCATAGCGACAGAGAGCAAGCTACCGCTAAAGCTATTGACCTTATTCGTTTGAGTGTGGGCAAACTTATACGGAATTATCCTCTTCAGCCTCTTCACCTACCACTGACTAAACGGGCATTTGTGATAGGTGGTGGTGTAGCCGGAATTCAGGCGGCAATTGACATCGCTGAAGCTGGCTACGAGGTTGTTCTTGTAGAGCGCTCTCCCTCTATAGGTGGTAAGATGTCGCAACTGTCGGAAACTTTTCCCACACTGGACTGCTCACAATGTATCCTCACGCCTAAAATGGTAGATGTTGCTCGCCGTAAGAACGTCACTATTTATACCTATGCTGAACTGGAGGAACTCAAGGGATTTGTGGGTAATTTTAATGCCAGTATTCGTTTAAAAGCCCGCAGCGTTGACCTGCAAAAATGCATTGCTTGCGGCTATTGCTGGCAAAAATGTCCAGTCAAAAAAATCCCTTCTGAATTTGATATGGGCTTGAGCTCTCGCACGGCAATTTACATTCCGTTTCCCCAGGCAGTACCTGCCAAACCGGTAATTGACCGCGAAAACTGCCTCTGGTTCACCAAACAGAAATGCCGTGTGTGTGAAAAAGTATGCCCCACGCAGGCTATTGACTACTCACAGACCGACCAGATAGTTGAGGAAAAAGTTGGCGCCATAATCGTCGCCACCGGTTATGACCTTTATGATTTTACCAGAAAAGAGGATGGAAATGAGAAACTGAGCACAAAGCGGCTGAAAGGCTACGGTGAATATGGCTACGGGAAGTATAAAGATGTAATTTCGGGTTTACAGTTTGAACGTTTGCTAAGTGCCAGTGGTCCAACTGAGGGCAAAGTATTGAGACCATCTGATGGAAAACCTGCCAGAAGAGTGGTCTTTGTTGCCTGCGTTGGCTCACGCGACCCGCAAAAGGGACTTCCTTACTGCTCTAAAATCTGCTGTATGTATTCCATTAAACATATGATTCTCTTTAAGCATAAAGTCCATAACGGTTCCGCTTACTATTTTTATATGGATATACGCGCCGGTGGCAAAGACTATGAAGAGTTTGCGCGGCGTGCTGTTGAAGAAGAGGGGGGAATTTTTATCCGGGGGAGAATAAGTCGGATATATCCCCTCGACGGACAGCTGGTGGTGCAGGCAACGGACACGCTGGCAGGAACGCAAGTTGAAGTGATGGCTGACCTGGTGGTGCTTGCGACTGCCATTGTTCCTCAGCCTACTGCCATCCAGCTGGCGCAAAAATTAAACATTGCCTACAATCCTTATGGTTTTTATCAGGAAGCACATCCCAAGTTGCGGCCTGTGGAGACTGCCAAGGCTGGGATTTTTCTCGCCGGAGCCTGTAACGGTCCCAAAGACATCCCTGAATCTGTAGCTATGGCAAGTGGCGCTGCAGCCAAAGTGCTTGCTCTTTTTAGCAAAGAACAGCTGGAGAGCTCACCTATAACCGCGCGGGTAGATAAAGCTGTCTGTACTGGGTGTTTCTTCTGTGAACGCGTTTGCCCGGTTGGTGCCATTGAACGCGAACCTGTTACTGATAAAGCTGGCAACGTCCTGAAATACGTCTCCAATGTAAACAAGGCGGTCTGTATCGGCTGTGGCAGTTGTGCCAGTGTTTGTCCCTCCAATGTTATTGACCTGGAGGGCTTTACAGATGAACAACTTTACTCTGAACTCCGCGCCCTTAACCTCACTGAAGAATAAACATCCCGGTATAAAGAATTTTTGAGTTAGGTTAGGGCTCTGATCTGTGGTTACTCGGCATTGCGAGGTAATTTGCTGCCAGTTGCCCGCACGCAGCACGAATTTCCTGTCCTTTAGAGTAACGAATTGCCACAGTATAATTCTGTTCCCGCAAAAATTGTTGGAATTTCGCTATCTGCTCGGCGGATGACGGCTGATAGGGCAATTCCGGGACGGGATTATAGACAATAAGGTTTATTTTACAACGCAATCCACGCAGCAATCTTGCCAGCCGACTTGCATCTGTCAGGGAATCATTTATATCTTTAAGCATTACATATTCAAAGGTAACGCGCCGACGTTGTGGCAGTGGAAATTCGCGACAGGTGGAAATAATGCTCTCCAGAGGATATTTCTTATTAATTGGCATAAGCTGCGACCGAAGTTGATTGGTGGTGGCATTCAGTGAGATTGCCAGATTAATCTGGAGATTGGCGGCAGCAAGTTGTTTGATTCCCGGGACAATGCCCACAGTAGAAATCGTAACTCGGCGTGGTGAGATGCCACAGTATTGTGGAGCTGTCAAAAACTTCAAGGAAGTAATGACATTCGCAACATTAAGCAGAGATTCACCCATTCCCATAAAAACAAGATTACGTAGAATCTGGTTCTGATTAAGAAATTCACGCCGGGAAATCAAAACCTGGTCAATTATCTCTGGTGCAGTTAAGTTGCGAATAAATCCAATTTTGCCGGTAAGACAAAAACTACACTTCAGGGCACAGCCGACCTGTGTGGAGACGCAAAGGGTAAAAATGTCGGGGTTCTTATTGTCGGGCATCAGCACCGATTCTATATACTGGTGGTCCTGCAACCTAAAGAGAATCTTGTGAGTTCCATCACCAGCAACCTTAACATCTTCAACATTTAGAGAATCAAGGTAGAATTGTTCATCCAGATAGTCGCGCAAAGCTTGCGGCAAATCCGTCATTTCTGCAAAGCTGCGAAGCGAGCGCGATTTATAGAGCCAGTGACAAATCTGGCGAGCGCGAAAAGGCTCATAGCCGAGACGTTGCAATTCCACAATCAGCTCATTTACATCAATTGCTTTGATGGAACGGCGCATAGTATTTCACAATTCAGCTCTCATTAGCATCAGTCGCCGGATGAATTCTCTCGCCGCGGTCTTCTGCCTCTTCCAGTTCAGCTTCAATTTCAATTGGGGCTACAACTTCGCCTCGTTCCAGCTGGAAGATACGATAAAAACAAAAGACACACAGCCCGGTTATTATCCCCCAGGAAATAATTAAAA
>CAYRXI010000041.1:6329-7999 GCA_964428255.1 uncultured Candidatus Sumerlaeota bacterium
CTCACCTGCTTTCAACTTTGATTTTCCTATGGTGGCGCCAGGCGTAATGAATCAAAAACAACAATCCAATAAAGATTAATAATAAAATTATGCGCAGTATAATAATGTGATTGACGTTATTAGCGTATTCTTCTTTTTGTAACAACAAGGTGGGCAAGAAGTTTTTATATAGCCAGGCGACCAGAATTACCCCGACATATAAGGGAGTTACATATTTTATGATGAATTTAAAAATAATGGGAACCTGGATATGTGCCCCCTGATGCAGTTCTCTCCAGCCTTTATCAATGCCAAAAATCCAGGCAAAAAACACCACTTCAATAAAGCCGAAAAGAACCAGCAGAAACGTCCCCCCCCAGAAATCCATCTCGTCTACCAATCCGTATTTGAGGCCAAAGACACTGAATTGTGACATCAGAAAGCAGAGTGCAGCAAGAGCCAAAACCGCTTTGCGGCGGGGAAATTTAAACTCATCTTCCAGAAACGATATACTGGGTTGCAGGAGAGAAATAGAACTGGTCAGACCGGCAAAAAATAATAGTAAAAACCAGGCAAGGGAAAAAAATGAGCCGGCAAATAATTTGGTAAAAATCAAGGGCATCGTCACAAAGCTCAGATTAAAGGCGCCACTTTTGGCAACTTCCACAGCACCTTGATTACCGAAGAAAGCCACAGCTGCTACTATTACTACCGAACTCCCGATAATAACTTCCATAAATTCATTGGCACTGGAAGCCGATAATCCGCTGAGCACCACATCATCTTTGGGCTTCAAGTAGCTTGCATAAGTCAACACCGCACCAATACCGAGACTAAGGGTGAAGAAGATTTGTCCGGCAGCTGCCAGCCAGACATTGGGGTCCTTAAGAGCAGCAAAATTAGGATTCCAGATAAAGCCAAGCCCTTGTTTAACATTCCAATCCGGATGAGCCGGGTCTGGAGTGCCAAGCGTAAGCACCCGCACCGCAAGAATAATCCCCAGAATTGCAAGACAGGGCATTGCAACTTTGCTTACACGCTCAATGCCTCTGCTGACACCAAAATAAATAATCCCGAAATTAATTCCGAAGGTAATCAGAAAAAAGATATACGCAGGTACAATAGAAGAGTCGGCACCCATATCCAGATAGTTATCCAGAAAAGTAGCAATCTCGTCTTTAGTTCGTAAAGAGCCTAATTTACCTGTTATAGAATAAAAGGCATATCCCAGCGTCCAGGATTCAATGTAGATGTAATAAAAATAAATTAGCAAAGGACCGAAGATACCAATCGCCCCGATATATTTGGCAATCGGGTGACACCATATTGCTTGAAAGATTCCGGGGGCACTGCCATGAGAGAACTTCCCGCCATACCGCCCCATAGTCCATTCTACCCAGCAGAGAGGGATGCCGAGGAGCAAAAAGGCGACAAAATAGGGAATCATAAAGGCGCCGCCGCCATTTTGTGCGGCTTGAACCGGAAAGCGAAGAAAATTCCCCAGCCCAACGGCGCTACCAGCTACTGCCAGAATTACACCTAACCGCGAACCCCAGACCTCACGAGTCTTAGTCATACTAAGCTCCTTTTCTGGTATCTTTTATGTAATTAAAAAACGGGTAAACAAACGTTAGTTAAAACTAAGATTCACTTTCGGGTGCATGGCTCTCCTCATTAACCTCTTCTTCTTC
>CAYRXI010000041.1:8009-22871 GCA_964428255.1 uncultured Candidatus Sumerlaeota bacterium
TACACTGGTCAGGACATCATCCTCGTCCAGTTGAATCAGTTTCACGCCTTTGGTATTGCGACTGATTACACGGATATTCGCCACAGGGATTCTGATGCTCTTTCCTTTCTGGGTTATCATTATCAATTCGTCGGAATCTATAACATCTAAACTGTTCACCACGTCACCATTTCTCTCGCCGACTTTTATGTTGATTACACCTTTACCACCACGGTGAATCAACCGATAATCATTAATGCTGGTCCGCTTGCCATAACCCTTCTCACACACCGTAAGAATTGTGGAATTCGGCTGGCACACTGCCAGACTAACAACTTCATCACCCAGTTGAAGACGAATTCCAATAACGCCACGTACACCACGTCCCATAGAACGAACCTCGGATTCATGGAATCTAACTGCCATTCCCTTTTTGGTCGCCAGAAAGATATCATTCTGGCCAAAAGACAATTTGACATCTATCAATTCGTCGTCGGGCGGAATTTCAATGGCACGAATTCCTGTCCGGCGCGGATTGCTGTAAAGTTCCAGTGAATTCTTAACCACGTAACCATTGCGGGTGGCAAATACGAGAGACACCTTATCATCAAAGCGCGCCACCGGAATCATTGCCTGAATTTTCTCTCCTTCTTCCAGATTGATCAAATTCACAATTGGCCTGCCTTTTGAAGTCCTGCCACCTTGCGGCACTTCATATACCTTAAGCCAGTACACACGCCCTTTATTGGTAAAGAACAGAATGTAGTTATGAGTGGTGCCGACAAACAGGTGCTCTACCCAGTCCGTCTCCTTGGTCTCCATTGCAGTTATGCCCTTACCACCTCGTTGCTGACGACGGTATAACGTAGTGGGGGTCCGCTTAATATAACCACTATGACTGACCGTTATCACCACATTTTCTTCGGCAATTAAATCTTCAATAGTTAGCTCCTTACCGGCATCTATTATTTCTGTTCGTCGCCCATCACCAAACTGTTGTTTTATTTGCAGGAGTTCTGTTTTCACAATTTCCAGGACTTTCTGGGGTGAATCAAGAATCCCCTTTAGTTCTTTGATGGTCTTGGTAAGTTCTTTTAGTTCCTGATTCAGGTTATCTATTTCCAGTCCCGTGAGTCGTTGCAAACGCATCTCCAGTATGGCTTGAGCCTGAATCTGCGTCAGCTCCAGCTGGGACATCAATTTGTCTCTTGCCTCTTCAGTAGTTTTGGATTGCCGGATTAGCTTAATTACCAGGTCAATCTGATCTACTGCTTTTTTGAGTCCCTCAACAATATGGAGACGCTTTTCTGCTTTATCCAGTTCAAATTTAGTGCGGCGGGTAATTACCTGCTTGCGGTGTTCCAGAAAATAGTGCAAAATCTTCTTTAAGGGCAAATATTCCGGACGATTGTCTACCAATGCCAGAAAAATTATACTGTATGCCGTTTCCAGTGAGGTATGTTTTACCAGCTGATTGATGATGACCTGTGTGGGTTCACCACGTTTGACTTCAATAACAATACGAATTCCTTCGCGGTCTGACTCATCACGTAAATCTGCCACCCCGGTGATTTTCTTTTCCTGTATCAGCTGCGCAATTTCCTCCACTATTTTGCTTTTGTTTATCTGGTAAGGGATTTCAGTAACCACGATGGCTTCTCTCCCGCCTTTTAATTGCTCAGTGATGATACGCGACCGAATTACTATCCTGCCTCGTCCGGTTTCATAGGCTTTCTTGATTTCTTCGCGTCCTACAATAAAGGCACCTGTAGGAAAATCCGGACCGGGAATATATTTCATTAATTGCTCCACAGAAATATCTGGTTGGTCTATGTAGGCAATTAAGGCATCCACCGCTTCACAGAGGTTATGAGGCGGGATATTGGTTGCCATCCCTACGGCAATACCCGACGAGCCATTTATCAACAAATTGGGCGCAGCGGAGGGCAGCACTACCGGCTCCATATCTTTTCCGTCGTAATTGGGACGAAAATCCACCGTTTCCTTGTCTATGTCTGCCAGCATAGCTTCTGCCAGTGAAGTCAGACGCGCCTCTGTATAGCGATAAGCAGCAGGCGGATCGCCATCCAGCGAACCAAAATTTCCCTGACCATCAATTAACACGTAGCGATATGTAAAACTCTGTGCCATCCGCACCAGTGCGTCATAAATGGCTGCCTCACCGTGCGGGTGGTATTTACCCATTGTCTCACCAACAATTCGCGCACATTTCATAAACGGACGATTGGGCGTTAGTCCCAGCTGTTTCATTGCGTAAATAATGCGCCGATGAACTGGCTTAAGCCCGTCACGTACATCAGGGAGTGCACGTCCCACAATTACGCTCATCGCATAATCAATGTAGGATTCCTGGAGCTCGTCCTCAAACGGGCGGTGAATTATCTGTTGGCGCAGTGTTTCTTGCATTTACTTCTCCTTTAATTAAAAAATTTATTTATATAAAAAATAACTTTTTAGCCATTTTATTTTTAGTAATTGCCAATACATTCATTTTACGTGGCTGACCATATCTATGCAAGAGGCAAAAAAATACGAACAGTTGAGAATCCTGCTGGGAATCGCCGGATTCATTGTAGAGGTTTCGTTTTTACTGGTTGCGTATTTCAGTGGCTTATCTGCAGTATGGCAACGATTTGTAGAAGCTATACTACCCTGGCGTTCAGCTCAAATAGCACTTTTCATTTTGATTTTATTCGGAATAAGTGAGGCTCTTGATTTCCCGCTAAATTTCTGGCGTAATTGGCTCTTGCCCAGGCGATTTGCACTTTCTCATCAACCCTTTGCCGGGTGGCTAAAAGACTATTTAACAATGTTACTCTTAGGCTTTATTCTCCTGATCGTTCTTTTTGAATTTTTCTATCTTTTTCTTGCTCTATCACCCCAGAGATGGTGGCTCTGGTGCTCATTATTTTTGATTTTCTTCTTAATCGTGCTGGCGCGTCTTACTCCTGTATTGTTGTTACCTTTGTTTATTAAAGCTACTCCTCTGCAGGATGAAGAGTTGACCTATCGCCTGCAAAGTTTAAGTCAGCAGCTATTCGGCATCCGTCTTCCAATATATGAAATGAACTTAAGCGATAAGACTCGCGGCGCTACTGCTATGCTGGCAGGATTGGGCAGAACTCGCCGTATTTATCTTGCCGATACTCTGCTACGTCAGTTTCCGCCTGATGAGATTTATACTGTGGCTGCCCACGAATTTGCTCACCATTTTTATCATCATATCTGGAAAGGTATTGCACTGCAGATTGGGATAGTCTTCTTAGCAATGGCATTACTCAAATTTTTTGTCTCTATTGTAATCCCCGGAGTTGATTTACAGGAATTAGCTAATATGCCATTAATCACGCTTCTGATTGGCGCAATTTTTATGATGTTTATGTTACCGCTAAATAGCATCTTGAGACGCTGGGAACTCCAGGCAGATAACTTTGCAGTCCGCATAACAAGACTCCGAAGCGCCTTTATCTCCGCCTTACAACGTCTGGCTCAGCTCAATCTGGCTAATCCTGAACCATCACCATTGATAGAAACCCTTTTCTATACTCATCCACCTATCAAAAAACGCATCGCAGCTCTTAAATGATTTAAGAGATAATAAGAAAACTTATCTGTAAATCTGTTATCAAAACCAACATTTCAGTTAATTAAATATTTGCTTCACAATTTAGAGCAGCTACAGCACTAAATTTTTCAACATTCAACCAAGAAATAATGCATAAGTTTAAACTTTACCACCTCAAAATTTTTTCCATTTAATTATGGGCTAACATCAAGTTTAAGTTGAATTAATACTTATTTTTTGATAGTAAATTTTTGATTGAAATAGAGTAAAAAGCAGGTTTGAGAAGATAGCCCCTGTATCGTTCTCCCTAATCTCAAACCCTTTGCTTGAAAACACTCTTTCCATTAATCCTGCCCGGTCTATCCCTCAATCTAAATATATTTTCTAACAGATTCAAAAGATTGTTTCAGGAGGTGAGTTAATATGCTTAACACTTACAAAACTTTTGCGGCATGGAAGAGTATTAATTTTCTGTTTCGCTTTAGTTTTTTTATCTACTTCAATATGGGGGGACTGGCGGATACAGACAGTTTACGCTGTGGGCGATGTCGGGAAGTATAATGACATCGCTCTTGATACAAACAACAAGCCCCATATTTCTTATAAATACTATGACGGACATTTTTCTAATTTACGCTATGCAAAAAAAAACAAAATGCCTGGATAAGTGACACTGTTGAAGATTACATAAATATTGAGTCTTAAAATTCACTGGCACTTGGTAGTGACAACCTCCCTCATATTTCTTATTTATATAGTTCAAACCCTTATTGATTGTTGGCTTATGTATGCAAAAGGGGCAGCACTATATGGGAAAGAGATTATATTAGTAAAATATCATGTCTGGCAGAGTGTTTTAATTCCATTGCTATTGGAAGTTTCAATCTTCCCCGTATTGCTTATTTTGAAGACCCTTCCGTTCTTAAATATGCACAAAAGAATCTAACTCCTTGGGGCCGGAGTGGAGTTTATCAACTGTTGACACTCTTATATTATTGTTGGGGTGAGAATTATTGCTCTCTGGCTCTGGATTCCAATGGATACGCCCATATATCCTATTATGATAAGCCCAATGGCAACCTCAAATATGCGAGGTGGAATCCCAACCCCTCTCTTGAATGGACTGGCGAATCAAATTACACCGCAGACGGCTTACACCCGGAGACTGGACTCCCTAATTCTACCTCCTTTAATTATAGGGTTAAATATAAAGATACTGAGGGCGACCCTCCGAAATCAGGTTATCCCAAAGTTCATATCCTGAAAGGTGGCGTAGAAATACCCAGTAGCCCATTTACAATGAGCTTTGTATCCGGGAATTATCAAACTGGTGCTATTTATGCTTACTCCCGGACGCTTACGCCCGGCACAGATTACACCTATTACTTTGAGGCCTACAACCAGTATGATGCACCGGCAGTTGGCTCACCGACTAATCCCATTGACGCACCTGACGTCCAGAACTCTGCTCCCACCTTATCCTGGAGTGGTGAGCCAATTTATGAAACCGACGGCTTGCACCCGGAACAGGGATTGGTAAACGAAACTATATTTACTTACAAAATCAAATACACTGACCCGGATAATGACCCGCCTAAGGCCGAGTATCCTAAAGTTCATATTAAAAAAGGCGGGGTAGAGATTCCCTGGAGCCCATTTATTATGTTTTATGAATCAGGAGCTTACAATACCGGCGCCATCTATTATTGCCAGAATGTGTTTATGGAGACCGGAGATGATTATATATACTCCTTTGAAGCCAGAGATAAATGGGACTATGCCTCTAATGAGCTCTCTGGCTCAGGCCCGATAGTTTCTAATCCGAGTCCGACACCCACACCTACTCCAACTCCGACGCCAACCCCTACCCCAACACCTACACCCACTCCTACACCTTTTGCTCATTTCACCTTTGATAGTGAAGCAGAGGACTGGCAATTCGCCGGCACTATTCCGCCATTTACCCAACCAGCAACTACTATAGCGGGAGGGGGTCTTAGGTCTTTCACCTGCTGGTTCTAACGACTCCTTCTCCTACTGATAAAGCCCACCGATTCAGCTTCTCCCGGATTCTAAAAATTACACCATCTATCGCTCAACTTGGACCATCGGCAGCACTGCTATTGACCCCAATAAGACCGTGCAATTTAGACTGCTTGTGAATCAACAGGGCGCCTGGTCTGCCTGGGACAGAGTGGTTAACAGCTATCTCTCCATCGCACCTCTAAACAATATCTCTAAAAATTATACCGTCTTCTTTGACCCCTTAATAACCGGCACAAATAATGATAACAACCTGCTCTTTTCCTTTGACATCTTAAGCTTTGACATTACTGATGATATGAACTCGTGGATATTTATAGATGAACTAATGGTGGATAAAGTAAATTATACTACGGAAACTGCTGTTGCCAGTTATGATGTTCTGTCAAGTAGCGAGGGCTGGATTTTTAGCGGTAGTATAGCCCCCTTTGACCAGCCCACCAGCATTGTAACTCCAGGTAGACTGGGACTTAACCCCAATGGATCCATAAATTGCTTCTCTTACTGGTTGAGTCCAGATATTGTTGCCCAGAATAACAAAATCTACCGAATTCGCTGGGAAGTGGAAAGCACTACTTCTAACCCCGATAATGCTGTTCAGCTCCGCTTGCGCATCAATCAGCGCGGCATCTGGTCCGCCTGGAATAGAATCGTCAATAGTTATCTCCACAATGCTCCCGCCCGGGGACATCCTGTATCTTATAACCTGTTCATTAATCCCTATCGTCTCGGGTACAGCTGACGATAACCAGATTATCCTCTCCTTTGATATAATGAGCTTTGATGCTAACGATGATGTTTTCTCCTGGAACCTCCTTAATTCAGTGTTAATTGAAGAAGTGGTTTTGAGCCCGTAATTGAGGCGTTTTTTACAGACATCCGGAAATCTCAATTGTTTCAATCTGGAATGCCGCGAAGGTCAACAGGGAATGATAAAATCAATCTCTCCTTTTTAGTTTGTAGCAATACAAAAATTTATAACCTTTTGGTAAATGGCTGGTTACAGTCTTTAAGTGCACATACTACTGCCCCCAGAAGCTTCACTTATTTTTAATTAAGACTTTGGAGCAAATAGTCGCCTGCTTTAGGGCGTGTGTAATATAGTGAAGAGGATAGATTTCAGCAATCAATGAGGTTAGTGGCGGTTTAAATGTCTGAATGAATTGAATGGCTTTATCAAAAGGACCGCAACGTGAGCCCTGAAGGCGAATTTCATTTACTACGGTGCGTGTGCCATCAAATACGGGTTGTGGCACACCTGGGGTACTTTTGAGAGCAATCGTGCCACGTGGACTGCAGATATTTAAGGCAAGCGCCAGTGCCTGTGGATTCCCGGTTGCCTCTACTACAATATCTGCCCCTAATTGATTTGAGCGCTGGTGAATATAGCGAATAAACTTATCTGCGTCGGCTGTTATACAAGTGTCTATATCTCTGATTAATTTTCTGGCAAGGTCCAGTTTTTTTACGTCTCTGTCAGCAATAATGGTATCAGCGCCAAGGTGTGCCGAAACCAGTGCTACCAGAATACCCAGCCTTCCTGCCCCAAGCACTACCAACAGAGTGTTGCGAACAAGGGGGGTCAGTTCAAAAGTCTGAATTGCCGCGGCCAGTGGCTCAACGAAAACTCCGATTTCAATCGGGCTAATATCCGCTGGGAGTATATGGATATTGTGACACGGCACGATAACTTGCTCGGCAAAAGCCCCCGGAGCTTCAATAATCCCGAGTACAGTTCTCTGAAGACAATGAGAAGGCAGTCCTCTAAAACAGGCCGGGCATAATTTCTCATTTCGGCGGGAAATGCACGTATTATTGATTTCTGCAACGACAGCTTTGCCTATTAAATAACTGTATTGCGGGTCACCGACTTCTTCCACAACGCCGACGAGTTCATGCCCGAGAACCAGAGGCAAAGGTACCTGATAATTCCCCGTATAAATGGCTATATCAGTGCCACATATTCCAGCGTATTTAACTGCAATTCGGGCTTCGTAATGCTCAAGTTCACGCGGTGAAAGTTCTTTAATCTCAATACAATTAGGTGCTGTTAAGACGGCTGCCCGATACCCTGCCACGTTATTTGCCACCTAATAAAAATTTTAGCGGGAAAAAAAAGAACTTTTTCAGCCAAATATCAAATCTTGGAATTATTAAAAAAAAGAGGAGTAAACTTAAGAAAGTTTACTCCAGCACGTAGTAGCAAATAAGACACATAGAAATGTGTCAATATATTTCAAGTTTTTTCTTAAATTTCATTATGCGACGCCGCATTTTGCGCTTGGCGGCTTCTAATTTGCGTTTACGACGTTCACTGGGTTTCTCATAGAACTCCCGACGCTTTAGCTCCTGTGGGATGCCTGCTCGCTGCAACTCACGTTTAAACCGGCGTAGCGCATGGTCTATTGGCTCATTTTCCTCAAGAATGACCTGCGCCATTGTAGGTTCACCCCTTTCTATAATAATCACCTATTTTTCATTCTATTCTTTCCTAAAATTACTAAAAATCTAAAGTTCCAATTTTATTTAATATACCTAAAAAAAGTCAATCAAAATATTTTACGTTTGCAGTTAATTCATAAGGTGTAATATTATGCCGATTGATATTGTTGTTTCAAAAAAAGAAAATTTTAGAAACTATAACAATGAAAAGAGTGTTAATTACTGGTGGTGCGGGATTTATAGGTTCACATCTGGCTGAAACTCTGCTTAATCTGGGTAATGAGGTTTGTATTATTGACGACCTTTCTACGGGTAGCATCCTTAATATTGAACCGCTTAAAAATCACCCTCGTTTTAAATATTTTATTGACACAATAATGAATCAGCAATTAATGGCAGAGCTGATTGATAGAAGCGATGCAATTTACCACCTGGCAGCTGCAGTTGGAGTCAAACTCATTATTACCAACCCTGTTCAGACAATTGAGACCAATATCAAAGGTACAGAAATTGTGCTGGCACTGGCAAGCAAAAAAAAGAAAAAGGTTTTGCTGGCTTCCAGTTCCGAAGTCTATGGAAAGAGCGAAAAAGCACCATTTTCCGAAGATGATGATGTAGTCCTGGGACCATCAATTCGGGCGCGCTGGAGCTATGCCTGCTCCAAATTGATAGACGAGTTTCTGGGAATTGCCTACTGGCGCGAAAAACAGGTTCCGTTGATAATTGTTCGTCTGTTTAATATCGTCGGTCCACGTCAGACAGGTCAATACGGGATGGTTTTACCTCGCTTTGTCAATCAAGCTCTGGCAAGTAAGCCCATTACCGTCTACGGCGATGGCAGTCAATGTCGGTGTTTTTGCTATGTTACCGATGCGGTAAATGCCCTGATTAAATTAATGGAATGTCCACAGGCTGTAGGTGAAGTGTTCAATGTAGGTAGCGCCGAGGAAATTTCTATCTTAAATTTAGCACATCTGGTTAAGGAACTAACAGGTTCAAAGTCCGAGATTGTCTTTACCCCCTACGATGAGGCGTATGATAAAAACTTTGAGGATATGAAGCGCCGGGTACCGGATCTAACCAAAATCAAACGGCTGATTGGCTTTTCATTGACTAAAAACATTCGGGAGACAGTGCAAGCGGTGATTGATTATTACCGCACCCGAAATCAAAATAACGTTTAATTTTAGCTACGAGAACATCAACTATGGCTAAAGAAAAATCACAAGCTGAACCGGTATGGAGTAAACGCACGGGAGTAAAGCCCAGCCTCATTAATCTGCTGTACACTGCTGGTAGAGATATTGAACCAAAACCAGCAGCAGATGAACTCCTTATTCCATACGACATCTGGACCAATCGGGCGCATTGTTTAATGTTATACCGCCAGCAGATTATCCCAGCTGAGATCGCCCGTAAAATCCTCCAGGCACTGGATAAACTTACCGACCTTTATCGTAAAAATCGGTTTCAGCTGGATAAGAACCTGGAGGATGTTCATATCAACATTGAGAACTTCGTAAACAAGGATGCGGGAGCTGAGATTGCTGGATGGCTGCATACCGGTAGAAGTCGCAATGACCAGTCTACAACTGATGTCCGCCTGTTTGTGCGCGACCGGTTACTGGAAATAACCGAGGGCACCATTGAATTAATGGAAACCCTTCTGGCTCAAGCAGAAAAATATACTGAGGCGGTAATGCCCGGCCTCACTCATTTACGCTTTGCTACAATCACTACCTGGTCACATTATTTGCTGAGTTATGCCCAGGCGCTGGAGCGCGACCTTTTGCGTTTTAATGTTGCTTATTCCCTTATCAATCAATCCCCGCTGGGAGCAGTGGCAGCGTACGGCACTTACTGGAATATTGACCGCCAGTACACCGCTCAACTCCTCGGCTTTGACCGGGTGCAGGTGAATACCATTGACTGTATGAGCAATCGCTGGGAAATGGAGGCTGAAGCTGCTGTTGCCGTGGCGTTCCTTATGAATCATCTCAGCATCATCAGCGAAGACTTGTTGCTGTTTTCTCTGCCCACGCTCAATATGATTACAATAGATGACCAGTATGTAACTGGCTCCTCAGTTATGCCGCAAAAACGCAATCTTGATTTCGCCGAAGTTACACGGGCTAAAGCTGCACTAATCCAGAGCTATGCTCAGGCTCTCTGGGGCATTGGCAGAGGTATTAATTCCGGTTATAATCGGGATGAGCAGTGGACCAAGTTTATAATAATTGATGTGTTTGATGAAGCACGTTATGCACCGCGGCTCTTCCGCGACGTCTTCGCTACACTTCGCATTGACCGAGCTGTAATGTCGCGCGCCACAGAACTGGGTTTTTTAAATGCTCTGGAGGTGGCTGATTTCCTTTCAGCCAGCTATCAGCTACCTTTTCGCCTGGCATACAAGGTTGTCGCAGAGGCTGTCCGTGAATGCTCAACGGAACAAAGACTTGTTCTTGACAGACTTAATCAGGTATTAAAAAATAATAACTTAGATATCCAGCTAACGGAGACTGACTGGCAACGGGTGAATGACCCCCGGCAAATTATCAATAATAAGAAACATCTGGGTGGACCTGCACCAATTGCGATTAAAGAAAATATTACCTACTTAAGACAACAACTTGCAGAGCATAAAAACTGGCTAAAGCAAAATATCAAATCGCTGGAAAAAGCAAAACGGCTCTTAACTCAACGGATAAATGAATTACTAAAAACTTAAAAGACCCTGATTCAAGGAGATATTGCCTATGCTAAGCGAATCACTCGTTCAACAAATAATTAGATTCCATGGCGAGCAATTTACGGTAGTGAGTTTTTATCTGAATGTAGATGCGGGACAAAATCAGCCCCTCAGCGCTTATAAAATCGCTGCTAAAGACCTTATTAAAGAAATCAGGACCTGGATCAAAAACCATGAGGAGATCCTCAATCGCGAGCAATTAAACTCTCTGAACGAAGACATAGAGAAAATCCAGACCATCATTAACAAAATTTCTTTACCTATTATGGCACAGGGCTATGCCCTGTTCTCCTGCAGTGGCAAAGGATTCTGGCAGGAAGTGTTTTTACCACTACCGGTAAAAAATATGGTAATGATTGGCACTAATCCTTTTGTGCGGCCTTTGAGCAATATCCTTGACCAGTATAAAAGATATGGACTCTGTATGGTAGACCGCAGCCGGATGCTGGTAGCGGAAGTGTTACCGAATGAAGTAACGGCACTGGAGGAAATGACAGAACCTGTCCCCAAAAAAGTTCGGTATGGCGGATGGCAGGGTTATGCAGAATCGCACATTCAACGCCACGTAGAGGAACATATATACTTACATCTGAAACATTCGGCGACATTTGCTACTGAATTTTACAAAAATCGCACGATAGAACGGCTAATTATCATTGCTCCCCCTCCTGTACTCAGTCATTTTGAGGAATTACTGCCTGACGTTCTCCGTCGCAAAATTATTGCCCGCTTTCCTCTGGACATATTCACCAACAACAAAAAAGAACTGGTTAATATTGTAAGAAAAATTAATGATTCTCTGAAAGAAGAAGAAGAACAGTCCCTGGTGGAAAAAATAATAACAGAACGAGACTGGAAATGCTGCGTTAGGTCTGGATGAGACTTTAAGTGCCGTAACTCAAGGCGCAGTGCTGACACTGGCAGTCGCAGAGGATTATACCGAACCGGGTTACCGTTGTTTTACCTGCCACCAGCTCAGTCGGGAACAAATCAATTGTCCCATTTGCCAAAAACCCTTGAAGCCAGAACCAGATATTATTGATGAAATAATTGAGGAAGCACTAAGACGCGGAGCTATTGTCAAGCATCTTCGCCACAAAGAGCTCGCAGCTAAAATTCATCAGATAGCTGCTCTCTTGAGGTTCAAAATCTCGTCTTAAGCCCGGCATTACATAGAGGTGATAAGTTCTATAAAGTTCACGGGGACTCTAATTTTTGAATATTCCATGGGGAGAATTTCAAATCTTACATAGAAGGAATAGATGTGAGCGTCTCTTCTGTTTTTAAATTATCAATGTTGATATTGTAACGCTTGAGCTTGCGCCAGAGAGTAGAGGTATTAATGCCAAGGATTTCAGCCGCTTGTCTCTGATTACCATTAGTCCGTTTAAGAGTATAAATAATATACCGTCGCTCCAGTTCCTCCAGCGTTGGTTCATCACTATTGTCCAAAAGTAAACGTGGCGTTGATGCTTCTCTATCTTCTTCTGTTTTTTTCTGTTCCTGTTCTTTAAGCCATTTCAACCGCGAAATCTCCTCCAGATAGAGTGAGGTTTGCGTACCCATAATTACTGCACGCTCAATCATATTTTCCAGCTCGCGTATGTTCCCGGGCCAATGATAGTTCATTAAGTTTTCCAGCTCTTCCGGGCTGAGAATTTGTTCCAGCTTTACATCCCGTCGCGTAAATTTCCGCAAGAAATACTCTACCAATAATGGAATATCCTCTTTGCGTTCTCGAAGGGGGGGGATATAAATTGGCAAAACATTGAGACGATAATACAAATCCTCCCGAAATTTCCCTTCCTTGATTAACTCTCGCAGGTTTCTATTTGTCGCCGCAATGATGCGCACATCCACGCGTATGGTTTCAGTGCCACCCACACGAGTAAATTCCTTCTCCTGCAGTACACGAAGCAGCTTCACTTGCAAACGGGGAGACAGCTCACCGACTTCGTCAAGGAATATCGTTCCACCATCGGCAATTTCAAATCGCCCCAGTTTCTTTGACACTGCATCTGTAAAAGCTCCTCGCTCGTGCCCGAATAAATCACTCTCTAATAACTCCTCCGGAATTGCTGCACAATCAACGACAATGAAGGGCTTATTGCGCCGGGGTGAATTATAATAAATCATTCGCGCCAGAAGCTCCTTGCCGGTGCCATTTTCACCAATAAGCAGAACAGTAGAATTACTGGCAGCAGCTACACGTGCATACCGCATAACGCGCATCATCGCCTTACTTTTGCCTACAATCATTATCTTGTGCTGGAGTTCTTCGCGCTCGGAACGCGTCCCGGGTGAGAGTGAAAATATCGGAGAGGCGACTTCGCTGGCGCTGAATAATTTAACCTCTAATTTGCCTTGCTTATCACCGGGCACCAATCCCATCTTTTCATAAATTAAATTCAAATTATGAATAGCTGTAGGGTTACCCGGTTCTCTCTGGAGTACTAGATTTAATTCTTTTACCGCTTCGTCCAGTTGACCATTTTCGTAATATGCCAGCGCCAGATTATTATGAGCATCGGTAAGTTCCTCGCTAAGCGGCGAGAGAATAATCAACTGATTATATTTTTCTATGGCTGAAGTATATCGCTTCAAAAACAAATACAGGTCTGCCAGCGAGTGGAGAGCCGAGATGTGGCGTGGATTATATTCCAGCGCCAGTTGTAAATGCTTCTCGCTCGCCTCATAATTCCCCTCTTCTTTTAAAATCAACCCCAGACAAAAGTGACAATCAGCCAGAAAGAGGTTTACGTCACTGAAAATTAGCCCCAGATAATACCGTCCCGGCTTAAAATCCACTCGTTCGTTTACGATACTGAGCAGTAACTGCCGGGCTTCCTGAAGCCGGCGTTCATTAAGAAGAATTAACGCCAGATTGTACTTTACGTCTACAAAGTCACCGCCAAGCATCTCTGCCCGGTGATACATTTCTATAGCATTACTCAAATCACCATTATGAAGATATGCATGTCCGCAATCTTTAACGATTTCGGCATTGGTGGGATGGGTCAGACAGGCAACCTTTAGCTTACGCAGTGCCTCTTCATACTCTCCTTCACAAAATAGCCGAATGCCTTCAATATAAGACTGGGGAATATTGACCATGCTGGCACCACAGGCAGGACAGAAATTCACACCCAGTGAAACCTCACTATCGCAACGCGGACATTTCATCTCTGTCCTTCTTCCCTCCCGCCAGTTAATAGTTTATCAAATCTTTCGTCTTTACAACCCCAGTCAACTTGACCACTGCTCTGGTTAGTCAGCCGATAAATTGAGCTTAAATGTTCTCTTCTACTGAGCTGGGGCGGAGATGCATAGTTTTTAAATGTTCTATCCGTTCGCGGGCAATATAAGCAAATATGGGATATTGCCGGGTAAGACGCTCGTATATTTCAATGGCTTCGTTAATTTCGCCTATCTGTTCTCGCTGATAACCCTTACGAAATTCACGTTCAAACAGCACCAGCTCATCACGTTCTTTCTCATTCAACGACTTCAAAAGATAGCCTAATCCGCCTATCGCAGAAGCCGCCAGGAAAGAAATAAAGTAGGGTGGGAAATGTAATGACAACAATAGAAATCCAATTGCGGCCAGGCCGTATTCTTCTTTGCGCATTACCTGTTCACCGCGCTAAAGAATAACAAAATAAATTTAACAAATCGCTCCTGTGAATGCAATTGTTTTATACAAATTCTTATTCTACTCAAATCATTAAACAACAAAATCACATCCCAGAAAGCCTCTTAGGTTTACCAGCTTCTGGCAAGCAGCAGAGTTCGCCTGACGAATTATCACAGAGAATAAGTGTTATGAGATTTCTATTTAGAATTGTGATTCTCCGCCTCCTTACTGCCTCTGTGGTGAATTTTATCTAATGATTTTCTCTTGCTCCGGATTTCAATTTGGTCTTTCTTTTAGAGATTTAATTCCCTCTTGATAAATAAAGGCAATTTATTTTAACTTGCTCTGTTGCAAGTTCAAGTTCTTTGACATAAAATAAGAGAGATTTTACCTTCTGGTGTTGGGACAGAATGGATGCTTCTCAATTAC
>CAYRXI010000042.1:0-4568 GCA_964428255.1 uncultured Candidatus Sumerlaeota bacterium
TGGTCTTTTATTTTATTTAATTGGTCCTTCTGGCTATTGAACCTTGCTTCAGTGGACTTTAATCGGGCTTCAGCTTTTGAAAGCTCTGCGCGACATTGAGCTTTTACTTTATCCAGTTCACGCTGTGCTTCTTCATAATCTGAACGTAACCTTTCTGCTTCTTTTTGAAGTTCATAGCATTTAAAAAGTTCTAAGGCTGTTATGGCTTGTTCCAGACTGATTTCCTTTTGCTTCAGAGCCAGTTCATCAGCGCGCAATTCCTCACGTGTCACATAGCCTTTAGCTTCGAGCTTTCTGGTCCACTCCAGTTTTGATTTGGCACGTGCAGTTTCTTCCTTAACCATATCAATTTCGTTTTCTAATTTACGCTTTCTTTGCAATGCTTCACCACCAAGTTCCGGGCTATCTATCAGTTCTGTAAGAGATAATTTTCCTTCAATAAATACTGAGGCAACATTTTCTCCTAAATATTTATCCAGGTCCATTTTGGCAAACTTCACCTTTAATTCTGCCTGCTTTAAATTTCGTTCGTTTACTTTCAGTTGAATGTCATAAGATTCTTTAGCATCGGTATAATTAGCCATAGCACTTTGATACTCTATTTCTTCCTGTATTTCTCGGCGACGTAATTCAGAAGAGTCAAGTTCTACCAGCAATTTTTTCTCCTCAACGTCTTTCTGAGTAATCATCGTGCCTTCAGGGACAATATAAATAATTTTGGTATTGCCTTCCACTTCTGATTTAATCACTAATGAGCCACTGGTAGCAATATTTGCAGACTCAAGAACGTCCACCAGCAAATCTCCCCGGCTGACGGTGAAAGTGGTAAAATCAGAGGACATTTTATTTGAAGTACTCACGGTAGCTTTTATAATTATTACGAGAGCGATAAATATTGCTATTCCGAGTGTAATTTGTTTCTTGCTTTTTAAGAAGCGGGTGAGTCTATGAGGGTTTGTTTTATTGTCCCGCTGCATAATCTTTTACCTCCTGTGGCAATTGTTCAATATGCCAAATGCCGTTATCGTCTATTTTTATTGCCTCCATTGCCAGATACAGGTCAAGGCGAGCATAGTAATGGTCTACCAGGGCGCTGGTTAGCGCATTTTGTGCTTCCAGCAGTGCGTCGCGAGCATCAAGAACATCCCGAGTACTGGCTCTGCCCGCCTGTTGAAGTAAAGAAGTGCTTTCAACTCGGCGTTCTGCCAGACTCAAACTATTTTTCTGTATTTGATAGCTCTGTTCCGCCTGTTCCAGATTGCGAATTGCATTTCGGACTTCAAGTTTTGTCCGGTCAATTTGTTCAGCTAATTTTCGTTTGGCAACTTCGTAATTAATTAATGCTTGACGGTAATTATTTCGTGCAGCCTTTCGGTCAAGCGGCAGTTCTAAACTAAGCCCGGCAGAATAGGCGTCAGTTTCATCATTGAATTTTAAAGGCTTGATGGGATTTTGTGTTTGCTGGGTAGTGTTATTGTATTTAAGTTTAGCATCCAGACGGGGTAATAAGGCGTTTTTTGCTACGGTGATTTTTCTTCTTGTGTCCTCCACCTGTTCCCTAACGTTTTTTAAATCAAGTCTATAAGCTAGGGCTGTGGAGATGGCTTCTGTTTCAGAAATCTTCAGCGATTCTATTCCCTGTAGGGCTAATTTCTCCATCTCACGAGGGTCGAGTTCGATATTCAGGTCTGCAGGTAGCTCCAGGTCAAGTTTGAATTCGTCCAGGAGATTTTTATAAGTCTGGGTAGCGCGAATCCACTGGTCACGCGCCCGCAGCTCATTCTGGCGTGTCTGATCCAGTTGAAATTCCGGTAATCTACCTGCTTGTGCCATTAACTCTGCTCGTTCTCGCTCCAGCTTCAGACTTTGATAGTTATTCCAGACATTATTGACCTGGTCTTTTTGTTTCAAGATTCTGAAATAACTCTTGGCAATATTTACCGAAAATGTTTTCCGATACCTGACAAACTCACGAATGGCATATGCGACATCTCGTTCCCCCTGCGTCAGATTCTCCATCGCCACCGTCTTACCAAAACCTTTCAGCAAAGGCTGGGTAAGCGTAGCAGCAATTGTTGATTCAGCTGATTTTTGTGGGTCCAGCACATCTATATAGCGAAACAGATTGGTGGTCAGCGATACGGATAAATCGGCACCAGTGGCCAACATTTTCCTTACGCCTAATGACAGGACACCAGAAAGGCTATTTAATTTGGCTTCACGCTTTATTTCGCCAGAAGCAGTGGCGGAATAAAGAGGGTCCCATTCATGGCGAGTTAAAGTCAGGGCTAAGGCGGTTAGATACAATCTTTCTTTTCGGCTTTGATACTCACTTGAATTCTTGACGGCAAGTTCAATAGCATTTACCAGTGAGAGTTTTATTGGCGGGGAGGTAGGTTTATCATCAAATTGTAAATTAAATGTTTTATCAATTGAGAAATCTGCGGGCATACCTCCTACTTTTTTGTCCTTTTCCTTCAGAATGCTGTAAACCTCGGCATCTGCACTTTTTTTATAATAAGTGGTACAACCAACTAAAGTAAAATAAGCCACCAATAACATAAAAATAATCTTTTGCACTTTAGAAAACATATCTTAATTTACCGTAAAAATTGACCAGATATTTATAAAATCTCAAATATATAAGACGTTTCAAATTACAAAAGGTTGACATTTTATATAAAAATTTTCAAACTGGTTTGATTATTTTTTTTGCAACAATTAGCTTTTTTACAATTTGAAGTGGCACCAAGTTGATCTATGGCTCAGTTAAAGGAAAGGTCTTTTTCACCCACTTCAATGCCTCTTCTTTAGTCTTAAGTTTTTCCTCCAGCTGCAGTTCAGCCACAGCCTTTAGAATTTTCTGAAAATTTGGACCGGGTTTATAGCCAGCAGCAATTAAATCTTTGCCTTTAATCAATGGTGGCGGGATGAGTTCTTTGTGCTGTTGTTTGAACTCGGCTAATTTTTGTTTTACAAATTCGTAGTTGGACAGGTCGCGATGACTGGCTAGACAATCTATGCGATGCAATTCCAGGTCTTCTGCAATAGTCTCGGCTCCAAGAAATCTACGCAAAGTGCTCGGACGCATCTCTTTGACATTCAAAAAACTCATATGACGCGACACCAATGCTACAATCCATTCTCGGTCTTTATTAGAGAACTTCAAACGACGACATATATTGTCTGCAATTGCCTTTCCAACCTTGTCATGTGAGTCAAAACGAATACGGTCTTCAATTCGGAGTGTCTTGGGTTTGCCCACATCATGCAGTAGCACACCGAAAGCCAGTGTCGGTGTAGGATTTTCTAATAAATCTAATGCCAGTGCAGTATGTTCAAACACATTGCCTTCCGGATGAAACTCTGCTGGTTGCGGAATTCCTTTCATATCAGCAATCTCAGGCAAAATTTCTACCAGTAAGCCGGAGCTATCCAGCAGGCGGAGTGCTGAACCTGCACGCGGACCGGTGAACATCTTTATGAGCTCATCGCGAATGCGGTCGGCGCTTATTTCACTAATCAAAGATTTATTCTTTTGAATTGCAGTCCAGGTAAGTGGCTCTATGGTAAAGTTGAATCTGGAAGCAAATCTGATTGCCCTTAGCATCCGCAAGGCATCTTCAGCAAATCGTTTTTCTGGCTCACCAACTGCCCTGATTAACTTTTTCTTTATATCAGATATTCCATCTACATAATCTATTACTTTATCCGCAATTGGGTTATAAAATAAGGCATTAATTGTAAAATCGCGGCGCAGTGCATCTTCCTTCATAGAGGAGAAGCGAACAGCTCGGGGATGACGATGGTCTTCATAAACATCATCAGCACGAAAGGTGGCTACTTCTATGGGGATATCATTTTCAACGACCAGAACAACGCCAAATTTAGCACCGACAGGAATAGTATGACTGAATAAAGTACAAATCGTCTCTGGCAAGGCGTCCGTTACCACATCTATATCTTCGGGGGGGATGCCCATTACCATATTACGCACACAGCCCCCTACCCAATATGCTTGATAGTTATGCAGTCTCAGTTTTTTAACAATACTCAATGCTGCTTCTTTTACCAGCTTAATAACCTTTCCAGTTTGCATAAAAAATAAACACTCCCTGATGCTAATTATGTATTATGCATTTTTTGTGCCAAGAAGCTAAATACCTTTATAAGCGAAGAATATATATGAAACAGACTGACACAAGGCAATGTGCGCAGACTAACTGCAGACTAATTTGATAATTATTGAGTGAATAAAAATGGTCACACTCAAAGTCTGAAATAAAAAGATTGTTATGTTTTTTCATACCACTTAATGTTTAGTTATTAGTTAAATATAGCCCCAATCTTAAATCGTAAAACAACAGATTAATTATTGAACAACTACTTAAAAATAATGTATAGCTAATATATTATGAAAATTTGTTTGGATGCAAGATTCTTAAGTAATAAGCCAACGGGTATTGGGGAATATAGTGAACATTTAATCAACAATCTGGCTGCAATAGACAAAAGTAATGAATATCTCGTTCTGGTAAGGTCTAACTACAATCCGCGACTGAATGTTG
>CAYRXI010000042.1:4593-16200 GCA_964428255.1 uncultured Candidatus Sumerlaeota bacterium
ATTTTAGCATCATCCAGTATGATGCTAATCCCGTATCATTGAAGACGCTGTTCAGTCTCAGTAGTTTTCTGGCTAAAAACTCAATTCCTGTATTTCACTCTTTATTCCCTCTGGCACCGTTATTTTACAAAGGAAAACTCCTTGTTACAGTCCACGATGTCCAGCCATTTTTACCGGAGCAGACACTGGGCGAAAATATGCGTTTCTCTCATCTGGTCTCCGTGTTTTTCTATCAATGGGTATATCCTAAAGTATTAAAACGTGCGGATTGGCTAATAACTGTCAGTGAGGCAACCAAAAAATATCTGACGCAGCTATTTCCCCAGATTCGGGATAAAATCATGGTGATTCATTCCGGGGTAGGGGAGGAATGGTTTGAAGAACTGCCAGCTGAGGTAATTAGAAGAGTCTCGGAGACTCTTCAATTACCTGAACAATATATTTTATATGAAGGAGGTGGCCGTCCCAGTAAAAACCTGCACAGAATGCTACGAGCATTTGCACGCGTTAGACACGAGCAACCCAATCTGCAAAATCTAATCCTGATATTAAATTTATATGATGATGGGTATACTGGACAGGTCAAACGACTGATTAAAAATCTGGGATTGACGCCGTATGTTAGAATTATCAACGGCGTAAGAGGAGAGGAACGGCGCGTGTTGTATAAACAGGCAAAGTTGTTGTTTTTTGTGACTAAGTATGAGGGGTTTGGTTTTCCTCTTCTTGAAGCTCAAGCCGTAGGAACACCAGTCCTGGCTTCCACCTCAGCTGCGCTCCCGGAAATAAGTGGCGGGTCAACATTACTCGTTGACCCCGACAATGAAGAAGAAATTGCAGCAGGACTTATCCGCCTGTTAACTGACCAGGGGCTATATCAGGAGTTAATAAAAAAAGGCTATGCCAATGTCCAGAAGTATTCCTGGCGCCATACTGTCACACAATTGCTGGAAGTTTATAATCACCTTACATAAGAGTTACGTGCCTATCTTAAAGATTTAAAAAAACAAAGCCTTTTTCTTGACGCGAGACAACGAAAAAAAATATAATAATTTTATAGACGTTATGCATATAATAGGAAAAAGAGGACACATATGAAAAGATATTCAAATTTTTTAATTTTTATAATTATCTGCTGGATGTGTATACCGTCTTTTCTGCTGGCACAGAAAGTTTTATATTCCGATACATTTACTGGAGTAAATGGTCAACGTCCTCAAAACTGGAGAATCATTGATGCCCCAGAACAAGAGTACTGGTATTTACAGGACGGACAGTTCGCTACAGGAAATGGTGATAATTTAATTATCCCTGGTGGACATTCTTATGCAGTAGTCACGGTACCGGGTTCAGAACAGTGGAGCAATTATGTGGTGGAATGCACTGCCTGGATGAGTCAAAGAAATGGACGAGTTATTCTGGTTGGACGGTGGCTGGACAAAAATAATCATTATCAGGGAGTGCTGGAGTGTTATGAAGGAAAAAGGCTGATTAAAATTGTAAGGGTGCAAAATGGCGAGCAGACTATGCTAACAAGAGCTGTAGATGGAGAAGGTGTTGTGTTACCAGCCATTGAATCGAGCACCGGTCCCTCCAATAGCAAATATTTTAAGCTCGTCTTTTTTAATGATGAGATTAGCTTTACCTATGACACCGTTTCCATAACTGCTAAAGATAGTATTTTTACTAAAGGAACTGCCGGTTTAGGACAGTGGTATAATTTTGTTTTTTTTGATAGCTTCGTGGTGAAAGAAGCCACTACCACTGCTGCAATTGCCAAGCCCTCAGTTTCTGCAGTGGCCACTCCCAGCACCAAAGTAGAAGAGAAAGTGGCTACTCCGCAACCCGGAGTGGTTGAAGCCGTATATCAATTAGTTGTTGCTTCAGATGTTGACCAGCAAATTGCCCAGAATCTTCGTGATCAGTTGCAGAATTGGGGTTATGTGCCGGTTGAAGTCAAAAAGACTGCAGACAATAAATACGAAGTGTTGCTGGGAGCCTTCCTCACTGAGGAGGAAGCTAACAGAGCGAAAAATATTATGGAAAAAGATGGGTTAATTATTAGTAGAGTCGTCTACGTAGGTGGAAAGTCGGCAATTGCTTTGCAGGAAAAACAGGCTGAGCCCGAAAAACGCCTGTATCAGGTTTTAATTCAGGAATTTGCAGATGAGCGTTCAGCTACACAGCTTAAACTTCAGATGGAGAATGAGGGATTCGTGGCATTAGAAATTTTACCAGAAGGTGGGAAATACAAGGTTCTCGCTGGGCAATTTGTTCAGGAAAGTGAAGCTAATAAATTTGCTCAGTATCTAAAGAATGAGGGTTATGTATCAGCACAAATAGTAGCCACCAGAGTCAGACCGACAATGGAAGTGGCTGCTGTTCCCCCCCCAAGTTCAGTGGTTGGTGGTCCAGCTATTGTAGCTACACCCGCTCCAGTTGCAATTCCCGAAGAAGTTAAGCAAATGACAGAATGGCAGAGATTGAGTGAGGAAGAAAGAAGACGCGTTATGGAGGCAATTCAACGGGAGTATGCAGTACGCGGAGGCTCAGCCCTGGCACAGGAAATAGAAGACCTGCGAGCACAACTACGGCAATTAACTAATGAGCAAAAGACCATAGTTCAGACAGTGCGGCAGAAATTTGAAGAACAGGAGAATTTAAAGCGTCAGGTAAGCAAATTGCTTATGGATGTTGATCGCGCCATAGATAGCCAGAGATGGGAAGAAGCACTTGCACTACTGGTTGAAGTAGAAAGGATGGATCCTACCAATGCCAAGATTGATTTGAAACGCCGAGCAGTTGAGATGGGAAGAAAAAATGTAAAGTTTGAGGGGCAGGACTTCTTAGAAGAGAAATTCAAAAAAGAAATAGCCCAGGCGCGCAGTAGCGCAGAAGAATATGAGCGGATGGGCAATTTTCTTGCAGCTATTTCGTCGTGGGAAATTGTTAAGTCCAAGACCGACCCGACCAGCATTGACTATCAAGAGGCTGCCAGAAAGATTGGTGAATTAAAAGACAAGCAACGTGCCTTGCAAATGCAAGAACAAGCCAAGACTAAACGGCTGGAGATGATTGGTTATGTGGCAGTGGGATTAATTGTAGCTATGTTGATTGTGGTGATGCTGGTAATGTGGAGAACCAAAAAACGTGATAGAGAACTTTTACGCCAGGTTCAAGAAATTGCCTTGAAACCATTAATGGAACTGGGCGAAGGGCGGCAGCTGGAATTACCAGAAAAAACTTCTCCAGTTGAAACAGAGCCCAAATTTACTCCCGCCGCCACAACTACTCCATCTACAACCGTCGCCACAGCTCCGAGTGCTGCAGTAAAGGAAGAATTAGAGAGTGTTTTTGCTGAAAAGACCCCATCCGTTGAAGAAAGACAGGCAATGCCTTCTGCAGCTACCGGTAAGGAAAAACAAGAGGCACCGGGTGAGATGTTTGTTACAGCAGAGGAAGAACTATTCGCTGAGGCTAATCCTTCTAAACCCAAAGCAGAAGAAGTAGAGGAGCTAATTGGTGAGATTCCGCTCGTAAAAGAGGCAGAGCCAGTTAAAGCATCAATACAAGCAGAAGAGGAAATTGTAATTGGTGATCTGGATACACTTTTTGCTGAAACCGAACAGGTCAAATCACCAGCAGAAAAAACTACAGAGGAAATCCCCGAGTTGGTTTCACTGGATTCACTGATGGCGCCGGAAATAAAGACTGATATCTCTACTCAGGAAACCAAACAGGTTCAGATAACTCCCGAGATAGTAGAACCTCAAATAATCACCGAGAGAAAACCAGCAGAAGTTAAAGAAAAAGAGGTGGTTTCTCCAGCATTAGAACCCGCTACTTCTTCTTTAGATAAAGAAAAAACAGAAATAATTTCTATGCCTTCTCCTGAGATACAAAAAGAAGTCGCTCCTAAACCGGAAGCCCCACTTGCTAAAGTGGTAGAAGGCAGACAGATTATTTTTGAACAAAACTTTGATGACGAAGTAGTTGGACAACCACCAAAAGGCTGGGCAAATAGATATGATTATGCTACGCTGGTTGTCACTGATGAGACCCCGGCACCGAACTCTACTCATTGTTTGAAGTACGAGAAGAAAAGCGGAGCTGGCAGTGCTTTTTATTCCTGTCGTTTCCCGGATGCCAGAGGCACGGTTCAGATAGAATTTGATTTGCGCTGTGATGAGAAAAATAAATATCTCTTGGGTGTCTACATAGAGAAGGACGGTGATTTCCGTCAATCAATTCATACCATTATTCATCGCACCGAAGCACAGACAGCACCAAGTTTGCGTATTCATGGTGAACCAGTGCCTTATTTATTCGGTACCTGGCGCCGTATTAGATATATTATTGACTTAAATGAAGGAACTGTAGATGGATTTATTGATGATAAACTTGTGGCAAACCGGGGGCGACTCTCAAACAATCCAAGAGTTTTAAATACTATCAGCATTCGGGACAACCTGGCTACTACTGGCGTGCTGAAAATTGATAACATCCGCATTACCTGTTTATAAAAAGTCAATTCGTTTCTAAAGTTTAATAATATCCCCTCAGAGAAATTTTTCTTGATGTTTAAAAGAGGGGATTTTTTAATCTCATTTTAGATTAATTTGGATAGAGAGGCTAATGGAATTACTGCCAGCGCAACAAAAAATTGTAGATGAAGTTAATCAGCGGATTGATGTTCCGTGGCTGCTCCAGGAAATTAACTACTATCCGGATAAAGTTCAAACCGTAATGGAGACCGTCAAAGCCTTTTGTCCGTTACATAAGGAAACTAAATTTCGTTCCTTAATAATAGATGTCGCGAAAAAGAGCTATCGTTGTACCCTGCGTACCTGCCCTGGATATGAGGGGGGAAAATTAATTGACCTGTTTGCCCGCCTTCAAAATTTGAGCCAGTTACGAGCAGCCTTAGTGCTTGCCAAAAAATTAAACATCAATATTGACCAGGAGCCTTTGCGCGAATTGAGCCGGGAGTATACCCGTCAGGCAAAGGAGAAAATCCAAACCTTTCAGATACCACAAGCCCTGGGATTATTAGAACAAGCAATTGAACTGGATGATAAAAATATTGAGGCGCATCAACAGCTGGCAGAAATCTTTGTCTCAAATCAGGAGATAAAACGAGCAGTTGAACTATATATTATTCTGGTGGATTTACTTATTGAAAAAGAAGAAATTGAACCAGCCATAGATTTGATTTTACGTAATATCCTGGCTAATGACCCGGGCAACGAAGTCGGTATGTATCGTCTGGCTATCCTGTATGAAAAAGCTGGTAAAAAGCCCGAGGCACTACAGTGGTATCAACGACTGGCAAAAAAACGAGAAAGCGAAAATCGCCTAACAGAAAATATAGGTTTATATAAAAAGATACTGGAATTAGAATCAGCTAATACGGAAGTTAGGTTGAAACTTGCACAACTTTTAGAAGCTCAGAGCAAGTTTGATTTAGCAATTGAGCAGTACTGGGCATTAAGCAAACTTCTTTTGGAAGAAAAAAATCTACCTGCAGCCCGGGAGAGTCTCAATCGTATTAAGCAACTCCAGCCAGAACACCGAGAAGCGCGTAAATTACTGGTAGAAGTTTATCTGGAACTTCACGATCATATTCTGGCAGAGCGAGAGCTTCTTGAATTAAGTAAACTGGCACTTGCAGAGGACGATTTGCCTCTGGCAGAAGAATATATTCAACAGCTCCTTGGCATCAATCCTAATTCTATTGCTGGGCGCGAACTTCTGCTTGAAATATTAATCAAAGAAAATCGCCTGGAAGAAGTCCTGTCACAGATAAAAGTTTTATACAATTTGTATATGGAAATTGACCAGGAATCTCAGGCGATAGAAATTCTACAAAAAGGCAAAAACCTTTTCCCCGCAGATGTAGAACTTCGCGATTTACTGTTTAATCTATATTGCGAGACCGGCGAAAGCTCCAGAGCCATCTCCGAAGGCATTGAACTGGCTGAATTATTGCTGCAACAGAACCAATTTAATTTAGCGAACAAAATCTTTAATCAATTACTAGCACTTGCACCACAAGATCAGGAACTCCTTCAACGCCTTGTTGATAATTATCTAAAATATAATCTGGCAAAAGAAGCTGTAGAGCAGCTACGGCAGGTCATTAAAACAAATCTCAATCAGAGAATGTATAATAATGCTCTTCAGCTAATTAATACCGCACTTGAGATTTCTCCTGATGATTTCGAGTTGCTGGCAGCAAAGGCTGAAACTTTACAGCGGTTAAATCAGTCTGACAGGGCAGTAAGTGTTTATCTGCAATTAGCCACTTTGTATTTAGGAAAGTCAGACACTGCCGGTGCCGAGGTGTATCTTAACAAAGCCTTAGAACTTGCACCGCAGGATGAATCAGTAAATCGCGAACTGGCTAATTTTTATAAAATCTCTCTTCAACCCACAAAGGCAATTTCCATTCTGCGTCGCTTGCTGAATTCACATGCACGCCAGGAAAAATGGGAACAACTAATTGAGGTGGCGACGGAAATTCTATCGCTTGAGCCGCAGGACACTGAAGCCTTAATCTTGCTGGCAGATGCAAACGTTCATTTGAATCGTATTAGTGATGCGATAGCTCATTATCAAAATGCTGCCAATACATTTCTCGCACAAAACAATACAATCGGTGCCATAGCCTGTCTGGAGAAAGCTCTGGAAATAGACCCGAAGTCATTTCAGCTATTGTTTGAATATGCAAATCTCCTCTTTAAAACAGAGGGATTGGCTTCAGCGCTGCCTTTCTATAGACAGGGATTAAAACTCTTATCACAAAGCACTCAATCGGAAAATGTGGTTATTCAGCATTATAATGAAGTACTAAACAAAGACCGCAAACTCACTGAAATACGCCGCGAGTTAATTGACTATTTATTTGCTAAAGGTAAAAATGAACTGGCAATCCAAGAATTGCATACTTTGGCAAAGACTTTTTACGAAGACCTTGGAGAATATGACCAGGCACTTGCTACTCTTCAGACTTTAAAGACATATGAACCCGATAATTACAACATAGATGATTTTATCGCCAGAATTTATGAGAAAAAAGGAGAGCTGCACAATGCAGCCAGATTTTACTGGTCAGCAGCTCAAACACTTCTCCACCTGGGTCTTGAAAATGAAGCGTTAGCTAAACTTCAGCAGGTTATACGTCTGGAGCCCAACGATGAATCAGCACTGGAACAATTGGCACGGCTGACAGCTTTACATAGTGATAAGGTTACTGCAAAACAATACTATCTGCGGTTGGCTTCAAACAGACGTGAACAAGGACGAGAGGATGACAATGAGCCTATTTACAGGAAATTACTGGAACTTGATGACCAGCAGCTGGAGGTGCGGCGAAATCTCGCCTGGTTATTGCTCAAACGAGGAGATAATCTTGGTGCAGCTGAAGAATACTGGAAATTGGGCTCGCAATTGTTGCAGAAAAATAAAACTGCGGAAGCTATAGAAGCACTCCAGCAATGTTTAGAGCTCAATCCAGCCTTAACACCAGCTATGGATGAGCTCCTTTCAGTTTATCAGCGACTTAATAAAATTGTTGATGCAATTTCTCTTTTACTGGAAGCAAGCCGGAAAAATGTGGCTGCCAAGCAATTTGAAATTGCACAGCAGTATTTAAAGAAAGCAGAAAAATTGGCACCAGAACATCCACAAGTACTTGAAAGTCTGGCAGAACTATATCTTGCTACTGACTCAACGGATGAAGCAATTAATGAATACAAACGACTGGTGAAAATTTACAAGGCAAAAAACGATTTGACGCAAGCCGCTATTGCTCTGGAAAAATTGAAACTCCTTGTTTTGACGGATGAATCTATAAGAAAAGAATTGGCTCATTTATTGGCACAGATTAATCAATTAGAAAAAGCAGCGTGTGAATGGGCAGACTTACTTGAACTACAGCTTACACGACGAGCCAAGCAAAAAGAGCTACAGGCACTTCTGGACGAAGCTTTTCCCGTTCTTTATAATTTCCAGGACATTGTAACTAACCTGACTGAGCGTTTGATTGCCTCAAAACAGGAAGCTCTGGCTCTGCAGTATTTAATTCGTACTGCTTCAACACTTGAACAGCAGAACAAAGACGAACATGCATTGAAACTAATAGAGTTTGCATTAGCCTCTCAGCCTGAAAATTTAGAAGCCTTAAAACTTGGCGCTCAGCTCACGAAAAAACTTAACAAAACCGCAGAAACCACAAATTACCTGAAGCAATTAGCAAAGATTTTTGCTGAAAAACAGGACTTCCAATCCGCCAGCGAAACTCTGGAATCTGTTTCTCAATTGGTACCTGAAGATGTGGAAGTTTTAGAGTCGCTCGCTTCAGCATATTTACAACTAAAGCAGCTGGAAAAAGCTGAGATGGTCTTATTTAATCTTGCGCGTCTTTATCAACAGCAGGGGCGGTTGGAAACTGCTATTGCTACTGATTTACGTATTCTGGAGTTTAGACCGGATAATATAAATATCCGAAGACATCTGGCTGAGTTGTATCTGTTATCGTCAAAAGAAACTAAAGCTAATGAAGAGCTAAGCCAGATAGCAGACATTTTAGAGCGAAATAAAGCCTATGATGATGCAATAGCTGTGCTTGACCGCATTCTCTCTATTCGTCCTAATGATATATCTTCCTTGCGTCGCCAGATACTTTTATTAAAAGAACAACAAGGAATTGAAAGTATACGACCCAAACTAAGAGGTCTTATTGACATTGCACTAAAAATATATGACTCCCCTGCAGTTGTTAACGAATATCGCTGGGCACTTACTCAGGACTCTGAGAATTATAATCTGCGGATTGAGTTCGCTGGATACTTAGAAAAAATAGGGAGTCTGGAGGAAGCGAAAAATGAACTCTGCCGGGTGGCTAATTTATTAGAAACGACAGCAGGAGATACGTTTGAGGCTATTACTGTATTAGAGAGAGCACATAAATTATCCCCCTCTGATATCCCGATTTTAACTCACCTGGGTGAACTATACTATAAGAGCGGTGAGCATAACTCAGCCTATGAAAAATTACTGTTAGCTGGCAAATATTCCAGCAGCCAAAACCAACTGGCAGAAAGCATTAAAATTTATCGTCGCCTGATTGAATTAATGCCAGAACGAGAAGAGCCGTATTTGCTACTGGGCGAGATACAGGAAAAGCAAGGGAATAAGACTGAGGCGGTGAAAACATATTTACAACTGATGGAACAGCATTCAGCTAAGGGACGAGAGCGCGAGAATATCCCATTAATGGTAAAAGTTTTAGAATTGGAACCCGAACGAAAGGAATTGCGTCGGGAATTGGCAGAGAAATTTGCAGCTGAGAATTTACTTGCAGATGCTACATATCATTTCGCTGTTCTGGGCTCACAATACGAGAAAGAAGCACAATGGGATAAGGCTATTGACGCCTATAGCCGAGTAAAAGAATTGAATCCGGAAAATACTGAATGTCGGGAACAACTGGCTGAGCTATATTTAAAGACCAATGCACCGGAAAAGGCAAAGCAGGAATTTGCTCAATTGAGTGAGATGGCATTGGCAAGAAATGAACTTGCCGCTGCCGAAAAATATTTCATCCGTATCGTTGAAATTGACCCCAATGACATTGCTATCGGTGAAAGATTAGGTAAACTTTACGAAGCTCAGGGCAATATTACCGCAGCTTGTCAGGAATACTTTCGTGTGAGTGAACGTTATGTTGAGCTGGGGAAGGCTGACCGTGCTATTGAAGTTTTAAATCGCATAAAAGCCTTACAGCCACAGGATATAACGGTGCGAGAGAAAATTCTTGAGCTCTGGCAGGCACAGGGTGCTACAACCGAGGCGGCTGAAGAATCACTCTCCTTATGTGAATTGTTGTTTACCTGTGGCTTGAAAGAAGAGGGGGTTGGTCATTGCAAAAATATAATCAATCTGGTTCCGGATTCCCCCCCACACATTATTAAAGCAGCAAAACTCCTGTTAAAACACCACTTTGTCAAAGAGGCTCTGGACAAATATTTTAAAGACATAGAATTTTTTATTAAGCAGAATGACCTTGTTAATGCCTTAACTATTTGTGACGAAGCGCTAAAGGATTTTTCTGATAATATTGAACTTCATAATCACAGAATCAATATCTTGATGAAGTTAGGCCGAATTGATGAGGTTGTGGGCGAATATCTTACACTGGCAGAAATATATAAACAGCTAGGCGAGAAAGAGAGTGTTGCCAGATGTTTTGAAAAAATTCTGGAGTTACAGCCGGATAATTTAAATGCTCGCCAGGAGCTTGTAGAAATTTACCTCGGTCTTGGGCTTGTCTCAGCTGCATTGTCTCAATTACAGACACTGATAAAGATGTTTTATGAACGCGAGAAGTATGAAACTGCTGAAAAATATTGTTACCGAGCACTGGAGCTGGATGCTACTAATTATGCTATTCGGGAAATTCTGGCAGAAGTTTTACAAAACCAGAAGAAGTTCTTTGACGCTATTAAAGAGTATGTGTCTCTGGCGGAAATGTTGACGCAAACTCGCGAGTGGCAGAGGGCAAGAGAGATTTATCAAAAAATCCTTCAAATTGACCCTGAAAATCTAACTGCACTTACTAAAATTAGACCGATACTGGTTAAGTTAAATGATACCAGAGCATTTGTTGAAGTCTCAAATCAATTGCTACAATTATATGACACTCAAGGAGCAATCACTGAAGCGATTGAAGTATCAGAAGAAATAGCCAAAATTGAGCCAGACAACATAGACTTAAAACATAGACTGGCAAAATACTATGAACAAAATGACCAGAATGAAAGTGCGATTAATATCTATGAAAAATTAGCGGATACATATCTTAAACAGAAAAACATAGACCAGGCAATAATTGAACGTGAGCAAATCAGGCGTCTTCGTCCTCAATATGTAGATAATTTAATCGCACTTGGTAGACTATATCAACAACAGGGTGACCTGGATAAAAATCATCAGCTCCAGTTACAGGCGGCCAAACTATATCTTGATATTAAGGATGAAGCAGAGAAAGCACTAAAAATTACTGAAACTTTTATAAAATTAAATAGCGAAGACATTGAAGCCCTGACCTTGCATGCTCAAGCGCTCAAAAAACTACACCGATTTGAGGAAGCAGCTACAGAATTAGCCTTACTGGCAAAATTAGAGGAGAAGCAAGGGAATTTAGACCAGGCTATAACCTATCTGGAGGAGGCTCTTAATCTATCTGTACGTCGCTTTGAGGAGCGAGAACACATTATTAATCTTCTCTTGCAGAAAGGTGACACAGCTCATGCCACTGAACACCTTTCCATTTTAGCCCAGCTTTATGAAACCAATAATCGTATTCCTGAGGCAGCTGCGACTTATGAACGCATAATCAGTCTTAATCCAGATAATTTAGCCGCCCATCAGCGTCTATTTGAAATCCATCTCTTTCTTGAGAACAAAGAGAAAGCCTTAGAACAACTGCTCTGGCTCGCTGACTATCATCAGCAGAGAGAAGAAGTAGAAAAAGCGGAGCAACTATTAATACAAGGCGTAAAACTCCATCCTGACTCATTACCTTTGCATCAGCGATTAACTGCC
>CAYRXI010000042.1:16218-20747 GCA_964428255.1 uncultured Candidatus Sumerlaeota bacterium
GGCGCAGTCTGGCACTATTATATCTTCGCCAGGGAAATCTCAATGAGTATATACAGGAAATGTTGACTGTTATCAGTATAGCCCTGGAGCAAGGATTGGTGAATGAAAGTGAAAAATATGTACAAGATTTATTAACAATTGCGCCGGATGATATGCAGGTCAGGGACAAAGTAGCGCAGCTGTATTTGCAGAATAAAATCCCGGAAATGGCAGTTCGTCAATATTTAGAGTTAGCACAAATATTGCTTAACCGAAACCAGTTAGACACAGCTCTGCAAGTAATTGATAAAGTCATTGCTCTTGACCCGAATAATATCACTGCACGGGAGCTATTATTACAGATTTCCATTCAGGAGAAAAATCTTGAAACTGCAGGAAAAGTGGTTAAAGAGCTGGTAGAAATATTGGTTGCTCAACGCCGAACTGAGAAAGCCATTTCTGTTTTACAGCAGGCGCTTAAGACTTTCACCGATGAAATAAACTTTCGTGAACAACTCGCTCAATTCTTAGAAAAAATTAATCGGTCTATAGATGCCGTTGTGGAGTGGAGGAAGCTGGCGGAGATCTGTATTCGGATGGATAAACTGGAAAAAGCTGCCAGCATCTATAAACATATCAGTGAAATTCTGCCTGATGATACTCGCGCCATTCAGGATTATATAGACGTGTATTCACGCTTCGGTGCTGAACTGGAGCTGATTGATGATCATTTGAATTTGATTCAGAAATTTGTAAAACGCGGAGCATTTTTAGAAGCAGAGCAAACCTTTCAGCGCTTATTGAAAATCGCCCCGCAGAATGTAAGAGTGCTGGAAAATTATATGGAATTCCTTATCAATCGCAAGGAACTGGATAAACTTCTACCAATCGTAGACCAGCTCACAGATATTTATATGCAAAGCGGGGATTTGCGAAATGCTGAAAAAATATTGCAAAGAGTTACTAGTGTCTTACCACGTCAGGCAGAATTGCATTTAAAACTGGCTGATGTTCTATTATTGCTCAACACAAAAGGGCGTGCTGTAGAAGAAATCAAATATGCAGCACAACTTTTTGCCGAGCAAGGTAATACAGAACTCGTACTCAATACTCTCCGCAAAATCGTCAGTATTCATCCCGAAGATACTGATACACGAATAAGAATAATTGAACAATTATCTGCTCTGGGGCGTATTAATGAAGCTGTTACAGATAGCTTCGCGCTGGCTGACCTTTTTGTTAGACTTGGATTCCTTGATTTGGCAGAACGTGAATATCGACGAATTGTCTCCTTACAACCCACCAATTTTACTGCGTGGAGTTATTTATTTGATACCTATTTACAACTGGGAACAGAAGATGACTTGATTGAAGATTATAAAACTTTAGCCCGGATTTATGTCGCTGAAGGCCATCCAGAAGAAGCCTCAAAGCTTTATAAAAAACTTATTCACCTGCAGCCTAATAATATTGAATTTCATCATAACTATATTGATACCAATCTACAATTTGGAATGGAGACAGAACTTATAGATGAGTATCTGGAATTGGCAGACTTATTGATTAAACAGAATAAATTAGAGGAGGCAGAAAAACTCTACCAGAAGATAATTAAGCTCCAGCCTGATAATCAAGTAGCTAAGGAGAAATTGGAAAAGCTTACTGCTTCAATGAAAATTGTAGTAAGTCCGGTATTGGATGAACTGGATAGAATTACTCCTGCGGAAAAACTCCCACCAGTGGAAGCGCCTGGTGAAGAACCTTTTAAAGATACGATTAATAACTATCTTGCCATTCTGGAGCTAAATCCACAGAATGCGCTTGCTCGCTGTAAACTGGCTGAGATTTATGAGCAGCTCGGAAAACCTGAAGAAGCCTATAAACAACTGGCTACCGCCGCTAAGATATTTATTGATAAGGGAGAGCTGCAGCGTGGAATTGAAATCTGTCAAAAGTTGCTACATCGGAATCCTGCGGATGTGGAGATTCGCAAAATTTTGAATCGGGCAGAGCTACAACGCTCTTCCTTCAAAGCGATTGAAAGCGCCATTGAATATATTGATAAGAAAAGGAAAAATTCCGGGAATAAATAATCGGGTTATTATCTCTGCATTTCTCACTTTTTAATCCTTTTGAGTATTTTAAAAACTCTAATCAACTGCGAGATTTATGAACAATAACAAACAGCATCAACCAATTATTTCTGATAAAACATATGTTCGGGTTCTCTATAAAGACACCGACCAGATGGGATTTGTCTATTACGCTAATTATCTGGTCTGGTTTGAGCTTGGGCGTGCAGAACTGATGAGAAAAATCGGTCTGCCTTATCGCCAGGTTGAGGCACAAGGTGTATATTTGCCGGTCAGCCGCTGTATTTGCAATTACAAAGCTCCAGCACGCTATGACGACTTATTGCGCATTGAAACGTCCATATTAGAACTTACTGAAATTAGCATTACTTTTTCCTATAAAATATACAGGGAAGAGACTGGGGAGATACTTACTACAGGCGAGACCAAGCATGCCTTTTTGAACAGGGAAGGCAAGTTTACCCGTTATGGTAGAACTCTGAAAAATTACATCCTTCAATACACTAATTCCACGCAATAGCTAAGAGAAGCCCAATATCAGTTTTGAAGGTATATACCGGGGATTGCCATTAAGGGCTCTTTTTTATACAGCGTGCCTTGATGGAATTCTGTGTAACTTCATCAATTTTTATTTGCGGAGTAGACTGAGTAGATAAGAGATGGGCGAGGGTGGGAGCTGTCATATTAGCTCTTACTTGATAAATTGCTGTATTTTGCGAAAAGTTGGGTTTCCGAACTGCATTTATGTTGCGCCATTTCTGTATTGTTTCTGTAAACGCAAATGCCGTATCATAATCCACATTAGCTATTTTCACTTCAATCCATACCCCTTGCTCCAGAACTTCACTCGCCCAGGAGCGTAGTATTTCTGCTTTTAATTTTTCGCCGGCAGACTTACCTGCATAGTGCAATGCTGCCTGTGCCGCACTGGGACGTCCCTCCGCACCTCTTCTTACACGCACTGAACCGGCTATTATGTTGCGGGCGGTGCTGGCTTTTATAACTCTATAATTCACAACTCCAGTATAAAAGAAAGTTCTCATTCCATATATATTATCTTCACCAGCAAAAGTAGCTTCAGCGTCATAATCAATAATTATATCCGCTCCTAATTTACGCGCAACCGCAGATATTTCTTCGGGAGAAGTTGCCTGTTTTATTTTATCAATATTCAGCGCCTCAATTTGTGCGCGGTCTTTTAAATCGTAGCCATTTTCTGTAAGCATACTTTCAATTGCTGTTTGTGCCAGACGACTATTCTCGGCAAGACTGCCATCAATGCTTTCTTTGCCAATGACCATTATTGTTGGGTAGTCAACCAGACTTTTGAAAGTCTCCACTGCCATCAAGTCTGATTGCAATTTTCCCATCCCAATTTCAGCTACCACCTTTACGCGAAATACTCCATTATCTGTCCATTCGTTGATAACATTATATCTGCGAACGTAACCGGCTGCCTGAGTGAAAATTTTATCAAAGTCCACCATATGACTGCGAACCAGTGTGGTACTGCCCACAAAGATGCCTACTCCCTGTTCAACTGCGTTACGCAAGGCATCACGGATGGCTTGTTCTCTGACCACTGTTTTGTCCATTCCTGGTGAAAGTGCAGCACTACCCTCAGCGATAAATTCCCAGGTCTGTTGCGTTGCTCCTTCCAGATGGTCACTGCTTATATCGGCTGGTTTATTCGCGGTTACGTTCTTACCGTTTTTTTTCTGCTGGAGCAATCTATTCACAATTTCGTCTACTTCATCCTGTGCCTGTACCAGAGCCCCCAAAATTAAAATGGTGAGCGTAACGATTAAGATTATCTTTATTTTGTTAAATTGCATCAAAATCCTTAGTTTAAAAAAAGATTTATTTAGACTATTTACAAAATAGACATCCGTCAAATGTAAAATGTTTGTTTTGGTTTAAGTTTTACAAAAATATTGTAAATTTTCAAATTTCTCCAATAGTGCCAATTCTCTATTTGGTTCCTTTCTATTCCAATCCTTATTCTTTTAATATAGATTATGTTGTTTAATATAGGCAAGCACAGAGCGTGATATAAATTCGTCCACAGATTCCCCATTTCGTAACTTATTCCGCACGATAGTACTGCTAATATCTGGCAGGAAAAATTTTGCAGTGGTGTTTATTTCTGAGCGGGTATCAACCGTTATTCTCGGTAAGATAAGAATTTTTACCAGTTTCTGTAACTCGGCAAAATCTTTCCATTTATGTGTTTCTTCTAAGATATCAGAGCCGGCTATTAAAGTAAACTCGTCTTGCGGATATTGAGATTTTAATTCTCGCACTGTATCAATAGTATAACTAATACCATCGCGTTTTCCTTCAATATCCAGAACCTCCACGGCTGGTTTGAGTCGGTGCATTGCTAACTGACACATTTTCAGCCGATGTTCAAAAGATACACACACTTTACCGAATGGGTGCAGATAACAGGGAATG
>CAYRXI010000042.1:20757-22572 GCA_964428255.1 uncultured Candidatus Sumerlaeota bacterium
CTATCTCTGTGGTCTCCAGAACGTAGTGACAGGCAAGGATATGGCTTAAATGTGGGGGGTCAAAGGTTCCCCCAAAAATTCCAATCTTCATTTTCTCTGTCCTGCTATGTTTATGTTTGCTGTAATCATTAAGTAAACTAATTTATATATTACTCATATTTATTTTCTGCGCAACCACTGATAAGGCAGAAATAGAACCTGTCGCCCAACGTATTTTGCTTTCTGCACACCTGCCCCAATCTCCTGCACCAGATGATTGACCGTTCTACCACTTGGTTCTTGTATATTCTGTAAGCTAAATAATGCAACAACGCGTAAACAACTGGACATTATAAACAAAAAGTGATAATTCACAAATGTTTGCCCCAGTAGCGGTATTTGCAAGTCGCTTAGAAATTGTGCAATAAGTCCACCAGCCAGTGATGCTGTTCCAAACGCCATTCCAGAGACCGTGGCGAACATTGCGATATATTGTGGCCTTCCTGCAAGTGGTGCCAGAATGAGCGGTAAGTTGAATCCTGCGGTATTAAACCCTACCCAGAAAATACCATTTAGTGCTGCTTCAAAATACAGGATAGACCAATTTTGTGCCGTTGGAAAAAGCCAGATCAAGGGAAATGTTATTATTACTGAGCCTGTAAGCATTAAAATCGGCTTGTTGCCAGTTCGGTCCATCAGCCTTCCCCAGAAGAAAGACGCTACAAAACCGGCGATGGTAACTATCAATGAATATGTCCAGATGTGGCTATAAGTCATTTTCAAATTAGTTAGCATATGTGTTGACCAGAAAGCCGAGGGAAGCCCGATTGCAAAATTCCAGAAGCCAAAAAAGTAAATCAGATTGAGGTAATTACGCTCTTTTTTCAGATGCCTGAGGATGGTGGTCGGTTTAATTACTAATTCTTTTTGAAAGGGGGGTTCCCATTGTTTGAGGAGTAACCAGCCACCGATGGCGGCAAAAATTGAGGCGATAATAAATAACAGGGCAAAACCTGCTGGCTCCTGGTTGATTGCACGAAAATAATCAAGCAATCTTGAGCCTAACAAATCTGCAACAGTGGCAATTACCAGAAATACAGCGCTACGTGTAGCAATATAGCGTCCGCGAACACTGAGAGGCACAACCTCATTCATCCATAATAACCAGGCATTACCTGACACTACCATTAAACTATTATACAGGGCGTACATAATAATAAAGATAACAATTTTCCAGAAGAAGGAAATGGGCAAAAAGGGCAGTATTATTGCCACTAACCAGAGTAGACGTCCGGGCACCGAGCCCCAGAAAGCAGCTTTGATGCGAGACCTTACTGCATTCATCAGATAGCCAGAGAGGAATTGAAAACCCTGGAAAAAGAAGGGCAAAGAGTTAACTAATCCCAGAAATAAAGGATTGGCACCCAGCATTAATAAATAGCCGATGAAGAATTTGCCGGTGATGAAGACGGCATGGATGGTGGCACAAATGCCTTCCAGAAGGCAGATAAATAAAGCCTCGTTGCGTTTTGGCTCCTTAACCCCAGGCCAAAAACGCGACATGAACTCGGCGCCACGCGCGAAAAATTCTGATTTATTCATTAAAATTACTACTGATTCCTGAAATAATGCAAAAATAAATCTAAGGCCTATCTTTTAATATCTATATTGAGCAAGCTTAACTGGTTGCCGGGAGCGAGGTAAAATTATTTTATGAATTTCATCTTGTGGAAGGGATAATAACGGAAAAAGGCTTTGCCCTTTATATTCTCTATTGGCACCCCGCCCCACTTTCTACTATCAGCACTTATCAAACTATTGTCCCCCAATACATAT
>CAYRXI010000043.1:0-1002 GCA_964428255.1 uncultured Candidatus Sumerlaeota bacterium
AAATAATAATGTGCTG
The DNA here is from genome assembly GCA_964428255.1 of uncultured Candidatus Sumerlaeota bacterium. Taxonomy (GTDB): domain Bacteria; phylum Sumerlaeota; class Sumerlaeia; order MWCT01; family JAGHBZ01; genus CAYRXI01. The sequence goes on from CAYRXI010000043.1 coordinate 17, forward strand.
AATCTTTTTGATTATCAATATCCAGAATTTTAGCGAATGTCTTTTTTGCCAGCTCATATTTTCTATATAAGTAGGCTTGTTCAGCCAAAGTTTGTAAAATATTTATCAGCTCTTCTTTATTTATCTTTTGCTTTTCGGCTAACATTGTCCCCTTTTCCAGGTAAGAAAACCCTTCATCTACTTGATTAGCCTTAAGATAAAGTAATCCCAATCGTATATGCAGCCAGAAATCTTTTGGATTTAGCTTTATTGCTTGTTCATTATCTTGAATGGACTTGCTTATTTCATGGTATCGTTCATAAACCAATGACCGATAATAATATAATGTTTGAATGCCTGTCTTATAACCAAGTTCTATCGTGTACTTTATTTGTGAATCTAATACAAATAACAAGAATTCTGATATATTCTCAGGGAACCCTCCCCAGTAAAGATATTCGTTAATCATTTTTTGTTCAGTTAACCCATAATGCTGAGGAAACTGCAGTGGACAGAATGAAATTAGAAATAGCTGAACTCCCATTTCATTCAAATTTTTTGCCTGCTTGGAATCTATCTCTAATAGTTCTGCAAACTGAAATAATCGTTTGATAGATTTTTCATCCAAATGCTCTGAAATAAATTGAGCCATTTCGCCTCCTGCCGCATCCACTATATAATCAGTTTCTTTAAGTCTCCCTCCAATAAACTCAGCTATTTCCTTCCAGCCAGGCTCCTGTTTTATATTAGTCAAGGCTTCTTGAAAGACTTTGTTGTCAGATTCCAGCCGAAGAGCTTCCTTATATTCATTTGTAACGGCCACTGTATTTCTCCCCGCCAGACGATATGCCTCTGCCATCTGGAAATGATATTCAGCATCATCAGGTTTAAGTTGCACTGCCATTTTGAAATTATTTATTGCCTCTGTATATTTCTCCTCTCGTAAAGCCAATAACCCTAAGAAATAATACGCTGAAGGAATTTCTCTATCCAGAGCAATTATCTCG
>CAYRXI010000043.1:1012-2337 GCA_964428255.1 uncultured Candidatus Sumerlaeota bacterium
TTTTTGCCAGATCAAATTTATTATACCAGTAGGCTTGTTCTGCCAGCATTTTTAGCATGTTAATTCTTGTCTCTTTATCGAGATTATATTCTTCAGCCAAAATTTTCCCCTTTTCCAGATATTTGAATCCTTCTTCCTCTTTATTTGCCATGAGATATAATAAGCCCAGTCGTGTGTTTAGCCAGTGTTCTCGGGGATTATACTTAACTGCCATTAGACTATCTTGAATTGCTTTTTCAAGTTCATTATTCAGCTCGTGGAGTAATGACCTGTAGTTATAAAGAGTGGGGCGACAATCATTGTAAGTGACATCTGGTGCATGTTTTATCTGTGTGTCTAATACTAACAGAAAAAAATCTTTGGGATTTTCAGGGAATAAACCAGTGTATAGATATTTATTTGTGATTTTGGTCTCGGTCAATTTATAGTGAGGTGGGAATTTAATAGGACAGTATGAAATCAAGCAAATTTTAGCGCCTGCAACTCTTAAAGATTTTGCCTGCTTTACATCAATTCTAAATAATTCTTTTATTTGAAACTGGCGTTTTTCTAAATTTTCATTCAAATATCGCGCTAGAAACTCCCGAGGCTGCCAGATAGGGTCCATAATTATATAATCTTTCTCACTCATAGTTTTCATAATAAACTCAGCTATTTTACTCCAGTTAGTTATCATTGAAGATGAAGTTTGATTCCTGACCTTTTTTACTGCAGGGGGTAGCAAAATCACTAAACATAGTGTATAAAAAATGGCTGGAATCGGCACACGGCTAATCTTCGTGGTTCTGGAAAAAATTCTGGTAAGCCATCGCACAATTTCTTCAATTCCAGAAATAATGCTAATTATCAATAATGGCAGAACAAAAATAAAATATCGGTGAGGTATCTCTTCTGGTCTGAAGTTTTGCAGAGTAAAAAGTAACGCTAAACTCAAAGGGAAAACAGCACATAATATCCCGACAAAAGTCTTTCTTATTTCTCTCTCTAAAATTAACTTAACTATGCCAACAAAATAAAGGACTAATAGAACGGTTTTATATTTCCATAATAAATCTTTTAAAACTTTTATATATAACACAGAAAAGCTTATAAGTGTACCTTGTTTACAGGTACTTACTTCAACAGGTGCTACTCTTGCCCAGTATGGCAGGATTATAAAGAAATATAAAAGAAACAGCATAACAAACAAGAACATAAAACTACTAACCTTTATCAGCAGAGGCACGAATAATGGACTCTGTTTAGCCTTTTCTCTAAGCAGAATATAGCCCAGTACTAAACCCTGCACTGCAATTATCATCGTCAGGAATAAATGGGTGGAAATA
>CAYRXI010000043.1:2347-22065 GCA_964428255.1 uncultured Candidatus Sumerlaeota bacterium
CAGATAAAATAACCATCGCCGCCAGGATTGTAACCTCTCCAGTAGATATATAAAGGCAAAAATCAGTAACAACCCGCTAAATACCATTAGTGAATAAAATCTGACTTCCTGCGAATAAAAGATATGGGAAGGTGCAAAAGCAAAAATTATTGCACCCAATATCGCCACAGGCAGTGAAGACAATCTTGAGATAATTAAAAAAAGTAAAGGCACTGAAAGTGTTCCCCAGGTCGCTGCCGGTAGGTGAACAACAAAATCACTCCTGCCAAAAGCTTTCTGAGTGTAATGCAATATAATGAAATCCAGCGGAGGAATTTGATGCCGTGCTGCTCCCTGTATTACCTTTTTTAATGGGAGATCAGCACGACTCTCTTCTACTTGTGATATATCATCACCCCATAAGCCTTTCTGATGGATCTTATAAAACCGCAAACTGCCGGCAATAAAAGTGAGGCATAGGATTAGTGCAATAAACAGCAGTTTTTTTGTGAAATCTGAATGATTGCCCACAACTATGTTTATTTTACTATTGAGCATCTTTATCCAATTTTCCTCGCCATACAAAACACAGAACTTCCAAACGGGAATTTAATACGTTTGAGTATCAACTTGTTTTCCAGTAAATGCAATTTGAGTATTAAATTATTAAGCCACTCGGGTAATGGTTTCAAATCGGATTCTGGACTGGTTTCGCGCTTTGTTAACAACAATGTCATTGGTCTAATTATAATCAGTCCAGGGAAAAGAAAAGCCAGTCGATAAGTAAGACATTCATACCTGAAAGAATTTTCACTAAGATATCTGCCGAGTTCAGCAGCTGTAAAACGGTGCTTGATATGTACTGCTTGATCATGTTTTCCTTTCAAAATTTTCAATGCTGGAAGATTCAATAATAGATAACCTTCGGATCGCAATACTCTTGATAATTCAAATAATGCTCTCTTTAAGTCTTTCTCTTCCAGATAATACAAGACATCGTAAGAGATTACTAAATCAAAAAAGTCGTCCGGGAACGGAATGCTGACAATGGAGGCACAGAAAAGATTTTTCAATGAACGTTTTTTGCAGTAATTAAGGGCAGTTAACGAAAAATCAAACCCATATGCCTCTCCATATTTATTGAACATCACCAGATTTGCACCTGTGCCACATCCTGCATCTAAAATCCTCAGTTTTTTTTCATCTCTTTCTTTCAAAATTAATTTAATAGCCTCTTCCGTCAGGTGACGCAATCCGAGATACCACCAATACCTATCCTCAATTTCATACATTACCTTATATTCGTATTCTTTCATTGAGTGGTGTTTTGTGCGTGAATATTATGGTTTGAAAGTATTAACAGCCTCACAAATCTCGGTTATCTCTTCTTCTTTTAGATACGGATGAAGTGGGAGTGCCAGATTTTCTCTGGCATGTCTCTCTGCTTCGGGATAGGTGGACTCCGGTGCTTCGCAGGGTAAAGTAACTACTGGATTTTTAATTAAACTCTTATACATTCCAGCAATTTCCCGTCGTCGCTCATTCCACTGTTCAAGATAGCGTAGTTTTACCCGCAAACAGGCTGCCTGTAATTCATCCAGTCGGCTATTGAAACCCTCTATAATATGATAATAGCGAGTAGTTTGTCCGTAATTTCTTAACAACCGCAATTTTTTATACAGCTCTTCATCAGCAGTAACTATAATCCCTGCGTCACCAAACGCTCCTAAATTTTTTGTCGGATAAAGACTGAAACAACCCATAACCCCGAACGTTCCTGCTCTTTTCCCCCCAGTATTCTCTCCCGACTTTTGCCTTTTGTCATTTGTATTTTCTCTGGTGTTCCAATACACAGCACCGTGGGCTTGACTGGCATCCTCTATTACTGGAATCTTATGGAGCCGGGCTACTTTCATAATTTGCTCCATATCACATAGCTGACCATATAGATGTACAGGAATAATGGCTTTGGTACGCGGAGTGATTGCCTGTTCAAGTAATTCGGGGTTCATTAAATAGGTTTTGGAGTCAATATCTACAAATACTGGCGTGGCTCTGGCAAATGAAATTGCCGAGCAAGTCGCAACCGCCGTATTGGGTACAGTAATAACTTCGTCGCCCGCACCAATTCCCAGCGCAACTAATGCCAGATGTAAAGCCTCTGTTCCTGAGCCCACTCCCACTGCATATTTCGCACCACAATACTGCGCAAACTCACCTTCAAATTTCTCCACCTCTTCACCCAGAATATACCACCCGGACCCCAGCACCCGGTCTATCACTGCATTAATTTCATCTTTTATTTTCTCATATTGAAGTTTCAAATCATTAAATTGAATCATTGCTAATCCCAGTAGTACTGCCGATATTTCTTATAATACTCAATTGTTCTGGATATTCCCTCTTCTAATGAAGTCTTGGGTTGCCATCCTGTTAGTTTTGAGAATTTCGTATAATCTGCAATATAATCCCCAACCTCTACTATTTTGGATTCCTGTGGGAATGGCACAAATTCATAGCTTCCACTCCCGTAAATATCAATCGCCTTTTTTATAAAATCAATTAAACTGATCGGTATCCCACCAATGTTGTATACTTCGCCATTTGTTTCTTCCATCATCATCGCCAGTAAAAATGCATCTACTACATCATCCACATAATTTGAGTCTCTGATTTGTTTACCATCGCCGTAGATTTTTATCGTCTGATTATCTAAAATTAGGCGCAAAAACCAGTTTAATATTCCCTGTCTCGGATGTCGCATTTGATGCCGCGGTCCATATGTATTCGTCAACCGCAGAGAGCTGGCTTTTATTCCATATGCCTGACAATAGACCAGATGATACAATTCACCGGCAATTTTATTAATGCCATTAACATCAATCGGATATGTTGGATGCCGTTCGTCTATAGGTAAATATCTGGCTCTGCCATATTGTCCTCGTGTTCCTGCAAATACTACTTTCACGTCTTTATTATTCCACCTACACGCCTCCAGGATTGACAACTGGCTTACACAATTTATCTCTAAATCTGTAAAGGGGTCTCGCATACTGTCAATGTGACTCAAAGTACCTGCCAGATTAAATAGACAATCTATATCTTTTACTAAAAAATTCATACTGGAACGGTCGCGAACATCCGAGATATTCACTTTGACTTTGTCTTTAATCGGTTCAATATTAAAAAAATTCCCGCCATATTCCGGAATCATTGAATCAATCAGTGTAACCTCTGCCCCTGCTTCCACCAACTTAATGGCTAGATTACTACCGATAAACCCCAAACCGCCAGTGATTAATACCTTTTTCCCCTGATAATATTCTCTAAATTTGTCTTCCATACTGTTTATGAAAATATAATAAATACTATTGTATTAAACTTGCTTGTAGATTTCAAAAGAACTTCAAAGTTTACTTAAAATTGTGCAGGATAATTCCTTGAGTATTTAATATCTTTTCATAATAACCAGTTCAAACCACAACTTAAAAATCCCTAACCCCACCTGCATAATTCTTCTGAAATTGAAAAATTGAGATTTTCCGGCTAATCTGAAATAATGACTCACGCCCACCTCAGCAAATTTAAATCCATAATGCTGAATTTTCTTTACCATCTCCAGGCAAATTATTCCTGTATTATATTTGAGCTTGACCTTGTCAAAGATACTTCGTCTAAGCAGGCGAAAATCACAATCTACATCTTTTATTTTTAATCCGAAAAGTATTTTCATCCCATACTGATAAATTAAGCCGATCACGATGCGGTGCCAAGGATCATGACGTTTTATCTTATAACCCTGCACCACATCTATATCGTCACTAACCTTTTCCACCAGATTTGTAAGCTCTCTCACATCATATTGCGCATCGCCATCAGTATAAAAAATCCACTCCTTTGTTGCATTGGCAAACCCAGAGCGCAATGCCCCCCCATAACCTTTGTTTTTTTCATGAAACACCAGTTTTAATGTGCCCGGATATTGCTCCGTCAACTCTTCAAGAATAAGCCGACTACTATCACTACTGCCATCATCAATCACAATCACCTCAAAATCATCGGTTATACTTCTGGCAACCTCGTGAGCCAGAATAACCATTTCGGCGATAGTGGCACTATCATTATAACACGGGAAGAATATGGTTAGACTCTTTAAGCCCATTCAGACTGGAAACTAAAATGCACCTCGAGCGAATAAATAATATACCAATGTACCCAATGTCTCGTAGAAGTCAATAAAAAGGTCAATTAGAATAGGTGAGTGTGAGATTTTATTTAAGGGACTCTAATATTTTTTTAATACTATCTTGTTCAGGCTTTAGTTGCAAGGATTTCTCAAAGCACTCAACAGCCCTATTTTTTTCTTTTAATTTGCCGTATGCCATTCCTAAATAATTCCAGTAAAAATAAGTATTAGGTTCCAGTTGCACAGACTTTTCAAATTGCTCACGCGCTAAATCATATTGTTTAAGTGCCATATATACCCAGCCCAGACGAGCATACGTCCAGGCATCAGGTTTTAGACTTACTGATTGCTTATATGCCTCAATACTCTTTTCTAATTGCCCGGTCTTTTCATACAAATTGCCCAGTTGAAAATAAGCTACGGCATCATTCGGATTATTATGAATTGATTTTTCCAGTACTTTCACTGCTTCGTCATCCTTATCTGTTAGCTGATAAATTTTAGCCAGTTTAAGGCTCAAATTGCTGTCAGCTCTTATATCCAGAGCCTGTTTATAATATTCAATCGCCAGACTGTAAGTTGGTGAAGTGTTAACCTCATCACCAAGCGTCTCAAGGATATTGAACACTTGGTTTTTTATCTCTTCCTGCTGGTAATTCAACATCAGGGATTTTTTGTAAGTCTCCACTGCCTGTTCTCTCAATTTTAACTCCTCATATACTGTGCCCAAATAATTCCAATAAAAATATTCATGGGGCTCCAGCTTCACCGACTTTTCAAATTGCTCCCGTGCTGAGTCATATTGTTTAAGCTCCATATATATCCAGCCTAAAGAAGCGTATGTCCAGGCATCAGGTTTTTCCTTAATTGCAGCCTCAAAATATTCTTTGCTTTTTTCCAAGTCTCCTTTGGCTTGGTATACAGTACCAAGTAAAAAACTTACTGAAGATTGATTTGTATCTCTACTTACGATTCTTAATAGCCTATTTTCTGCAGCTGTTAGCTCACTGTTTTTTATTTCAAGTTTAGCCAGCAAGATATTAAGATTATTATTTGAATAAAAATTAAATTCCATTCTATTTTTTAATAGTTGATAACATTCTTTACGCAGCTTCTCATCAATTTCATCCCAATAGTTTTCTAATATTTCTCCAAGTTTATAATGAAGATAAGCATTAAAGGAATCCAATTCACATTTGTCCTTTAATTCAATCAAGAGAGTTAGAGTTGACTTTTTATCGTTAAAATCCCGGTGTTTAAATAGTGAAATTTTCCCCGAATGATATGGAGCGGTAGAAATTAAGGAATATTTCTCTTTAAATCTATTTGTTCCATAAATTAGTTTTGCTGGATAAAGGGGAATGGTATTGTTGTCATCAAAAAGTATAAAGACAAATGCAGGCTCATATTTAAGAAAGTATTCAAAAAATTTTTGTTCTGCCGCTTTCTGACTTTCTCTATTTCTCTTAAGATTGTAATAAAGCATTGCTATTTCTCTGTTGGGTAGCCCCTGCCAATCAAAAACATTAAAAGAAGTAAGATATCCCGGATAGCCAACATCAGGTAAGGCGATATAATAAGGCTTATCGTTTTTATAATAAGAGTATGGGATTAAATAATTACATTCGTTTGTTAATGGAGGGTCATATCCCATAGTTATAGAGCTAAAGAAATTCAAAAACCAGTAATCAGGCTTCTTATCTATTGTGTCTTTTACCCGGTGAATGGATGAAAACGAAAAAGTATTAATTGCCAAAATTATTATTACTCCGATAGTCATCAATAGCCCGATAAAGTTTCTTTTGCTCAGTACATACAATTTTTGCAAGGTTATGCCAGCGAGCATATAGAAGAATGGTAATGTTGGAATAAGGAATCTAAAACTGGGCATCCAATCTCCCTTTGCATACCAGGTGAAAAAGAAAGAACACAACACCTGCAGCCATAACATCGTGAGAATAGTTTTAAACTGTTTCACTTCTAATATTGAGAAGACGAAAAACATAAACCAAAGTAAAGGGAATGTCCATCCAGGCGAGGTGAAAAAATTAGCAATATATTGCAATGGTAAAAAATTAAGCCATGCCTTGGCATAATAAGTATTGGGTAGGACATCATTATAATAAATTAAGCGCCATATAATAAAACTTACAATAATTAAAGCCGTTGGAATAAAAGTCTTAATGGTCAAAATGATTGATTGCCTGTAATTGTGAATTTTAATTGTTCTTCCGAGTTCATATAATATGTATGGCAGAACGAATAATGCACCTTCAGGGCGAGAAATAACGATTAAGCCGAGATTAATAGAAAAAACAATTGTATTGTTTTCTTGTAAAAGATTCCTTCTGATAAATAAATAATATGCGAAGGTTAATAAAAAAATATGCAGGGAATTTTCCATCCCTGATTGGGTCCAGTAAATGTAGAAGGAATTAAGTGAAAAAGTAAGTAAACAACACCATATTATCCAGAATTTACAATTAAGTAATTTTAAGATTTGCCCGATAATATAAACTGTAATTATCGCAAATAAAAACCCAAGGATTTTAGTTGTTATAAAGGGCGAAAGCCCCAGTAATATTCCCGCGGAAATAAGAATCGTCCAGAGAAAGTTAGAATAAGCTTCAACTCGTTCTCCGATATTATATATCAACCCCTTTCCATTTACGAAATTATTTGCTACCCTGAAAGTGATAAAAGCATCATCAATAATCATTCCAAAATAGTAGGTAGAATGAAGAAGAAAAATAAAAAACAGGCTGACTATTGCTAAAATCTTCATGTCCTTGAAAAAGAAATGTTGGGGAAAACTTTTGAAGGTCATTTTGTGTATATGTTTGGCTTTAATTAATAATAATCTTAAATATTAGAATGATGTTTTTAAAATAAACATCCCCAAGCAATCAATTTTATTTCATTCTTTGCACTTTATCGAATAGAAAAAAAGCACCGTGTCGCCGTAAGTTTCCTGACGGGCGAGATGAAGCGAGCCGGTATCAGTAGGCAGCGGCGTGCTAATGCGAACTTCTGCTATTACGATGGAGTTTTCTCGCAGGAGACTGGAACTGGCTAGTTGCTCTACTGTGCGGGCAGCAAAATCCGTGGCATATGGTGCGCCGATGAAGATTAAATCAAATTTTTGTCCTTGTTCCTGTAAAATGTTTATGGCGCTGGAGACCTTTTTGGCAAGAACTTGTGTTTTATCAACTAAGTTCAAACGCTGAAGATTTTCTCTGATGAGTTCGGCACATTGATAATTCTGGTCTACAAACACACAAAAACTGGCACCGCGGCTTAAGGCTTCAATGCCCACTGCCCCAGTACCCGCAAAAAGGTCAAGAAAATGTGAACCAGGCAGCTCTGGCGAGATAATGGAGAAAAGTGATTTTTTGACACGTGCAAGTAGTGGACGCGTTGCCAGAGTTTTACGTGATTTTATCTGTGCACCCTTATGCTTACCGCCAATGATACGCATTTTATCTGTCTCAAAAATTGAGATAATACTTCTAAAATATTACCAGAAATCTCCTTTAATAAACAGGCATACAAGTTGAAGCTCCAGGCGTATGCTTTAAAAGTAGTACAGACATCTTGCCTGTTACATAATTTACAGGCAAAAAACTTGAAAATACCATCATTAGCTTACCAGCATTACTTAAAAGTATGACAGGCATCTTGCCTGCTATATAATAACAGGCAGGATGTCTGCTATACATTTAACAAAATAATATACAGGCGAGACGCCCGCCTTAAATTCTTCCAGATTTACTCTATTACTCTAAATGCGCTGACAAACTTAATTTTTACTCAATACTTATCGTAAAAGCAAAACTTATTTTCAAAGAACAGCCTTTCATCTTTAACTTACCCGCATAAATTCTTAACTGATGCAAATTTTCCCCAAATTTGATGTTTAAAACTAAATTATTAACAAAAAATGGACAATATCTCTGATTTGTTCTGGAATTGATATTCTCTTCTTATCGCTTTCTCCGCTTGGATTTCTATACAAATTCAATGTTAGTTTCATTTTTCCCACGTGACTTTTCAAGTTTTGCCAGATGGATTAGAAGCACAGCGATATCAGCCGGGTTAACTCCTGAAATACGAGACGCCTGCCCAACTGAAACGGGCTTAATCTGGTTGAGTTTTAAAACCGCCTCTTTACGTAAGCCCGGTATAGAATTATAGTCTATCTCCCGTGGGAGTTTTTTCTCTTCCAGTTTTCTGAATTGAGCCACCGCCTGTTCCTGTTTCCGAATATAACCCTCATATTTTATCATAATAGTGACCTGTTCTTCAGCACGTGGGTCACCTAAAGGCTCAGCCAATCCCAGCGCAATAAGATGGTGATATTTGACTTCTGGACGAGCCAGAAAATTACTTAAAGTTATGCTCTTTTCCACTCCGCTTAGTTGGTGGCGCTTTAGATACTCAATATTAATTTCCGTGGTCTTTAGCGGAGTGTTTTTAAGGCGTTCAACTTCCTTTTCAACTCGCTCTTTATATCGCAGAAATTTCTCATAGCGTTCCTTGCTGATTAAACCAAGTTTGTAGCCATATTCAGTTAGTCGTAAATCAGCATTATCCTGGCGCAGTAATAATCTGTATTCAGCTCTTGAGGTAAACATCCGATAAGGTTCTTTAGTACCTTTGGTTACCAGGTCGTCAATTAAAACTCCGATATAGGCTTCAGAGCGTTTCAAGATGAGTGGTTCTTCGCCACGTAATTTTTGCACGGCATTAATGCCTGCTATGATACCCTGCGCAGCAGCCTCCTCGTATCCAGAGGTACCATTTATCTGCCCAGCAAGAAATAGCCCTGGTATTTTCTTGGTTTCCAGCGAGGGCTGTAATTCAGTCGGAATAACATAAGTATATTCAATAGCATAGGCAGGACGGGTAACGCACACTTTTTCCAGCCCCCTGATAATGCGCATAAATGCCAGCTGCACCTCTTCTGGCAATGAAGTAGAAATTCCATTAGCATAATATTCATTGGTGGATAGACCTTCTGGTTCAAGAAAGATTTGATGCTGATTGCGGTCAGGAAATCGCACGATTTTATCTTCAATGCTGGGGCAATAGCGGGGACCAATACCCGTGATTTTCCCGCTGTATAAGGGCGATTTGTCCAGATTGTCTAATATGATTTTGTGTGTTTCAGGGTTGGTATAAGTAATATAACAGGGCACCTGAGGGCGTTCCAGATGCTCGGTTATGAAGGAAAATGGGATAGGGGGCTCATCGCCATATTGTGGCTCCAGCTGGCTGAAATCAATCGTTCTGCCATCAAGGCGGGCTGGAGTGCCAGTTTTAAGTCTGCCAAGTTCCAGCCCCAGTTGTTTGAGACTTTTAGTAATGCCATAAGCCGCAAATTCACCTGCACGTCCAGCAGGAAATGAACGTAGCCCTATGTGAATCAAGCCATCGGGGAAAGTCCCCGGACAAAGTATCACTACCGGGGCAAAAAGTCGTGTACCTTGCTGAAGTTCCACCCCGCAGACTCCTTTGTCATCCGTAAGAATGGTTTCTACCAGCCCCTGGCGCAAAAATAAATTGGGTGTTTTCTCCAGAAATTGTTTCATCCACACCTTGTAAGCATTTTTATCACACTGAACTCGCAGAGCCTGAACAGCCGGTCCTTTGGTGGTATTGAGCATTCTGAACTGAATACCAGTAGCATCTGTAGCCAGAGCCATAATCCCCCCCAGAGCATCAATTTCCTTGACCAGATGGCTTTTAGCCAGGCCTCCAATGGCAGGATTACAGGACATCGTGGCAATGGCAAAGTACGGCACCCCATTCGAGCGGCGGCGTGTGCTGCTTCACAACCCGCATGCCCCCCTCCAACCACTATTACATCGTATTTATATTCATTCAGCATAAATAAAAGCTAATTTTATGAACAATTCCAATTGAGGTAAAGTTGAAATTCAATTACGCTAACTCACGTTATTATATAATCCTTATGAAATGCCGACTGAGTGAATATAAAGTCATAAATGACAAGGCGAATTAAGACAAAGAAAATTTCAGAACGTAGCGGGCTAACAGGTTTATTCAACATCGTACTGGTATTTTTTGTTGCAGTTCTTGTGTATTTGAACTCCTTAAACAACGGTTTTACCTTTGATGACCACGATATGATAGAAAGAAATGTGTTAATTCGTTCGTTGAATCTGAAGAACATTAAAGAAATTTTTACTACCAGCTGGTGGTGGGGAGGTGCCAGACAACATTCACACGAATATCGTCCGCTTACGGTTCTTTCATTTGCAGTGTATTATCAGCTCGCAGGGCTTCGTCCCTGGTTTTATCACTTGATTAATATTTTGCTGAACGCCGGCGTTAGTGTGTTACTGTTTATAATTTTGCGCCAGATTACAGAGCATAAAATTTTGCCCTTAGTAATTTCTATGCTGTATGCGGTGCATCCAATACATACAGAAGCAGTAAACAATATTGTAGGCGAGGCAGAGCTATTATCTGCCATTTTTTTCCTCCTCAGCTTCTGGCTATTTATCCAGGGGATAATTTTTAGTGAGCGCCCGCGCTGGTTAATGCTTGTCTTGAGTTACGGAATTTATTTAGCCGGATTATTAAGCAAAGAGAGTGCGATTACCCTTCCCCTGGTTCTTGGAATTCTCCATTTATTCATTTATTTACACTCCTGTATCGGAAAACCAAAGATTACACAAAGGCCAACCTTAGGTAAATTTCTTGTTAACCAGTGGCAATACTATATCGGATTTTGTGTGGCGTTAATTTTGTATTTTATACTAAGGTTTAACGCTCTGGGGGGATTGGTCTCGCCAACAATGGGCATTTCATATCTGGATAATGTTTTAGAGAAAGCCCGGTCAGAGGGGAATTATTTATCATTATATCTTACGGCTTTAAAAATAGTGGGTCTTTATTTGTGGCTATTGATTTTTCCCCTGAAATTATCTGCTGATTATTCGTATGATGCCGTGCCTTTAGTAACAGGCATTTTAAATCCAGTGGTTTGGGTGACACTAATCACTATTGGGGTTGTTGTATATTATGCGCACAAGAATTATAGCCGAAGGCAATGGCTACCATTGTTTGGATTACTCTTTTTCTTCATTAGTTTCGCCCCGGTGTCAAATTTTTTTAAGTTGATTGGCACTACAATGGCAGAGAGATTGATGTATTTGCCTTCAATAGGCTTTTGTATTTTCTTAGTATATTGTATCTGTTATATTACACGTGGCAAAGAACTGCTATTTTATTCTTTATCGGGGCTAATTTTTATATTTTTTGCCACACGAACATTTGTGAGAAATTTTGACTGGCGGGACGATTTCACGCTTTACAAAGCCACTGTCAAAGCCACTCCTCGCTGTTCACGGGCACACTTTAATTTAGCCAATCACTATAAAAAGCAGGGCAAGTTAGACGAGGCATTGCATCACTATAGGCTCTCGTGGGAAATAGCACCCAATTATGGCGCACCCCTGGTCGGCGTCGGTGAAATTCTATTTCAGCAGGGAAAATTTCAGGAGGCAGAAGAAGTCTTTCGCCAAGTAATAAGAATGGAAGACCGCTATTATCCCGCACATCATAATCTGGCAATGGTACTGGAGAAATTGGGGAAGTATGAAGAAGCCGTATCTGAATACAAACGCACCATAGAGTTGCGTCCCACAGAGCCAGGTCCTTATTTTAATTTAGGATTGTTGTATTTAGACCTGGACAACCCGACTTCTGCTAAAGAATATTTTCTAACAGCCTTAAGACTCCAACCGGAATTATACGGTAATTTGCTAAAAATTGTAGAGCAATACGGTCGTGAAAAAAAGTGGAACAAAGCTATTGCCCTTTTAGAATTTGGGATAGCTGCATACCCCCAGGAATTTCGTGGATATTTATATCTGGGTAAAGTTTACGCAGTGATTGGGAACAAGGAGTCAGCACTTGCCAATTTGAAGCAGGCATTAGCACTGAACCCTCAAAATGCTGACGTGCATTATGAACTTGCCAGAGTTTATCTGGTGCTGGTAAAAGAAGAAAATCTGGCTTATCAGCATTTTCAACAGGTATTAAATTTGAATCCACAACATCCTGACCGGGAAAAAATCGTCAACACCATGAATCAATTAGCTGAAAAATTGAAAATAAAGAGGTAAGTACTAAAGTTATAATAAAACCATCCGATATATAATTTTTGAAAGATGTTGCGGCGTCAGATAGAAATTTATTTCTTGCTAATTGTTATTCCTTTACTGGTAATGACGGGTTATTTATTGGTAACGTATGGACCCGGAGCTATTCCTCAAATTTTTCTCTCCAGTGAAACAAAACTCACCCTTACAGCCGGAATGCTGGTAAAAGGATTGGCTGTTGGTGCTTTTAGCGGATTATTCCTTATGTTTATCTTCATATCTATCATCAGCAAGGATAGTCGCCGGATACAGGAAATTGTAGAAGGAACAACGAGGTTAGCCAGAGGTGAGCTTAATTATCGTTTTCCAGAAAAAGGTAAAAACGACGAGCTGGAAATGCTGGCACATAGATTTAATGAAATGGCTGAGGCATTAGAACAAGGCTACAATAGGCTACTGGAGTCAGAAAAGCGATATCGTGATTTGTATGATTACGCGCCTGTAGGATATGTGACAATTGATAATACCGGGAAGATAATAGATGTAAATAAAAGGGCTATCCAGATGTTTAATTTAGAAAAACAAGAGCTAATAGGCAGGAAATTTTCAAGCTTGATTAAAGTGGATAAATCAGTCGCGGAAAAAATTGAAAGAAAACTGATAAGACGAAAGACAATGCATTTAGAACGCTTGCAGATTAATTCCAGCGGTTCTCAACCAGTATATGTAACATTGACGACCTCGGCGCAGGAAAACGAGACAGGACAGGTAAGTACTCTCCGACTGATAATGCAGGATATTACCCGTGAGGTTTTGTATGAGATTAGAGAACAGAAATTAAAAACAAGTCTAGAAAAATTGACGCAATTGTTTGATTTAAGGGCTGTTCTTAAGGAAATCTGCCATATAACAGGGAAAATGTTTGAATATAAATTAGCCTGGATTGGCATCATCAAATCAGGCGAAGAGCGAGTCTATCCGGTGGCAGCATATGGCGCTGATGAGAGTTTTTTAAAAAATTTTGCACGAGGTATTGATGTACTCGCTGAGGAGCAAAATCCGATAGCTATGGCAATTCGCGAAAAGAAAATCGTTGTGATTTCAGACCTCTCACATAATTCCTTCTTTTCAACTTCCTTCCCTTTGGTGATGTTAGAAAATCTTAAGAAATGTGCCGTTGTTCCACTGATTGCTGGTGACAGGGTACTGGGAGTGTTAAATGTTTTTAGCGGAAGTAAAGATGCATTTAATGAGCAGGAGAAGGGTTTACTTACAACTCTGGGAGCTTATGCTGCACTGGCGCTGAAAAATGCACATTTTGTCTGGCAATTACGTGAAACTGGGCATCGCTATCAACAACTCGTTCAGCATTCACCCCTGGGAATCTGTCTATGCAGGGGGGGGAAGATTTTGATGTGTAATTCTGCAATAAGCAACATTTCTGGCTATCCGGAAGCAGAATTAATCGGAAAGGAATTTGCGTATATATTACATCCGGATGAGCGGATTATAGGAATGCACTATCTGAATAATCCTGATAAAGAACAAACGTATAAACTGACCGGGATACACAAAAATGGCAATTTGATTTATCTTGAGGCGCGAATGACGCAAATATCAATTTTCCATGGAAATGCAACACTTATTATGCTAGAGGATGTCACGGAGCCCCATAATCTGGAAAGCAAATTACGCGACTCAGAATTAAATTACCGAACACTGGTTGAAAATTCCATTGATGGAGTGTTTCTGATTCAGGGCTGGAAGTATAAAATGGTTAATCAGTCATTTGCATTAATGTTCGGATATAAGCAAGAAGAAATAATAGATAAAATGAGTTCTCTGGATTTAGTGGCACCTGAAGACAGAAATTTAGTAGCCAGAAAAATTGAACAGCTTAACAGTGGTGAAATAACAGTTTTGCATTACCTCAGGGGGGGGCTACGTAAGGATGGTACACGAATTAAATGCGAGTTTCTTGCATCACGGATTATTTTCAGAGATCGTCCTGCAATTATTGGCACCATCAGGGACATTACGCGGCAACAGGAAATGGAATCTCGCCTGCAGACGGCAATGCGTTTAGAAACAATTGGCACACTGGCTGGTGGCATTGCGCATGATTTTAACAATTTAATTACAGGAATTATGGGTTCAGTAGCTTTACTGATGGATTCCATAACACCAGATTCGCCATATTACAGAGATATAAAAAATATTGAGCTGGCTGCTAAACGCGCTGCGGAATTAACCAAACGGTTATTAACATTTAGCCGGCAACTTCCCACACAACCCCATCTGTTAGACTTAAATCAGGTTCTGGATGAGACTCTGGGACTGCTATACTATTCTATGCCCAAATATATTAAGCTGGAAGTTGAAAAAGAGCCCCGGATATGGACTATTCTGGCTGACCCAGCTCAAATTCAGCAATTTATCATTAATCTGTGTAGTAACGCACGTGATGCAATCCCGGCAGATACACCGGGTAAGATTACCATCCAGACTAAAAATGTGATAGTTGATAAGCGGAGAAGTATGGAAATAGGAGATGCGTATGAGGGAAAATTTGTAGAACTGGCTGTGGCAGATACAGGTGTAGGGATGACTGCAGAACAGAAAGAACGCATTTTTGAGCCATTTTACACAACTAAAGGCGTGGGCAAAGGAATAGGTCTAGGGTTAAGTATTGTATATGGAATAGTAAAATCTCATAAAGGATTCGTTGATGTAGAAAGCACTTTGAATCAAGGAAGCATATTTAAGGTATATCTACCAGTTTGTACTGAGACGCCCCGCGAGATTGTAACAGACAATTTAGATGTTACTGGTAAAGGCGAACCATTCTAATAGTAGATGATGATTAATTTGTACGCGATGTGGCGAGAGAGATTCTTGAAACCAACGGTTACAAGACATTGACCACATCTTCTGGCAAAGAAGCCATTAGAATATTGCAATCATTAACCATTGAGGTCGGTAGCGAACGGATTAATCATATCCCTCTAGTTATTTTAGATATGGTTATGCCCGAGATGAGCGGGATAAAATGCTATACTTATTTAAAGCAAATATATCCAGAAATACAGGTGATTTTTTCCACCGAGCCTAATTTCAGTGAAGTGAGTGATGAACTTAACACCATTGAACATCCTCGTATCATTTTTAAGCCATATAGGGCTATGGATTTGTTAACGATTGTCCGCGAGACGCTTGATGGCTCATTTTAGGACACTGTGCAATTAACGACTGATTTGTGAAGTTTTGATTAGGACTGGTCTAATTCTTCGCTGATAAATTGGAAATAATTACGAATAGCAGCAAGGCGGGACTGAAGTTCTTTTAGCCGAACTGTAGTTTCTTGCAGACGCTCTGCCAGGTTAACTACTAGCTGGTAAGCCAGAGATGGAACCTGACAGAGGAATGTCTTAAATTCAATAGCGGGTAATTTTAAGAGCGTGGCTTCAGAGAGAGCTCTGACCGTAGCAGTGCGAGGAGAATTTAAAATTGTCGCCATTTCACCTACGAAAGTCCCCGGCTCACTGATTACGGCTACTTTTCTACCGGCTTTTAACACTTCCAGACGTCCTTCAAGCAGAATATATGCCTCCTGTGAAGGCTCTCCTTCGTAAAAAATGACGTCCCCAGAATTGTGCAGGTTAATCTCACCCGGCAATTTTTCCTCAATTAGCAGCTGCCGGATTTCAGCAATGGGAATTTTAGATGCTATGGCTTTGAGTTGTTTTTTGTCTTTAAGTTTTTTGTTTTTCTCGGCTATAGTCTTTCTTTCATCGGCTGGCACCTTGAGTGTTCCCGCCAGATAGGCTTCAAGGTCTTTAATCAACTCGGCTGGAGACTGATATCGCGCCTCTTCATCACGTTGACTCATCTTTTCAATTATATAACTTACTTCTGGTGATAGTTCAGGATTTTTTATTCTCGGTGACGGTACTGGGTCCGTGGTTTTACGTGTAAGCATTAATGCAGTATTGAACTCACAAAATGGCGGTTCTCCCACTACCAAATGATAAAAAGTTATTCCTAATGAATATATATCCGACCTGCAGGTTACATTAATTTCCCCCCTGGCTTGTTCAGGTGAAATATAACAGGGTGTTCCCAGAATTGTGCCCTGAACAGTTAAAGTAGTATCCAGTTCTTCCTTAGCCAAGCCAAAATCCATTAATTTTACTTCGTTATTTGGCGTTATTGTAATATTAGAAGGCTTTATATCGCGATGAATAATTTTAAGTTGATGAGCGGCATCAAGGGCTTTAGCTACCTCAAGAATTATCCGGGCTGCTTCCTTTTCAGGCAACGAGCGTTGTTCTTTGAGAACCTGAGCGAGTGTTTTCCCGGGGACATATTCCATCACAAAGTAAAAAATCTCACCCGAATGCCCTAATTCAATTCCTTTGACCACGTTGGGATGTTTCAAGCGCCGGGCAAGCTCAGCTTCCCGTATAACCCGTTTAAGATACTCGCGATTTTTGGCATAAAACGGAAAGAGAACCTTAATGGCGACAAGTTTTCCCGTATTTTTGCTACGTGCTGCGTATACTGCTCCGGTGGCACCCTTACCGATCTCATTTAAAATCACATAGCCCGGGATAGAATCCTGCCTAAAAATCACCAGTTCCGTTGCTTCGTCGTATGGTAAGCGCCGTTTCATCCGCTAATTTATAAACTTGGTACTTAGATTATGATTAGCACTGCAGGACAAAGCAATATAAAATATGCGGTTGCTCACTATTGCTTTATACAGCTGATTTTATCTTTCAGATTTTTCACCAGCTCACGTTCTCGCTTTTCAATCTCATCTGCAGTATAAGTGAGCTTAATTATCTTGTCGGAAAATAGGAAATAAAGCATAGCCGGGAAGACATCCTGGTGGGGAAATGCCCTGCGAGCAAAAAGGGCATAACCGAAGATTTGTTCCTCATAATTTCTCAAAGCATAATTTTTTAAGTCCGTTACCTCAGGATTAATGGCATCAGTTTTAAAGTCCAGTAAGTTCCACAACCCTGAATTGTCCTGCCATAGCAGGTCAATCTTACCGTTTAGAATTATGTCATCATCTAATCTTAAGACAAATGGCAGTTCAACATAAACGGCTTGTGCCTGCTGGATTTGTTTCATAAGCTCGCTATTTTTAAACCGATTAACATACAATATGGTGGACTCTTCCAGTGCTCGCCGTTCTTCAACGGTCAACTCGGGTTGCTCAGCCATTTCGTTCTTTATCAACTGTTGTATATCCAGGAAAGGATTTAATATAAATGATGCCAGGCACTTATGAACAATTGAACCGCCAAGCATTGCCAGCTCTCTCGCTTTATCTTCTTCCAGGTAATTACGTATTGGGGAGCTAAAGTCTGTGACAGCTTCAGCTTCTTTTAATTCACTGACAGGGAAAGATACAACAGAAGGTGTGCTAACAACTGGCGTAAGAATTTGCTTTAATTTCTCCTTATCAACAAAGAACTTACCCTCTGTCTCCGGCTCAGTCTTCGTAAATACTTCTTTCTTGGGAGAGAGACTTTGTTGGGTATAGACGGGAATATGCCATTCCCGCCCCTGTTCAATGAAAGTAATTTTGCCATCTTGCAGCGCTGTGGCTGTTAACCTCAGGCGATTTCTTATCCAATCCAGCGGAGACTTTACTTTAACTTGAGAAGCATCAGAGGGCTTAGCTAGCTCCACACCGGTAATACTCGCACTCAAAATTAAATAATCCATTGCCCTCGTTATACCCACATAAAGCAGTCTTTTTTCTTCTGCAATAAATCGCTGGTTTTCTTTTTCCTTTATTATGCGATAAAAAGAAGTCTCGGAGAAATTTATATTTTTAGACGGGACACGAAGTTTATATCCGACTAAAAGTTCAGGGTCAATGTACACTCTCCTGTATGCGTAATGTGAAAATTGCCAATCAAGGAAAGGCAAAAACACAACCGGAAATTCCAATCCCTTTGCCTGATGAATGGTCATTATTTTTACTGCATCTTCAGCAGTTAATTCTGGTTGTGCCTCACTTTCACGCGGCTTCTTTTTAATTAGCTGTGAGAATTGTTCCACGAAGTCTGCCAGTGAAGTTGTCACCTGAGCTAACAAAATTAATTTTTCTATATTTCCCAGAATATATTTGGCATTGTGTGAAACTGCACAGTTAACAAAATAGCCGGTTTTTTCCAGTGCCTCCTCCAATAATGAGGCGACGTCAGTTTGTCCGGCTTTTTTTATCAAATTGCTCAGTACCTCTTTTGCAAAAGTGACAGCTTCCTCTTCTGCTGGCGATAGCTTAAGAGGTTCATTCCTTGCAGTGTTAAGATTTTCCCAGAGTGTCTGGCCACGGACACCATTGCGTCGTACCTTGTATAACAAATTATCACTGAAGGCAAAAAAGGGCGAACGTAATATGCCTGCCAATGCCAAATCATTGTTCTGGTCAATAAGGAATTGTAATAAATTGTAACAGTCATAAATTTCCTGGCGTTCGTAAAAACCAATTCCACCAACAGTGTGATAAGGAATATTATGCCGTCGTAAAGTAGTTTCCAGGTCTTTTAGGTGGGTAGTCCAGCGCAATAAAATTGCTATATCTCTAAATTTGAGATTGCGCTCAAAATAGAATTCTAAAATTTTGTCTGCAATTAATTCTGTCTCAATTTGATATTTGTCCTTAGCCTTGTCTGAGTTTAAATCTGTTAAAGTTAACAAAAATTCTATCTGCCCGAGATTATTATCATTTACTCTACGAGAGTAAATAAGAGGTTGATATTGCTCAAGCCGACTCTTACTTGCTGTTTCATCGTCCACTTTCATTATTTCTTGAAACAAGAAATTGGTGAAATCTATCAGACAAATCCGTGCGCGATAATTCTGGTTCATCATAACTTCGCTATTGGCAGTTGGGGAGTCCAGTGATTGAGTTAGCTCTTTGCCCGCCTTGATAAAAACACTGACTTCAGCATCACGGAATCCGTAAATTGACTGTTTCACATCCCCAACAATGAAGAGCTTATCATGGACTAAAGAGCCGTTGTCTGTACAGCACAGTTTTTTGATGATTTCCCATTGCAAGAAATTAGTGTCCTGAAACTCATCTACCAGAAAATAGCGAAATTTTTGTGCAAGACGCTGACAGAGGTCTGGTTTATCGCTGAGTAAACGGGCTGTT
Organism: uncultured Candidatus Sumerlaeota bacterium; assembly: GCA_964428255.1. Lineage (GTDB taxonomy): Bacteria > Sumerlaeota > Sumerlaeia > MWCT01 > JAGHBZ01 > CAYRXI01. Next base: position 21,825 of record CAYRXI010000043.1, read on the forward strand.
TTTAACAACAGGTCGTCAAAATCAACTGTAAAAGACTGTAACTTTTGCTCTTCATAGCGCGTCAAAATATTTGCAGCTATTTTAGCCAGTAGATTAATGCTTCGTGCTTCTATATCAGCAGGAATTTCGTCATCAGCAGTTCTAAAAGTCAGCAATTCATCCACACTCAAAGTTTGCGCTCGGGTAACGGCATTTTGGAGTCTGGCAGGGCTGGACAGAATTGCGTCAAATATTCTTTCCA
>CAYRXI010000043.1:22075-22442 GCA_964428255.1 uncultured Candidatus Sumerlaeota bacterium
GAAGCGAGCGCGAGAGATGCCGTGCCAGAAAGATGCACCCTTCTTTACCGATTGCAGGAGAATCAAGGTCGTTTATTTCACGCAAAACAAGTGCTGTTAATTCTGAAATGTTGAGGGCTTGGGAGGTAGCTGCCAGTATGTCAAATCCGGGCGACAGTCCAACTTCCAGTGGATATTCAGCCAGAATACGCCGACAGAAGGAATGAATCGTGCTGATATTAGCCCGCGTCAATCGTAATTTTATCTCTGCCAGCCTCCGATGATACTGTTTAAAAGCGGATGTTGCCAGCAGTTCGTTAGTTATATTTTTGACTCTGGTGCGCATTTCAGCCGCCGCATTTTCTGTAAAGGTTATTGCTACCAGATT
>CAYRXI010000044.1:0-22025 GCA_964428255.1 uncultured Candidatus Sumerlaeota bacterium
CGAACGAAACCAGTAAGTAATACAATCAATAAACAAGCGGTCACCTTTTCGTAAACCGGGTGCCAGAGTATCCTGCGAGACATAAACTAAAACAAATAACGGAGTGAAAAAAAACTGTGCCAGCATTAGCAATACACCCAGCATAAATAATAAATAACTCAGCAGAGCTAATGTCTGTCGTAAACGCCATTCCTGTCCATTTATCCTGGTTGCGGTGACCACTCCATCATTAAAGGACCACAGCATATAAATAACCAGCAAAGCATTTACTGCGAGATTTAGCCATTGTGTAATGGTTAGAATAAATGCTATCAATAAAACTACCCAGCCCAGGAAAAACCAGATTGCCTTGCGATATTGATGATTATAAATCTGACCCAAGCCGGGAATAATGCCCAACCAGCCAGCCACCCAGGGATAGCGCCATTCCACATCCCGTGGAAGTTCAAATGTAAAATATTGTTTTATCGCGTAAGAGAATTTATTGACCCAGGCAAAAGGTGCTAATTTTATATGTTTACGCCGCTTCGGTAATTTGCGAAAAGTTATCTCGTCCGGTGTGTGTTCTAACACAGCACTGCATTTGAGACACCGCTCCTGTTCATCAATATTATAGAACCCACAACTTTTACACTGTTTCATTGGTGTTCTTTAACGCTAAATTTATCTACCCAAAACACTTCAGTTAAAGAGTTTCTGCAATAATAAGCTGTTATTTTTCTAAACCAAATACTTCATGCAAATAGCGGGCAGTATGAGAGACCTCGGACTTTAATACCTCAGGCAATGGTCCCGCGGTGACCACATACCCACCCTCATCGCCGCCTTCTAATCCAAGGTCAATAATCCAATCTGCCTGGCTCAGCAAATCCAGATTATGCTCAATTACCAGTATAGAATAACCTTTATCAACAAGGAGATTTAACACTTTCACAAGGTTGTGAATATCTGCAGGATGCAAGCCGGTAGTTGGCTCATCAAATATAAGGAACTTCCGCTGTTGTTTTTTGCCAGATAATGCTTCAGCCAAAAAACTTGCCAGTTTTAAACGCTGTGCTTCACCGCCGCTAAGTGTGGTAGTATTTTGTCCTAGCCGCAAATACCCCAGACCAACATGTATCAATGGCTCCAGTGCCTTGCAAACCTCGGGGGCTTCTTTAAAGAATTCCATCGCTTCCGTGATTGTCAGATTGAGAATATCGTAGATATTTTTACCTTTATAGTAAATATCCAGAATTTGTTTTTTAAAACGCTTGCCTTCGCACTTTTCACAGACGACTTCAACGTCGGCAAGAAACTGCATTTCTACAATTATAGTACCGGTGCCTTTGCACTCTTCACATCTACCACCAGGTATATTAAAAGAAAAATGACTAGCTGTGATACCGTGCAAACGAGCGTCATAGGTCTGTGCCAGCAATCGCCTGATTACATCATAGGCCTTGGTATAAGTTGCTGGATTAGAGCGAACCGAGCGCCCCAGTGGTTCCTGATTAACTAATATCATATCCTCTATTTGTTCCAGACCGGTTATGGACTCAAATTTGCCCAGATCCACAGGTTCATTACGACGTAAACGTTGATAAGCGGCAAATAAAATTTCCTCAGCCAGGGTGGATTTACCAGACCCACTAACACCGGTGAGACAGCAAAACACACCCAGAGGGATTTGTACATTAATATTTTTTAAGTTGTGTTCTGCTGCACCTTTTATGGAAATAAAGCCCTTCGGCTGGCGATACTGGCGAGTAAGTGACATTTTATGCCGATAGTTAAGAAATTGAGATGTTATGGAATCAGAGTATTCAAGTAAACCCGCTACTGAACCTTCATACACAATTTTACCGCCGTGCTCACCAGCACCGGGACCCAGGTCAATCACTTTGTCTGCACCCTGGATAATGAGCGGGTCATGTTCAACCACTACTACTGTGTCTCCTATTTCTGTTAATGCCCGGATTATTTTCAGCAACCGCTGGGTATCACGAGGATGAAGTCCAACAGTTGGCTCATCCAGCACGTATAAAGTGTCAGTAAGAGCACTGCCAAGAGCTGTTGCCAGGTTAATGCGTTGAGATTCACCGCCGCTTAAGGTTCGGGTTTGACGGTCCAGTGTTAAATAACCCAACCCAATTTCCTCAAGATATGTGAGACGCTGACGAATTTCGGTCAGCACACGGTCTGCTATCCGGCGCTGGTTTTCATCCAGTGTTAAATCTGTGAACCACTGGCGCAAATCGCGCACACTCATAGCAGAGAGTTCAGCAATATTTTTGCCGGCAATTTTTACCTGCAGGGCTTCGGGTATTAACCGGCTGCCGTTACAGCTCGGACAGGTTACATAGCTCCGATAGCGTGCTAACATTACCCGATAATGTACTTTGTAGCGTTTACTTTCCAGCCACTCAAAAAAGCCCTTTAATCCACACCAATTGCCTTTGCCTTCTATAATTAAATTCTGTTGTTCCCGAGTTAACTTTTTCCAGGGAATGTTCCAGGGGATGCCGAACTTTGCCGTGCTACTTTTCATATAATCATACATCTCATTAAAGGCGGGATAATTAAAGGGGGCAATGGCTCTCTCTTCCAGTGAGAGGTCAGGATTAGGAATAACTTTTGCATAGTCTATGGTAATTACTTTGCCAAACCCCTGACAGGTAGGACAGGCACCCAGTGGACTATAAAAGGAGAACAGTAATGGTTCAGGCTTTTTAAATTCATTACCACAAATATCGCACACCAGCCCTGCACGGTAGGTTCGTATTTCATTATTAACCGGTTTAATCTTAATTGTTCCTTTACCAATATCCAGGGCAGTTTTCACTGAGTCAGCCAGTCGCATTCGGTTGGTTTCAGCTAACTCCAGCCGGTCAATTATAAGAAGTAATTCCCCTGGTAGTTGAGCCTTAAGTTGGTTAAGGGTACTTTTCTTTAAATCGGTTAAATCAATTGTTTCTTCATCCAGCAGGACTCGGTAATAACCAGCACGAATTAGCTCTTCAATAAGGGTAAACAAATTTCGCGTCTGCTTTACCTTTAATGGTGCCAATATGTAACATCTGGTGTTTTGTGGCAAAACCGAAAATAAATCCATAACTATAGACTGAGGGGTACGCTCAATCACAGGAACATTACATTGAGGGCAGTAAACTACTCCTATTTTGGCAAAAAGCAGTCGCAGATAATCATTAATTTCCGTAGCTGTTCCCACTGTAGAGCGAGCAGTTTTCACTTTGTTTTTTTGCTCAATGGCGATCGCTGGCTGAATATTATAAATGTAGTCCACCGGAGGGCGTGGCATTCGCTCAATAAAGCGGCGAGCATAAGTGGATAAGGATTCAACATAACGGCGCTGGCCCTCAGCATACAAGGTGTCAAAGGCTAAGGAGGATTTGCCAGAACCACTTACGCCTGTAATTACCGTTAGCTGCCGATGCGGGAAACTACAGGTTATTTCTTTTAAATTGTTGGTGCGTGCGTTTATGATTTTTGTTTCGGTTTGCCTCATTTCAGGTAAATTAACACTCTTGAAAAGATATTTTCTTATTTTTGTCCGAAGAAATCAACTGCGGTTGACTTCTGCCACCTATAAGTATAATAAGCTCTTTTGCGTTATATAAATATTGTCCTGTAGTTTATCAAAGGAAATGAGGCAAATTAAAAAATTAATTTTGTTAATCAGACTATGCGGAGAACTGCTTAAAAATCTTGTTGAAGGACTATGGTTCAGGATTTTTAAACGGCATATTTGTTTTACCGGCACAGATACTACTCCTTGTGTAATAATTATCTCATTTATTGAGTGGCAGGGAGCATTTCAGCGTCCTCAACATCTGGCGCGGGAGCTGGCTGCAGGAAGTTTAAAAGTGCTTTATCTCAGCCTGCTCAGAATTCATCGTGCATTATCAGCCCCTAACTGGTTAATTTATACACGAGGCAAAGAACTGCAATCTAATCTTACAGTAATTACCCCTCTGGCATTTCCGCTGGATTTGCGTTTCTCTCTGTTTTGCAAATTAAACAATCTTATTTTGTTAGCGTTCATTAATCGCTATCGGCATCTGATTAGTACCCCCTATGTAATTGTAAATGCGCCCTTTTTTAATTTTGTGGTGTTTAAACTGAATTACAGGCGGTTGCTTTACGACATAATGGATGAATTAACCAGTATGCCCTTGCAAGAGCTAAAGCAAGCAGAAGTCAATTTGATAAAACGAGCTGATGTGGTTAGTTCTGGCACGGCAGCGCTGGCTGAATTAAAGAGTTGTCTGCGTCAGGATATAAAATTTATCAGTTGCGGTGTGGATTATGAGCACTTTTCAAAATCTACGGATAAACAACAGCCACTGCCTGAGGAGCTGGCACGCATTCCGCATCCTTTAGTTGGTTATTTTGGCGCAGTTAATGAACGAATAGACTGGGAATTGATTACTGAAGTGGCGAAAAATTTGCCCGAGGTAAATTTTGTTTTTATCGGTCCCGTTGCAGTATCACTTACAGGGTTAAAAAAGCATTCAAATCTTCATTTTCTGGGCTGGCGCCCCTACGAAGTTCTCCCACGCTTCTTAGCAGGTTTTGATATAGCAATTGTACCTTACCGCTTAACAGCCGGCGTGGAGCTGGTGAATCCGGTAAAGGTGCTGGAATATCTGGCTGGTGAAAAAGCGGTCATCTCTACTGATATTGCGGATGTACGGCGATTTTATGACGAAGCTGTGTTTATCGCAAAAGATGCTTCTGAGTTTATTACGTTGATACGTCAGCTAATTGCTAATCCCGAATTAAGTCAGGAAAAAATCAAGATGGGTAAAAAACTTGCGCAGGAAAAATCCTGGCAGATGATGGCAACTGAGTTTCGTTCTTTATTAAAATTACCGTCTTAAATGTGATTTTCTAAATTGCGTTAAACCGAAAATTCCAGGGTGGGTTTAAGCTCTTCTAACTGGTAGGTTACAATAACATCCCCCACTTTTATGTCATCATAGTTGTTAATTTTTATTCCACATTCTGTACCAGCTCTTACCGAGCTAACATCATCTTTTACGCGACGCAAAGATGCCATCGTTCCTTCAAAGACGACTGTCCCGTCGCGGATTAACCGCACTTTGTCTTTAATACTCACTTCACCCTCCTCAACTAAACAGCCAGCCACAGTCCCCACTGCAGATATTTTAAACACCTGTTTTATCAGGGCGCGGCCACGAAATATTTCGCGGTATTTCGGCTCTAATAAACCTAACAGGGCTTTCTTTACATCGTCAATTAACTCATAGATTATTCGGTACAACCTGATATCTACTTTCTTTTGTTCAGCCAGCTGTTTTGCATTACTATCCGGAACTACATTAAAGCCGATAATTATTGCCTGAGAGGCTATTGCCAGATCTACATCAGCCTCATGGAGTTTTCCTACACCCTGATGAATAATATTAACCTTACATTCAGTAGTAACAAGTTTTTTCAATGATTCACTGATAGCCTCAAGAGTCCCCTGAACATCAGCTTTAAGAATAATACGGAGTTCTTTTACTTTTCCTTCTTTGAAGAATTCGTGAATAGATTCCAGTGTGAGTGCTCTTTCACCAGTTGCGAGTGCTGCCCGACGGCGACGTCTGTTTCTCCTGGCTTCTGCTATACGTCTTGCTATTCGTTCATTTGGCACAACCACAAATATTTCACCAGCTTCCGGCAATTCATCAAACCCGATAATCCTGACGGGAAATGATGGTCCAGCGGTATCAACTGCTCTTCCCAATTCATCCAGCATTGCCCGCACTTTCCCGAATTGAGCGCCAGCGACAAACACATCTCCAATTTTCAAAGTCCCCCTCTGCACCACCACAAGTCCCTGCGGACCGCGTTCGGAATCAAGATTAGATTCAATAACTGTGCCGACCGCTGGTCTTGCTGGATTGGCTTTCAGCTCCATTATTTCTGACTGTAATAAAATCATCTCCAGTAGCTGTGGAATCCCTGCGCCTGTTCTGGCAGAAGCTTCCACGAATATCGTACTACCCCCAAATTCTTCTGGAACGAGTTCGTATTTCATCAATTCGTGTTTGACCCGCATCACGTCTGCATTGGGCAAATCAATCTTATTAATAGCAACAATAATAGGTACATCGGCTGCACGGGCATGGTTTATTGCTTCAATGGTCTGTGGCATCACTCCGTCATCAGCAGCGACTACCAGCATAACAATATCAGTTACATTTGCACCGCGTGCTCGCATTTTGGTGAAAGCCTCGTGTCCGGGTGTGTCAATAAAAGTGATATTGCCGTTGGGGGTTTTTACAGAACAAGCCTTAATATGCTGGGTTATACCACCGAATTCATGAGCAGCAACTTCCGTGTTACGAATGTAGTCCAGCAGGGAGGTCTTCCCATGGTCTACATGTCCCATAATAGTGACTACGGGGGGCCTTGGCATTAAAGTTGCCTGCGGGTCTTCTGCAAGAAATTCTGCTATGTCACTCTCATCGCTTTCTTCAATGATTTTGACATTAACGCCGAATTCACCGGCAAGAAGCTCGTATAAATCCGGGTCTAATACTTGATTAATGGTTTTTACTTCACCCAGCTCCATTAGCTTTTTAATTACATCAGCAACTGAGACCCCTAATTTTTCGGCAAACTCACCGACTGTGACATCCCCGCGCAATTCAACTACTCGTGGTTGTTCAATAACTTTTTTCTCCACAATCGGGATTCTCTGAGGCAGGGGCGGTATGACTTGTTCCAGAGTTTTAGGTTGAGCCACAAATATTGTTGGACGTATTTGCTTTCTTTGTGTTTTTTCAACAAACTTTTCTTCAGTATCTTTGAACCGATCGCGCTTTTTAACTATCTCTTTTCTCCGGCGAAAAGGTTTACCCTCCTCAAGTTTTACAGGTACTTGCTCTTCATCAAATTCCTTTTTGCCGCGGATTCGTTTTGGCTTTTTACGTTTTTCGCTTACACCCTTTTTCTCTCGTTCTTCTATGGCAGATTTTGGGGGTCTACTTTCAATCTGACGTTTCTGAAGAACTTCAGCCAGGCGAGAAGAACTCTTTTCTAATTCTTTTGCCCGGCGCGCTTCGGCTTCTTCACGCCGCTTACGCTCTTCTTCTTCGCGCTGTTTGCGTTCTGCCTCTTCTCTTAATCTTCGTTCTTCTTCTTCCCGTCGCTTTCGTTCCTCTTCCTCCGCTCGTCGCCGTTGTTCCTCTTCCTCTTTTCTTCTCTGTTCTTCTTCCTTTCGCCTTAATTCTTCCTCGGCTTGTTTCTGTTTCAACTCTGCAGTCTTTATCTCTTCCTCTTTACGTCGTTTCTCATATAACGCCAACAACTTGCGCACAACCTTGTCATCCACAGATGCCATATGACTATCAGCCTGAACGCGGTAGCGGCGCAGGTCTTTAATTATCTGCTGGCTTGAGACATTTAATATTTTAGCTAATTCAAAAACTCTCATTTTATTTCTTTAATACCTTCTCCAAAACAGGAGTTTTTATTCAGTTTTGACAATTATTTTCTATGGGGAGATGTTTGTTTTTTCTTTTGTTGACGTTCCTCCAGTTCAGCTTGCATTTCTTTCAGTCCTTCCAGATATTCACTTGCAGAGTCAATAATCTGTTGAGCCAGGGCAGCGTCGTCTCCAGTAATTTTTTTCAGTTCATCCACATCAGCACTAGCAATCTTTTCAACAGTATTAAACTCGGATTCTCTAATTTTCTCCCGAATAGTCTCAGGGACATTTTCCAGCTGTGCCAGTAAATCCTCTAAGTATTGTTGCTGAATTTCTGCCCTAACTTTCTCTTCTCCAGCCATTTCTTCAGGCTTGATATCTATTTGCCAGCCTGTTAATACTGCTGAAAGTTTTGCATTTTGTCCACGTTTGCCAATAGCCACTGACAATGTATCGGCACTAACAGTAACCATTGCCCGTTTACGTTCTTCATCTAAGTCTACATTTAAAACTTTTGCCGGACTTAAGGCATTACTGATGAATTGTTTGGGGTCGGGATGCCAGGGTATAATGTCTATTTTCTCACTCTCTAACTCACGCACAATCATTTGCACACGTGAACCGCGAATTCCAACACAGGCACCAACGGGATCCACCTGGTCATTGGTGCTCATTACAGCAATCTTGGTGCGTACTCCTGGCTCACGAGCGATGCTCATTACTTTCACTATCCCTTCGCTTATTTCTGGAACTTCGTTTTCAAACAGGCGCAGGACTAAATCAGAGCGAGAACGGGATAATTTAATTAATGGTCCCTTACCGGTTAATTTAACCTCAGTAACCAAGAATTTCATTCTTTCGCCACTACGATACCGAACCTCTGGTGGAATTTCTGAATAGGGCAAAATCCCTTCGACTTTACCCAGTTCAACAACAAATCCCTGGGCTTCACGGCGCTGGATTACACCACTGACTAAATTCCCCTCCTTCAGTTTAATTTCATTAAAGGTTTTCAAGCGTTCCGCCTCTTTTAAGCGTTGCATAATCCCCTGCCGCACTGATTGCGCAGCGATTCTCCCAAATTCAGCTGGCTCAATCTCTACTTCTATATCTTCTCCAAGCTGAGCATCCGGTTTGATTTTCCTTGCTTCCTTTAAGGTTATTTCCGTGCGGAAGTTTGTAACTTCTTCCACAACTCGCTTTGTTACATATACATGAATCTTTCCAGTTTGCAAATCAAGCACTGGACGTGCTTTGCGATAGCGAGAAAAACTCTTCTGCGAAGCAGCCTCAATTGCTTTCTCAATGGCAACCTTCACTGTTTCAACATCCAGTTCTTTCTCACGACTTATCTGTGCTACGAAGTCCTTTAAATTTTGCTCCAGTGAGGACTCCACGCTAATCTCTCCCTTCTCTAAAACGCTACAAAATAAAAAGTGGGCAAGCCATTTTTCTCGCCCACTTTCCGCGAGAAATTTATAATATTATTTTAATAATCTTATCGCTTAAATTGCAAGAGGAAAAAACTAAACGAAGGTGTACCCCACTTAATCTGAGCCAGATTACTTTTCGGCTGAAATTTTGAACTGATTACGAATTCTTCTGCAGATACCTCTCAAAATTGCTACCTCCCGTTCAGTTAATTGGGCTCTGCCAGCTAATTGTCTTAACTCTAACAGAATACCAGATGGATTTTGAGGATTAAGAAACCCCACCTGAAGCAATAAATCACGAGCTTCACTTAAAAGAGCATCTTTTTGTTTCTGCGAAGCTTGCTTTATCGGTAATGTCTGTAATTCCCGATAATTTTTACTTTTTAACATTAAAGTATAGCACATCAATAGCACCGCATGAGCCCCATTATATGAGGGACATTCTTCATTGACTGGAATCGTGACTATAACGTCGCAATACAAGAGTTCTTCATTGCTCAAGCCCCTCTCTTCTGGTCCGAAAAGAATGCCGATTTTGCTATGTGTCATCAGTGATAACACTCTGGGCGCAACCTCTTCTGGAGTAAGCAGTTGCCGAATGTTGTGGCGTTGCCTTGCAGTAGTACCAATGCAAAATTGTAAATCCTGCACTGCACTCACTAAATCTTCATATATTTTTACCCGTGTCAAAATTTTATGTGCCAATGGCACAGCAGCTGTGCGAAATGCGGCTGAGTTAATTCTACAACGTGGTGCTGACAATCGTAATTCCCGAAAGCCTGTATTCGCCATTGCGCGTGCTACTGCTCCCAGATTTTCTTCACCTTTAAGTTGATGCAAAATTATTACTATATTCTCCAGAGCCATTGTTTATAAATCATTCGCGGTAAAACTTAAGATTGTGAAATCCCTGTTATATTCAACACCATTTAAAAATATCTACGGCTAATACATTTCAAGGAGCGCTTTTTACTTTTTAACGCTATCATCACACTTTACCAGTGTGAGATATACAATTTCGTCCGTGGATTTTCTGGATTTTTTATTTGCCGTTTTAGTAATCCCCGGAATCCAGATAACGTTTTTGTTATGGCAAAAAAGCAAGACGTTTTGCCTCAGCTGTTGCGGGATTTTTTTGTCACTGAGATAGCGGTTAAGTGGCTTTGATCCTCTCTGTAAGGTTATTTGGTCGCCCTGTTGCGGAGTACGAAGTTCAATTCGGTCAGTAAAATCATTCAGGTTTAAGGCATAAGACAAATTATCATTTTGTTTTTCAGGAGTTTTTGAAATTTTCAGCCGGTATTTCCCGAGGCGAATTGTTTTCCCCTTTGATAATTTCCGCACCCCTTTTATTGGTAAAGAATAATAAAGATTTTTCGGAACCATAATGAAATTATAGCCAAGCTGGAGTAAATGTTCTTGCAACATTTGTGTTATGGCGCGAGTTATGGCTTCTTCGGGATATCGTCCTTTCGTCTTTAGAGAGGGCAGCACTCTGGCAATTATAAAGCGATAATCTCTATATATTAATAGGCGGTTGCCTAAAAGCACATATTTCCCGGTCTGCCCCTGGCTTACCAATGCGATAATTGATTCAATTTCAGCAAAAGATGGGGATTGAGGGCTATGCATTAACTCTTGTGTCCATAAACGTAACAACCGTCGCAACAAGGCTGGATGAAGTTGTTGAAGAAATTTGAGAAATAAGAGATTTAATGGATGAGTGTTTGTTTTTTTCAATGATTCATAAAGTTGTAATACAATCTTCTCCAGATATTCATCTTCTTTTGCAACTATTTCACCAGTTCTGCATAAAGTTTTGATAATACTGGGATTGTAATGCTTTTTTAGAAAGGGGATTAATTCCAGTCTGATCTTATTGCGCAAAAAATGCCGGTCCAGATTACTTGAATCCAAACGAAAATAAGCGCTTTGATGTCCGAGAAACTGCATTATCTCTTCGCGAGAGACTTCATAAAAAGGTCGGATAAAACGTACACCGTCAAAAGTTACTTTTGCCGAAAAACCACCAAGTCCGCTCATTCCAGCACCTCGCAATAAGTGGAGAAGCACGGTCTCAGCCAAATCATTTTGATGATGCCCCAGCGCCACGGCAGATGCCTTTAATTTTTTAGCCAGGGTTACAAAAGTACGATACCGTAATATCCTTGCTGTCGCCTCTATTGAGGTCTGGAGGCGGCGTTGTGCAGATATGACATTAATCCTTCGGCAAATGAACCTCAAACCGAGCCTGGCTGCCAGTTTTCCGACAAATTTTTCATCCCTCCTTGCTTCTCTGCCACGCAATCCATGATTTATATGAACCAGGATTAAGTTTAGGTTAAACTGCGCGGCGAGTTTTTGTAAACATAAGGTCAAAGCCACCGAATCGGGCCCACCAGACACTCCAACTAAAACCGTCTCCCCGCTATGCAATAAATCATAGTGCTGGATTGTATGAGTGATCTTGGTGAGAAATTGTCCAAGTTTAAGCATCTGTCTTTTTAATACTTTGGATTGACTTTTGATGCCTCAACATCTTTAATTATTTAATCTTAATTTAGCTTAAGATAAGAGGTCAATTTTTTTGGCCGAGACAAAAAGGCAAGTAAATACTATAATGATAGGGGGTCATAATTATGTTGAAATTCAAAAATTATATTAATGGAGAATGGATTGAGACCGGCTCGTTAGGTTCATTTAAAAACATAAATCCAGCAAATACCGACGATGTAATTGGCGAATTTCCACTTTCAGGTCCTGAAGAGGTGGAGGCAGCGGTAGCAGCTGCCAGAGAAGCGTATAAAAAGTGGCGACTGGTTCCAGCCCCCAGGCGCGCAGACATTCTTAAAAAAGTTGCTGACCTGCTATTAGAGCGCAAAGAAGAAATTGCCCGTCTGATGACCAGAGAAATGGGCAAAATCCTCCTGGAGGCACGCGGCGATGTACAGGAGGGGATAGATACTGCGTATTACGCAGCTGGAGAGGGACGACGATTGTTTGGCGATACGGTTCCCTGCGAGCTTCCAAACAAATTCGGAATGAGCATAAGAATGCCTGTAGGTATTTGTGGAATGATTACCCCCTGGAATTTCCCTATAGCAATTCCGACCTGGAAGATTTTCCCTGCCTTAGTTTGTGGGAATACGGTGGTTTTTAAGCCTGCCAGTGATACTCCAGCCTGTGCAGTAAAACTGGTAGAGATTCTGGAAGAAGCCGGAATACCTAAAGGTGTGGTGAATCTGGTTCATGGTGCTGGCAAAACAGTAGGTGAAGCCCTGTTAAACCATCCGAATGTGAACTTGATTTCCTTCACTGGTTCTTCAGGAATCGGACGACGCATTGCCGAGGTGTGTGGTAGAACACTTAAGCGCTGCTCACTGGAGTTGGGTGGAAAAAATGGACAAATCGTTATGGATGATGCAAATTTAGACCTGGCACTGGAAGGCGCCCTCTGGGGTGCGTTTGGCACCACAGGCCAACGCTGCACTGCCACGAGCCGAATTATTCTGCATCGTAAAATCGCCAACCAGTTTATTGAGCGCTTTATTGCTATGGCAAAATCCATTAAGGTTGGCAATGGGCTTGATGAATCAGTTCAGATGGGACCACTGGTGAACAAAAGTCAACGTGAAACCGTTCATAATTATGTTCAGATTGGGAAAAATGAAGATAAAGCAACCCTGGCTCTGGGTGGTGAATATCTGACAGGTGGCAACTATGACAAAGGGTTCTTCTATCAACCCACTGTGTTTGTGGATGTAAAACCTACAATGCGGATTGCCCAGGAGGAAATATTTGGTCCGGTAGTGTCAATCATTACAGTCAAAGATTTTGACGAAGCTATTGAGGTTATTAATTTTACTTCCTATGGGTTATCTTCTTCAATCTATACCCAGGATGTTAATCTTGCCTTTAAAGCAATACGTGATATTGAAGCCGGGATTACTTATATCAATGGTCCTACTATTGGTGCGGAGATTCAGTTGCCGTTCGGCGGAGTGAAAGATACAGGCAATGGACACCGTGAATCCTCTCATACTGTGCTGGATATTTTCACCGAGTGGAAATCAATATATGTGGACTTTAGCGGTAAACTTCAACGCGCTCAGATTGACACTTATAAAGAATAATTTATCACGAGTGGGGTTTCAGCTTATCAATTCCCTTTTGTGCTACCATTAGTTTGTTGAATCTTTCTTATTCAGGTGAGGTAGATTTTTATGAAAGTACTGGGAATAATGGCAAGTCCGATAAGAGAGGGAAATGCAGATATCTTATTAGACAAAGCCCTTGAAGCCTGTAAAAAGCAAGGAGCAAGGGTAGAGAAACTATTTTTGGCGAAAGAACAATTGCCTCTGTGCCAGGCTTGTTTTAAATGCTCTGGTGCAGGTAAGTGCGTCTCAACTCCTGAAATTAATAAGATTCTTAACAAAATAAAACGCGCCGATGCACTCATTATCAGCACACCGGTGTGGTGGTATAGCTGTACTTCATATTTAAAAATATTGATTGACCACTTTGTGGCTTTTGTAAACAGTGATTTTTCTTCCAGAATTGCGGGTAAAAAACTGGCTATTCTCACTGTCAGTGCTGGGGGAGAAGAGGCTGGAACTAAAGAAACGTTGAGTCTTCTAAAACGGATTGCCGAGTTTCTTCAACTACAATGTGCTGGAGAATTACGCGTGATTAATACAGGTGAGCACGGTGTGGTAAAAGAAAATCTTAATGCCTTACTGAAAGCTTATAAAATCGGTGAAAATCTCTGTAAGAAAAAAGGGAAGAGGAGGAATAAGGATGTTTGTGGAGATTAAAACGCCTTTACCAGGACCAAAAAACAGAGCGGTCATTGAGCGCGATTCCAAATTTATGTCGCCGTCATACACCAGAGATTATCCTCTGGTGATTGAACGAGGGGAAGGAGTAACGGTGTATGACCCGGACGGGAATAAATTCTTGGATCTGACTGCGGGCATCGCGGTATGTGCTACAGGACACAGTCATCCGCGGGTAGTCCGTGCCATTACCGAGCAAGCACAAAAATTTTTACATATGTCTGGTACAGATTTTTACTATGAAGTGCAGGTCAATCTGGCAGAGAAACTGGCAGAGATAACACCTGTGCGGACTTCAACAGGTAGAAAACGTGCCTTTTTTACCAATTCGGGGGCTGAGGCGATTGAAGCAGCTCTTAAACTCAGCCGGTATATAACCGGGCGGCGTCAGATAATAGCTTTTTATGGTAGTTTTCACGGCAGAACTATGGGTGCTTTGAGCCTCACTGCCAGTAAAATGATACAGAGCAAGGGATATTTCCCCTTTGTTCCCGGTATTACACATATTCCGTATGCTTATTGTTATCGCTGTCCTTTCGGACAAACAAATAACCCCACCCAGGAAGATGTAACCTGTTCTCTGGTTTGCATTAGCTATCTGGAGGATGTAGTATTTCGTAGTAAAGTGGACCCGGAGGATGTGGCAGCAATCTTCGTGGAACCAATTCAGGGCGAAGGGGGCTATGTGGTGCCGCCTAAGAGATTCATTAAGGAACTGCGAGCAATCTGTGACAAATATGGAATTCTTCTGGTTGACGATGAAATCCAGACGGGAATGGGGCGCACCGGCAAATGGTTCGGGATTGAACACTTTGATACTCAGCCAGATATAATTTGTATTGCCAAGGGGATTGCTTCAGGGATGCCTTTGGGCGCCATTATCAGTAGCGATGAAGTGATGAGCTGGGAATATGGCTCACATGCCTCTACCTTTGGCGGTAATCCGGTTAGCTGTGCAGCAGCACTGGCAACAATTGAGTTGATTGAAAATGGTTTACTGGAAAATGCGAAAATTGTAGGCAACTATTTTAAGGGGCTGTTAACTCCATTAGCACAAAAATATGAGGAGGTGGCTGAGGTTCGCGGGAAGGGATTAATGATTGGTATTGAGTTCATAAAAAACAAACAGACTAAAGAACGCTATCCTGAACTCCGAAATAAACTGGTGCTGGAGTTATATAACAGAGGAGTACTAACACTTGGATGTGGACATAACAACTTGCGCCTGGCGCCTGCCTTAATTCTGACGCAAGAACAGGCTGCTTTTGCTACGGGAATTATTGATGAAAGCATCAACAAACTGGTGCATTAATCCCTGTTAAACTGGCTAATTTCTCACCCGATAAATTCTGGCAGTTGCCGGGTTAAATTCCTCAATAAAAACCTGATAAGAATTTTGCTTAGTAGTTTCTATTCTTTTGCCATCAATAGTTAAAATCTGCCCATCCCCTTTTATCCCAAGATTTGCTGTCAGCGGAGTACCTGCGTAATCATAAAGACGAGGTGAATTGATAAAGAAAATGATTTTTTCTTCTTGTTTATCGTTCGTTGTGTTTTGTGGATTTAATTTCTTCCAGCAGCGAATATCAATATGAGGCACAAGTTTCTGCGGAGTGTCGGAATAAGCAGCATACGCCTCCGCGATAATTCCGGCTCGTCGGATTATCTCGTCAAATAGAGCTATCATATTCTCATCACTCCAGGATATGTCGCTGGCAATATAGACGCAACGGTTATTTATTGTAATAGCTGGTTTCCCATCAGGGAAAACCGCCAACATTTCAGTGTTCGGTTGAAGCCAAATTGATTCTATCAGCTCTTCATTCAACCGCGTGTCGGGAAACCCGCTAATAGGTCCCGCCATTATCTCCTGTCCCTTCTGTAATTTGCCAAAATCTTGCACAAATCTTATAACACTACGATTGGCTCGTTTTACATCTACAGTTCGTTCTTCACTGCGACGAGTGTTGAATTCAGCCAGATATGGGAAAAGATAGGCTGTCAAACTCACGCGGGAGCTATACCTGTAATCATCAACCGTAACGCCAGTAAAGGCGGGAGGATAAAATTCCCGCATAGTGCCGGAGTCTGATTTTCTGGCAAAGCCAGCCCCGGCAATGCACCAGCCCCCCCCTTCAATAAATTTCTGAATTTGCAGTAGTAACTTTTCACCACAATTCTCAACACCGGTAATCACTAATAGCTTATACTTGCTTAACGCAGTATTTTGAATGTTATTTTCTGTAATAAAATCAAAGGGCAACTGCAAACGATATAAAATTTCTGCGGCTGTTGTCATCTCTGCGGTGGGGCGTGGTTTACCCGCTTGATGAGTCATTGTTGCCAGCGAGTAAAAAATAGCAACCTGGGGGGAAAGTGGTTGATATTCAGACAGGATTTTTGCCAGCTCTCCTACTTCGGGCGCCAACCTGATAATCTCGGCCGTCACGGGCAATGGAGTGTGGTCGTCAGCATAAACCAGTGCCAGTCCATTATCAACTTCTTCAGCTCGAAATGCCTCCAGAGGATAAAAGTAGAAAAATATGCCGTTGATGTTATGTGCGAGGCATTGATAAATCCAGGCTCGTGCTTCCTCCGGTGTTGATTGCCCGAACTCCTTCCAGAAAGCACGATTAAATCCCAGCCACCAGATGTGTGCTTGACTATTACGCTGATGCCAGCGAATTGCGGAATGTAAAGTATCTGCCATCCAGCGATTTATGAAAAAATCAAATGGATGGGGCGCAGGATTAGTTCCAAGAACATCTATTATATCCTGGAAATAATCATAGCGAACAGCTGAGAAGGCAAAATGCCGACTATCAAGCGGATGAGAACTAAATTTTATTGTAAGCAGATGATATGGGTCATTATCTTTTATTATTTGCGCATAAGCCTGGAAAAAATCCCGCAGCGACTTTTGGCGAAACTCAACCCAATCCAACCATTTTACACCTTTTTCTTTTGGTTCAATACCTATCACGGGGGGGGGCAAAATCTCGTTTAAACTCTGGTAACTGCTTCTCCAGGCTAAATTCAACCTATCTATTGAACCTTCATACTTCTGCTCCAGATACCCACAAAACGCTTTAATTGTCGCAGTACAGTAACAAACCTCTGCGGTTAAACTCGGCTCATTCCATAAAGAGTATCCAATTAGGGCTGGCTCAAATTTTACCCGGTTGACCACTTCTTTTACAAAGCGGAATAAATGTTGTTGAAATTCCTGATTATCAGGACAGCACTTACCAAAATTTGCTATTCCGGGTGTTCCATCACTACGCAGTAATTTAAAGTGGGGATATTTTGTCAGCAACCAATCAGGTGGATTATGTCCGCCCAGCTGCAATAGCACTTTAATATTTATTCTTTGTGCGAGTTTAAGCAACGCAGTTAATTTTTCAAAATACTCGTGATTAAAGACGCCTTCATTCGGTTCAGCTTCAGCCCAGTTTACCTCGGTAATGATTGCATTGATACCCGGATGTTGCGCCAGTTCCACCAACATCTGCATTGAGAAACCAGTAACCCAGAATCCATAAGGGAAAAAGGACTTATCCCCCAGATAAAGCCAACCATTCTTAAATTCAGCCCGGCGAGGCGTTTCCTTCTTGACGAAAAATAAATTAAGCAAGCTCGGGACTTCGTTTTTTCTATCTAACATACCGCCACTCATCAACCACACACCCCGACTCATAGACTCAGAAACTGTCGTGGCTTCATCAAGCGCCTTCATCTGGATGGCAAAATTGACCTGTTTCCCGTTATAAGGTTTCAGATTTAATTCAGTTAAAGGGATGGCGACTTCCACTATCCTTCCTCTCAACTCTCTTTGGCTGAGAGTTTGGGTTGTAGCAGGATTTAAATTCACGCTAACCCTAAAATTGGATAATTGCCTTTGCTGATAATCATATTGTTTGCTTGTTACATTGCTTCCGTGAGGGAATATGCTAAAATGGGAAACCCGAGAAGAATCATCTTCATTACTCACGTTACTTTTAATAGTTGGCTCATCCTCTATATAAATTTCTAAAGTAAAATTTTTAGATTCCGTGGCTGGCTTGACTGGTGAAGAAAATTTGTCGTCTTCAATCTCTGCTGCAAGATAAAGATATTTTTCGTCCCAGCAGGTATAAACCAAAGCAGAAGCAACTTCTGCCTTCTTACTTTCTCTTGAGTAAGACATAATCGCTTCTGGCGACACAAGACGGAGAGGCAATAGGGCTGAATCCCAATCTGCCAGACTTCCATCAATGCGTTTTTCTCTCCCACAATAGTGAATCTGATAAAACGTAACTGGTGGCGAATCCCATTTCACAACACTCCCACCCTCTAAGGTTACTTCCACTCTAAAGTGAAAAATCTGATCTGACTCTGTATTTTCAACAATTTCTACAGGTAATATAAATGAACGGCCGGCTTCAAGCTGGGCAATATTCTGTTCCTGTTTACTCAACTTAATTTGCTGTGACTCATAAATTTTGAGTTTGCCAATAAAAGGTTCATTGGTGACATTTCGTAATTCAAGCAACACACATTTTTTGCCATCATCAGACGGCAATGGTGAAAGCCAGATTGCCACTGGCTCAATTATCTTAACCTCGTTGAACAAAAGTGCAAAAGGTCTAATACCGGTGAGTGGAAAGACTTCAGTTAACAGTGTCATTTTACTCTTTTTCGCTTGCTGGTTTACATATAGGTCATTGGGGGCGATTTGCTTAATTGCCTGCTCGTCAAAAGGTGGCGCTGGCTTAATGCGCCAGTGGATGTCTTTGAGTGTTTTATCATTGATTGTCTTTTGCAGACTTATTTTTTTACCTACGGGCAATTCATTATGCGCGGAAATTTTAAAGGTGACCGGTGCGGTTGCCACTGAGGCTGACAGTGGTTTCTTACTGACCACAGAAATTGGTATCCTGGTTGCTGTAACGAATATTTTACCATCTGCTGGCTCCAGAACTTTTTCTTCTCCGGTTAAAAAGATAGCCTTCACTGTCTCTGTGGTGGCACAAAGAAATTGCAGGGTAGGCATACTATCCTCGGACCAGAAAATATATATGGAAGCGTCCCTTCCTTCTAATTCAAGTAAATGACAATGTTCAGCTGGTGCCCCCTCTCGTCTCAAGGTAGTGTGTGAAAGAAGTTCTCTCAGAGTCCGGTGAATCTGCTGATTGAGTTTCTCCGGCGAGTCATATTGAGGGGCGATATTGGGACTTTGCCACAACTCCAGAGAGTAAAATTTTTCCTGCAATCTGCGAATTATAATCTCAGCATCAGCAGTTGAACCCGCATATTTCTGGTTTTGAAAATCAGAATCTACATTAGTAAGGGTTGAGAGAAACGATATTTCGTTTTTTTCCGCTTCACTATTTACAGCGATTGCCAAAACTATCAGTAATATGAACCATATACATCTTAGCATATTCTCAGTATCATATCTTAATAAAAAATTAATAATTTTTTGCCTGCCTGGAGATAATATTTCAATTCTAAATCCAGAAAAAGATTTACTCTCTTCTTGGCTACTTCTACGCAACAATATATGTTGAATACTTGACTTTTATACTCAGAGATTAGAGCATTATTTTACCATTAAGGAACATTAAGATGAGCATCCGCGCTTTTATTGCAATTGAAATAAGCAAAGAAATTCAACAGAAAATAGCAGAATTACAAGAACGTCTGCAAAAAAGCGTAAGATTTTTACCGCTTGATATTAACTGGGTAAAACCGGAAAACATTCATATCACCCTGAAGTTTCTGGGCAACACAGAAGAAAAACTCATAGAAAAAATTACCGGCGAAATGCAAGCTGTGGCTCAATCAATAAAGCCATTTCGTCTCAGTGTAAGTGGGTTAGGAGTCTTTCCAAGCGAGCGTCAACCCCGAGTATTCTGGGCAGGTATCAAGGATGGTAAACGAGAATTGCAACAATTACAGTCACAGCTGGAGCCCAAAATCATAGCCCTGGGCTTCTGTGCAGAAGAGCGAGCGTTCCATCCGCACCTGACTCTGGCAAGGATAAAATCTATTAGAAGCAGTGCTTCAGCCTTTATGAAACTGGTAGAAGACCATCAGCGCTTTAGCGAACTGGGCAATTGTGAAGTTAATGAATTGGTTCTCTTTCAGAGCGAACTCCATCCCTCTGGTGCCATTTATACACCTCTGAAAAAAATTAAATTTCAGAAATAATCACCTCAGCTAAAATCCAGCATAGAGGAGGCTTTGTCTATGAACGTCATAGAAAAAATAAGTGAAGACCTGAAAGTGGCAATGAAAAATAAAGATGAAATTAAAGTGTCGGCACTAAGATTAATGCGCGCAGAAATTGTTAGAATGCAAAAAGATAAACCCGGCGGGAAAACAACTGAAGAGGATGTAGTGGCGGTATTGCAATCAATGGTCCGTCGGCACCACGAATCAATTGAACAATTTCAAGCTGGCGGGCGCGAAGACCTGGTGGCTCAGGAACGGGCTCAACTGCAAATAATTGAATCATACCTACCTGCAAAATTGTCTGCGACAGAGATTAATACAATTATAGCTGAGGTAATAAAAGAAGTAGGCGCACTTTCAACGCGTGATTTTGGCAAAGTAATGGGCAAAGTTATGCCTCGTTTAAAAGAAACTGGCAAATTGATTGATGGCAAACAGGTTAACGAGTTAGTGAAAACCGCATTGTCTGCTCTGGAAAAAAACGAATAATTACCGGACAAGGAGTAGATATGAAAAAACGGGAATGTTTATTCATTTTTTTTATTTTATCTGTTTTACTGTTAACCATTAACTGTGCCTGTATAAAGAGTCCCGCCTTTTTTTCTCCCTTTTCTAAAGAAGCATTAATCAAACAACAGCTTGTCGAGTTTTTTGCGGAACCAGATTTTAAGAATGCTTTCTGGGGAGTATGTGTGGAAGACGCCAGAACCGGCAAATGTCTGTTTTCTCTGAATGCCGAAAAAAACTTCACTCCTGCGTCAAACATGAAGCTGTATACTACAGCAGCTGCATTATTGTTGCTGGGACCCGACTTTCGCTATGAGACAAAGATATATTACCAGGGGAAAATTAACCCTGACGGGATATTGCAGGGCGACCTGATTATTAAGGGGAGTGGCGACCCCTCTATCAGTGACCGCTATCGTAAAGATACTTCGCTGGACAAAATTTTAACTGAATGGGTGTCGGCAGTTCAACAAACCGGGATAAAGCAAATAAATGGCGATATTATCGGGGATGACGATTGTTTTGATGACCAGGAAATTGAAGGCACCTGGGAGAATGACGACCTTCCCTTCTGGTATGCTACGGGCTCCAGCGGGCTGGCTATTGCTGATAATTGCTATACCTACGAAGTGAGACCTGCCAAAGAGATTGGAGCCAGGGCCAGTATAAAGATTTTCCCTGAAAGTGATTATATCACAATTATAAATGATGTATTGACCACGGGTTCAGGTGGAAGAGGCTCTGTTGAGGTATGGCGGGAACCAAACACCAATCTGGTGAGAGTTTATGGTACTGTCTCAATCACAGCAACAGAACCGATAAGGCATTTTGCCTCGGTTCATAATGGCACTCTCTATACACTGCATCTTTTTGCCGATAGATTGAAACAAGCTGGCATTGAACATACCGGACAGCTCAGAGATATTGATGACATTCCAGCTAAGTCAACCCGTCTGCAACCTCAACAGTGGGAGTTAATTCACACCCACACCTCCCCTCCCCTGTCAGAGCTGATAAAAATTGTAAATAAACCAAGCCAGAACTTCTACGCAGATATGTTGTTGAAGACTCTGGGCTATAAATTTAAGGGTACGGGAAGTTTTGAGAGTGGGCGTCAGGTGGTAACCGAATTTTTAAATTCTATCGGTATGCCTGCGGTGGCTGAAATTGATATGAAAGATGGTTCTGGTCTCAGCCGGCGTAATATTGTGCAACCACGACAAACTACATACTTATTGCGCTATCTGTTATCTCATCACTGCGGAACATATTTTTATGACTCACTTCCAATCGCGGGAGTTGATGGCACTCTACGTAACCGAATGAAGAATAGTCCCGCGGAAGGAAATGTTAGGGCTAAAACTGGCTTCATCAATCGCGTCCGTTGTCTTTCCGGTTATGTAAAAACCGCTACCGGCCGAACGTTCGTGTTTTCAATGATGGCAAATCAATACACTGTTCCTACCCGACGTGCTGAGGAGCTTCAGGATAAAGTTTGCATTTTTCTGGCTTCACCAAAATATTAAATTTTAGGTTGCTTAATCAGGTGTGCTACCTTGTCTTAAATAAAATTTAAGAGTAATAATTATG
>CAYRXI010000044.1:22035-22287 GCA_964428255.1 uncultured Candidatus Sumerlaeota bacterium
ATTACTAATTGGCATTGATGGTGGTGCCACTAAAACAAAAGGGCTTATTATAACTGCCGAGGGAAAGGAAATTGCGACAGCAACAGGAGGCTCTACAAATCAATACAACATCTCACTTAAAGAAGTTAGAAACAATTTACAATCTATAATTGAAAACCTGCTTCGCCAGGCTCGCAATTCTGTTGATGCGGTTCGGGGGATTTGCCTGGGACTGGCAGGTGTCGATAAACCTGAAGATGCAAAACGCATTCA
>CAYRXI010000045.1:0-5042 GCA_964428255.1 uncultured Candidatus Sumerlaeota bacterium
TTAAGTGCTGGCGTCCACCAGTAAGGGAATTGCAACCCTTCCGGGGGTAAGGCTACCCCCCCCACAGCATCCACGTTGCGCATTCGCTGTTCAATTTTCTGTAGCCAATCTGGTGGTGGCAGACAATCATCATCAATAAAGGCAATAATGTCACCCCTTGCCTCTTTGACACCAAGGTTACGGGCTTCGGCAAAACCACCTTGCGCGTCAGAAAATTCAATCAGCCTCAAGTATGGTGATTCAAACTGACGTAGCCAGTCCTGCGTGCCATTAGTAGAACCTGTATCAATAATCAATGTTTCAAAATCTTTATAATTCTGCCCCTGTAGAGCGTGCAGAAGTTTCCTTAGTTGCTCCAAACGATTATAAGTTAAAATGACTACACTTATCATAACTAATAATGAGGATTCATTTTTTTATTTTTTGCTAATTAATCCCGCCAGGTTTGTTTAACGCAACTACGAATTAATTATTTATTCCGCAGTAAATTATTATCTGCAAAGCTGAAATATTTATTGCCAGCAATAATTAGGTGGTCCAGAACATTGATGCCGATAATCTCGCCGACCTCATACAGGCGATGGGTAAGAGCGATATCATCGTGACTGGGTTTAGGGTCGCCGCTGGGATGATTGTGAATGAAAATCACACTGGCTGCAGACTCACGAATAGCGTCCTTAAAGACCTCACGAGGATGCACCAGACTAGCGTTTAAGGTACCCTGCGAGACATCTATCTGTTTAAAAATACGATTTTTCATATCCAACAGTAATACCAGAAAGACTTCCTGCTTCTTCTGTGCCAGCTGTCCCTGATATAGATGAAACACATCTTTACTGGAGGTTACCACCCCCAGATTAGGGCCTTCGCTGGCTGTCAAACGCTTTCCCAGCTCCAGAGCAGCTTTTATTTCAATGGCTTTTATCTTGCCGATGCCCGGGACTTCGCTTAGCTCTTTTATAGACGTAGCATAAATATTTTCCAGGGTTTCAAATTTGCTCAACAGCTTCTTACCCAGTTCAGTAGAAGGTGTTTCCGCTGTTCCTGTGCGTAAGATTATGGCTAATAACTCGGAGTTGCTCAAGCGTGATGAACCATATAGAAGTAATTTTTCTCGTGGTAGATCTTGAGCAAATTGTTGTGACTTGCGGGAAAATTTGATTTTAGCGGTTTGCTTACCCCCATATTGATAATAGGCACAGTAATTTGTAAGCGGGCACAGAAAACAATCTGGCTGCTGGACACATACTGGATTGAGCTGTGCTGACCACTTTATCGCCCCGCTGAATAGTCCAAGAAGCAAGTTAAGTCCGGCTAAAGTCTCGCCACTCAGCCGGTGAAGTTCTTCAGTAATTTCTACCACACGCTGGTATAGTTCTGGTGTAGTCCCGATTTTTCGCAAAAATCCTAATCTAAAAAGTAGTCGCTGTCGGGGTTTATCCGGGATTACAATCCCATATCCAAGGCTTAACAGAAATTGATAGGCTCTTAATCCTCTTAAAAGTGGAAAATTTTGGCGTATTAAGTTAACGGCGAGTATTCCTGATTTATTTTCTCTCAGCTGGTGAAATAAATTCCCGTCTTTTTCTGAAAACAGTTCTTCAATACGGGATAGATGTTTTTTTATTTGCTTGAGTTTTTTCTCGGGAAAAATGCTGGAGAGATTCAGGGATGTCTCACTCACCGAGAATTTTTCGGTCTTGCTCAGTTGAGCTGTTGGAGAAGCAGGAGATTCAATCCAGTTCAGAACAAGCCTTATTTTCCGCTTTGTGACAGCTGTATCTATATCTTCATTTAACACCAGAGCCAGAAAATGCAGTTTTAGTGATTCAGGAGAGTGTTCGGGCAATTTCTCGTCTGCCTGTTCGCGATAGGAAATCAGCCATTTCTCAATGGCAGGAGCCTCTCCGAGCAAATAGCTTCGCATCTTCTCAACTATATCTATGCTTCTTATCTCATCCATATATTATTCAAGGGCTTGAAGGTAAATACTTCATTGGATCCACCGCTTCCGCATTGTAGCGAATCTCAAAATGCAAGTGTGAAGCAGTGGCTTTGCCTGTCTGTCCCACCAGCGCAATGCGTTCTCCGCGTTTTACTGACTGGTTTACCTTAACCAGGTTTTTTTTATTATGGGCATAAAGCGAACAAAAGCCATCCAGATGGTCAATAATAATCATATTGCCATAGCCCGGAATGGAATCGTCACTATAGATGACTTTGCCAGAGCGAGCAGCGTAAATTGCAGTTCCTTCCGGAGCTGCAATATCAATCCCTTTATGAACTGTATTGCCGCCTACAGAAAATTTTCTGGTGATCTTGCCCTGTAATGGCATTCTGAAGGCTTCTTTGAGAGATGATGAAGGGAGTGCTTTTACCGGAGACGAGGTGATGGCAGGTTTGCTTTGAGCAGGGGGCTGAGTCTTTTTTTCGCTCATCTTTATGGTTTTGGATGCGGAAGGCACAGGCGTTGGTAATGGCTTTTTGGGTGTTTTGTCGGTCGGTTTTGCTGCTAATGCTGGTTGATTGGTGCGAGTAGGAGTAGTTGCAGGGGGAGCTACACGTTTAGCGGGGGGGGAATGGGAGGTGCTGGCGCCGGTTACGCGGGAAGGCTGCTTGAAGTTTTTGGAGTCACCCGGAATAAATAACAATTGCCCCACAAATACCTCCTTGCCACGTGGCAGACTGTTAATACGCCTTAATAATTCCTCATCACAGCTGGCTCGTTTTGCAATTAACGCAACTGTGTCGCCTGACTTCAATTTATAGTACCAACCCGTCAATGGCTGAGTGCGGGGCTTTTTTCTGGCACAACAAATGGTTCCTAACAGTAACATTATAATTACCGCCAGCCTTAAATACCTGAAATTTCTTGCCATACTGCCTCAATCCACCACTTGTGGATGTGGTAATAGCATCGCCCAAAACTAATATTAACCTTAATTTCACCAGCGGTAAAAGTCAAACGCTACAGACATTTTATAAATTACAAAATAGTAACAGAGGAAAATTCCGGGATTCAGATTTATTCTAATCTAAATTTATCAAATTGAAATTAAAAAAGTTAACAGATCTAATGTACTTGTAATAAAGGAAGCAAATCTCTCAAATCAGTTATTGTATAGTCGGGGAGGATTTCACAGTTAAGATGGTCAGGCTCTCTTAATTCCGGATTGTACCAGACCATTTTAAATCCGGCTTTTTTTCCACCAATCACATCTTCATCATAAGAATCTCCGACAAACATAATCTCCTCCGCGCTAGCACCACATTGACGGAGTGCATAGTTAAAGAATTCTGGACTTGGCTTTAGACACCCGGCATCATCTGCCGAGATAAAATAATTGATATATGGGATTAATCCGAGTGCATTAATCTTTTTTAATTGGATTTCACGGAAACCATTAGTCAGAATGCCGATTTTATAACGCTGGGATAAGGCTTTGATGACCTCATCCGCATAAGGACGAAGATGAGCAGTTTCTAATTCGTACAGGTCTAAATATTCTCTGGCAATTGTTTGGGCGTCCAGCCCTGTGGCTATGTTTCCCAATGCTTCAAAAGTGAGGACAAAGCGATACAGCCGCATCTCACTTAGCGAAAGCTCGTTTCGGCTATACATACGCCAGGCACGTTCGTTAAAATAATTATAGATATTATTAAATTCCACCGCAGGTAGTGCATATTTTTCTGCCAGTTTGTTGATGGCTGTCTCCTGGGCGTGTTGATGGTCCCAGATGGTATTGTCTAAGTCAAAGAACACAACTTTAATTCCATTCATTGAAGACTCCTTTATATTTTGGGGGCATAAATAAAATTCAAATTTACATAATCGTCTTATCCAGATTCAACCATTTGCACCTGAAAAGAGAAGTAATGTTCTTATCGGGTTTGAGAAGGGGTGTCTATTTCTGGGTAGTATCCACTTGACCCGAGCCATTATAACTTCAATAATATACTATATAAATTTAGTGTCAGGTAATCGCCTGTTGTGAGTAAGCAATTTTCTAAAACAGCGGAGCGTATTTGCGCCTTATTAAAAATTTACGCTCCATTACTAACTGAAAAGCAACAACAATATACCCGTCAGCACTACGAGGAGGGAATTCCCTACAGTAAGATTGCAGCACAGGCAAAGGTGTCACGGCAGTCAATTTTTGATACGGTGAATCAGGCTCTGGCGGCACTGGAACATTACGAACAAAAACTCCAGCTCTCAGTTCGTCTTGGAAGGCTTTCAGATTCACCGCAGTTCGCAGGGACTGCTGAATCAAATATTAACCCAAAAACAGTCACAAAGGATTATGAACAAAAAATTAATTACATTCAGCAGGCATTAATCAATATTCGCAATAAGATACAGCAGCAACGAGTAATTTATAACACAGATTGGTTATTACGAGAATTATCGGCGTTAATTGCACTGCTAAATACCGGTGGAAAAGAAAATAAAATTCAATAGAACTTAAAATTGAATGTAATTCAGATGGAGGTTTTGACCGTGCCCGGGAAATTAAAGTCATTTATCTTGCCTTTAGTCATAAGTATTTTTCTCACAGTTGTCCTCATTGTCGCACAGAGTGCTAATCAGCCAGTACCCGCAGAGTTAAAATTTACCGTGTTATATTCTGGTAGTCGCAATAGCGAACTTATTCCCTGCGGTTGTAAAGGCAGAAAAGCACTGGGTGGAGTAGATAAGGAAGCACATTACTTTAAAACATTGGAAGCCACGCAAGGCGGCTCTTTTTTGCGGCTGGATGCTGGAGGTTGGACTGACCAGTTTCTCTCGGAGAACGAGCGTCTCAAAACTAAATACTTAATAATGGCTCTGGGGAAAATGAATATGCATGCGGTTAATGTGGGTTATACTGACCTGGGGCTGGGTATTAACACACTTCAGGAAGAAGCACGAAAAAATAACTTAACCTTAATATCTGCCAATGTGGTAAATAAGGATACACTGACACCAATCTTTACTCCATATATTACTAAAGAAGTAAATGCACAAGGCACGACGGTCACAGTGGGCATCATAGGTGTGA
>CAYRXI010000045.1:5052-5802 GCA_964428255.1 uncultured Candidatus Sumerlaeota bacterium
CCCAACCACCACAATACATGCAGCCAGTAGCTTCGCCGATTCCCCCCACTCCACAGCCGTCACCGACTTTCAATCCTCCACCCCAACCAACACCGGGTGCAATTCCGCGGACGCAAATAGGACCAGAAGCAGAGGACCGGCAGTATTATTTTGATTTTCAATATAAGGGAGCTCATTATTTCCAGCAGGGACCAGATGCGTTTAAGAAAATTGTTCAGCCGACACCCACACCGGTTCCTCCACCACCGAGATTTTTTCCCCCGCATTCACCGTCTTTGCTCGGGTCCGAAACTAATTATAGAACTTCACCCTCACTTATGTCCCCAGCAGAAACTCAATATCTTCAGCTGCCGCCGCAGCCATCACCTGTCAATACAGGTTCTCCGCACTCTGGACTACTGGAACTGAATATTCCTGAATTTGATTCAGCAGCTCTTCATTCGGCAAAAGGTGATGGCAGTGATTCATCTATACCAGCAGGCGGTGCTTTGTCAAAACCAACAGCAGGAATCACATGCGAGGGATATTTGATTATTCCTGCTGAACAAGCCCTGGAAAAATACTTGCCCGTAGTGAAGGAGAAAGCAGATGTTATAATTTTATTGGCTTATATGACTCTCCACGATGCCGAAGAGCTGGCGAAGAAAATTAACCCTGTGGATATAATTATTGCGGGTAATTATACTTATCCGATGCAGGTGGAACCTAAAAAAATCGGATAAGTATAATTACCCGCAATAATTATATCCA
>CAYRXI010000045.1:5812-13522 GCA_964428255.1 uncultured Candidatus Sumerlaeota bacterium
CAAAACATTTTTGGCATCCTGTTCTTTAAATGGTGACCAACTTGGCAGACTGGACATCACTCTACATCAAAATAAACAGATTATGAATGTGGCAGGAACTGCCGAGAGCTTAACGGTGGATGATCCCAAAGACCCGGAAATGGAAAAATTGGTTGAGGAGCAAAAGGAAGAAATCGCCAAATTGTTCAGGACTCTTCAGCAGCAATCTGTGGTGACTACTGTAACTTACGCAGGGGCTAATTCCTGCCGTGTCTGCCATTCACGTCAATATGACCAGTGGGACAAAACCGCCCACGCTAAAGCCATGTCAACATTGATTAACCAGAAGCAACAATATAATCCTGACTGCTTACCCTGTCATACTACCGGTTATAAGACCGATAATGGATTTGTGGATCTTCGTTCTACACCGCGTTTTACAAATGTGCAGTGTGAAAGCTGTCACGGGAAATCATATAAGCATACTCTGGAAGCGCGTCGCTGGCAGCTGCAGAAAAGAAGCGTTGAAATAATGAGGGGCACTGACAGTGCTACCTCGGAAACTAAAGTTGTTTCTACACCCAACCTTCCTGATAAACCTGGTGTCCTGCCGATGCGTTCGGTGCCTGTCTCCGTTTGTCTGGGTTGTCATAATAATGAACGGGATGCAGACTTTGACTACGAGCGAGACATTTTAATCGTTAAGCATTAAAATTAGTCCATTGTGGAATTCCAATGACCTTTCAGAAACCTGTGAGTTGTGTTTAACACAAGAGACAAATTCTTTGGATATTATTTTTCGGGAGAAGGTTCTAACTCAAAAGGTTCTGGCTCGGATTGTTCGGATTTAGTGGCAGGCAATATATAGAATAGATTGTAATTATCTCCTGCGAGATAGCGATTGGCAACTTCCTGAATTTGTTCTGCAGTAACAGACTGCAGTCGCTCAAGGTATTTCTGCTCAAATTCTATGGAGCCGGTGAGGATGTAATAATATCCGAAAATGCTGGATTGACCGGCGTTAGTCTCCGTGGCGAAATAATAACCGTTAGTTAACATCCGTTTGGCTTTTTTTAGCTCCGCAGGTGTAACTTTTCGCTCAAGAAGGTGTTTGATTTCTGTCAAAATTGCCTTTTCCGTTTGTGCCAGTTTATCGGCGTTTAAAGTTGCAGTTATTAGCATTAAACTATCCAGCTTCTGAGTGCTGTAGGAGACACCAATAGATGAGACCAGCTGTTGCTTTTCTTTAATACTGCGATATAAGCGCGAGGAACGTCCATCACCCAGGATTGTTGTCAGTACATCCATCACACATACTTCTTCCACTTTATCAATGCCCGGTGCAGGAAAGACCATTGCCATATAAGTATCTCCAACTTGCTTTTCATATTGCTTTCTGATTTTAAAGACGTACTGTGTTGATTGGTCATTCTCCCAGGGCTGCTTTTTTCTGTTAAAATCAGCAAATACCTGCTGAATTTTCTGAATGGCATTCTCGGCGGTTATATCACCGATTACTACCAGCACCATATTGTCCGGTGTATAATACCGCTGATAATATTCTTTAAGGTCCTGCGTGGTGATGGCATTGATGGTTTTGGGTGTGCCCAGAACTGGATATTTATACGGACCTCTGGCATAGGAGTTAAAATAAACTTCTTCCATTAAAAATGCCATTGGGTTATCCTGTTTCCGTCTGTATTCTTCCAGAATCACCAGGTGCTCTTTTTCAACTTCTTCGGGGTCAATAATTGAGTTTTTTAGTACTTCAGCCATTACCTCTATACAGGTGTCAAAATAAGGAGCAGCAACTGAGATGTAATAGTGGGTAAGGTCTTCGCTGGTACCGGCATTCCATACAGCTCCGACTCCTTCTATAATTTTGTCTATCTCGCCGACCTTGTATTTTTCTGTACCTTTAAACAGCATATGCTCTAAAAAGTGCGAGAGTCCGCTTAAATTACTCGGTTCGTAGAGGGAACCGGCATTTACCATGGCATCAATGGCTACTGTTTTGCTGCCCTTATTTTCACGAATGAATACCTGTAAACCATTGTCTAATACGAATTTTTTCATTTGTGTCTCCTTGCCCACAGCAAAGGTTTCAGTTCGAGGTTTGGTGAAGAACATTGAGCAACTGCACCCGAGTAGCACTGTCCACAGCAACATTATTCTCGTAGTTTGTCCAATTCTCATCTCTACCTCCGGGCGTAGTTGATGACCGAACACGTATGAAAGCAAAATGGCTGTGAGTTTAATGTTAAGATAATGTTTGTTAATTTATTTATCAGTTTGTTACCTCATTAATACTGAAAAACAAGTGGTTAATATTATCTTTGACAGGAGGGCGGGTTTCAAGAGAACATAGTTATAATTTTATTTTTGGGTGAAAAAGGTGGAAGAAAAAAACAACAGGAAAAATGATGAATCTCAAAAAGCCTCATCCCAAAGTGGTGAACAATCCTCGTGGTTAAAATTCCCCGAGGAACTACCGCCAGCAGAGTTTGCCCATATTGTAGAAACCTTCGCGGTGCAGACTTTAATTCATCTGGGACGAATTCCCAATCCGGTCAGTAACCAACCAGAAATAAATTTAAATATGGCAAAATTTAATATTGATTTACTTGAAAATCTACGTCTTAAAACTAAAGGCAATCTTACACCGGATGAAGAACGGCTGCTTGATGAATTACTTCATATCTCCCGAATGATCTATATTGAATTGTCCCGTAAAGAAAAAAAATAATTCTTTTATCGGTTTATGGTATGTTACAGGAAAAGGGGAAAATATCATTACAACGCATAATAGTAGAAATAGTATTAAGCTGGCTAATACCGGGAAGCGGTTTTTTACTTCATAAGCAAATTACGCGTGGCATAATAAGTTTGGTAGTGTTATCTGCCACTTTTATTTTGGGATTACTTCTGGAAGGTTCTGTGGTGTTTCCCGTGTGGTCGCCACGGCAGGAGGGATTTAACGTTATTAACATTTTGACGTTTTTATCACAGATGGGTTATGGCAGCTTGAGCCTTCTGTGTTTAGCCAGCCACACCCTGGGATTGAGTTTTTTTCAGGGAAATCAGGCAGGGGCATTTTTTGATCTGGCATCTTTTTATTTGATTGTCGCTGGCGGGATAAACTACCTTATGGTATTTAATTTTTACGACAGATGTATTCGTGTAGCTGAGAAGGAGAATGTTTAGAGAGGAAATATGAATCAACAGCTCTTACGAATCGCGTTAATAAATATTGGTTCAATATTTTATTTAGCTCTGGTTGTAGCCGGGATGTTTAGCCTGGCTGAGCATAATGACGCCAGGAAAATCATTACAGTTACTTTGCGCCGCTGGCTGAAATTAATAGGGGCTTTGTTAGTTTTAGGCATAATTGTGCATATACTCAGTAATTTTTACTAAAAGTGAAAAAAAAAATATTTCCACTTGACACAAATCGGCATCTTGAAATAAACTATAATATATTTTTTTGATTTTCTCAAAAAAGAAAGGAGGGATATGTATGAAAAAGCTAAGAGGCTTTACTCTGATTGAGTTGTTAATCGTTGTTGCTATTATCGCAATTTTGGCAGCAATTGCAGTACCGAACTTCCTGGAGGCACAGGTTCGTTCAAAGGTTAGCCGTGTGAGAGGTGACCAGCGTTCACTCGCTGTCGGATTGGAAGCATATTATGTAGATAATAATGCTTATCCAGTCTGGACAAACGTCTCCGCCCGCTCAGCTAATAACCTTGGTAATCCTGCTGCTGGTAAAGCGGATGAGATTCGCACGTTCCGTGTCTGGGCTGGCCCAACTGATAGATTTTTGACTCTAACTACACCTATTTCTTACATTACTTCCTACTTCCGTGATCCATTCGCAACCACAAAGGGAGCTACATTTGGTTATTATGCAGATGCCAATGGTTGGATTTTGATCAGCTTCGGTCCTGATACAGACGAAGGTTCCACTCCGCCTGGTGACATTGATCCTGACCTTGAGACACCTCGCTATGTCTATAAGTCAAGTGTTGCTCAGCCTTCATTAACACTGCAGTGTCTGAATTCTGCAGGTGGGCAGGGAACAGAGTCCTATACTTATGACCCAAGCAACGGTACGGTCAGCCCTGGCGATATTTGGAGAGTAAAGCAATAATCTTTTGTTAATTTATTAAAAACTAACTAGCAGACAGATCAAAAAATTTTTGATCTGTCTGTTTTTTTATTATTTCTTTTCTTCTTCTATACATTAAGGTAAGAATTCTCTTTCCCCCCAAATTAAATACTCCAGGCAAAAGAAATCCTCCTTGTTAACATTTTACTATAATTTTGTTTGTGGTGAAAATAATGATTCCGTAACCTTTGATATTCAGAAATACAGCTATTGATGGATTTATTTTTCAACAATGCGGAAGTTTTGAATTATAAACCAGTCGCATAAATGTAGAAAGTAGTATTTCATTCCATTTATGTTGCCCAAAATAGAGAGGAGCATCTCAGTTCAAAAAGATTGACACTGGCTAAACTTTTATGAGAGTGAGAGTAATAATAAAGCTTTTAATGGCAAGGAGAGGCAAAATAAGAACGAAGATAAATATTGTATTCTTTCTGGCTCTCGTTGTTGTTAGCAATGCTGAGTCTAAGTTTTACCCGACAGTTGCTTACAAAAATAAACTTACTCCCCAATTAGCAATTTTCGCACCAAGTGAAGTTAGATGCGAGGAAGAGTTTACTTTGAAAATTGTAGCGCTTGGCGAAGACGGTGAGCCGACAAGTATGTCTTCGGTTCCGAGTGTTTTGTGTACTGGACCATGTTTAAGTTCTGCGACCGATAAGCCAACGTCTTTTAGCATAAAGATTAAATCCATTGGTAAAGGATTATACACTTCCACAACTCCAGTAAGATTGCAAATGGAAGGATACTATCTCTTCACAGCAAAAGATCCAGATGGGAGTTTTTTGCCATTTGGTGTTCCAGTGTTTGTCAGTGCTCGTCCACTGCTCTTGCGTACTTATTGGGCGGACCTGCACGGGCATTCAACATTAAGTGATGGACTTAAACCTCCCGAGGAGTATTATCGCTGGGCGCGTGATGTAGCAAATTTAGACGCTGTAGCATTGACAGATCACAATTGGGCATTGAATGAAGAAAAAATTGAACAAATCCGGGATTATGCGGAAAAGTGGAATATTCCGGGCAAATTTGTGGCATTTATGGGTTTTGAATGGGCTCCAAGCAAGCCCCGGACTGCACCAGCCCGTGGCAGACCTGACCACAAGCATCTCTTGTTCCGCAGGACAGATGAAAAATTTGTACCCTGGTCTGTCTGGCAGGAAACTTCATCTGTTGCACAATTGTGGGAGTTGCTGGCAAGTCGCGAGGTAATTGTCATTCCTCATCATACTGGCTTGCCCCACAAGACTTTTTATGGAACTGACTGGTCGCAACACAATGAAAGATTTGAGCGACTGGTTGAAATTTTCTCGGACTGGGGTTCCTCGGAAATTCCTGAAGACCGCTACCCATTACCGGAGATTGAACCGGGGAATTTTGTCCGCGATGCAATAGCTGCTGGTTATCACCTGGGCTTTGTTGGTGGCAGTGACACGCATAACTCCTGCCCCGGGCTGAATACCATTCCCCGAGCCGGGCATCCTTATGCTTTGACTGCGCTAACAGCAATAAAGGCGCCAAAGTTGAGTAGAGATGATTTGTGGCTGGCTCTTTATAATCGGAGGTGCTATGCAGCGAGTATTGGGCGAAGGCCCTTGTTGGAATTTAAGGTTAATGACGCACCGATGGGCTCTCGCCTCACAGAACCACTTGGTGTCCTGCCAAGACGAATAAGTGCGACAATTGCAGGCTCGGCGCCAATAATGGAGATTATTATTGTAAAGAATGGGAAGCAAGTGGCAAATTTTCCATGTAAAAGTTGGTGCCAGAAGATTGAATGGATTGATAATGAACCCACTCACGATAGGGAAGATTCGTATTATGTACGAGCTGAAATGGAGGATACTTCAATGGTGTGATCAAGTCCAGTCTGGGTAGCTGGACCGGCTGATGCTGATATATCAGCAGAATCGCGCCTGTGGCGACTTGATGGCGATGTAAATGACCGTCGGCTCCGTGTTGCCTGTAGCGAGGCGACAGGTATAACTTCTGAAAAACCTATGATTCTTTGTCAGTTGAGCGGTGCGGGTGCAATTGATCGGATTGAAATTGATGGACTAATAAATTTATCTGAAGAAGAGCTGCGGGAGGCGGTAGTGTCTATTCGGGTGGATAATGAAACCACTCCCAGCATTGTAACCTGTCTTGACCAGTTGTGTTTTGTTGCAATGGGAGGGAAGCCATTTGCCACTGGGGGTGTTGCCTTTAACTTGGTAAAGCAAACCCATGGTCTCTGGCTTAAATTTATGCGTAATCTCCGAATC
This sequence comes from uncultured Candidatus Sumerlaeota bacterium, assembly GCA_964428255.1. Lineage (GTDB taxonomy): Bacteria > Sumerlaeota > Sumerlaeia > MWCT01 > JAGHBZ01 > CAYRXI01. The sequence continues at coordinate 12,224 of CAYRXI010000045.1, forward strand.
CCTTTTGCTCATTCCTGCACTGTAGAACTCTCACCACCCTCTGGCGTAACCCTCCCACATATCCGTAGCCGTGTAACTTATGGATTGTGGCAGAGAAAAACACTTCCCCAGCTTGGGCGGATGGGTAAATGTGTGGTGCGCTCTATTCGGGGTTATAAAGTAAAGGGTACCGGTACAGAAGTAGAACTTTTGTTTATCAAGGGACGCGGGTTATTACACAGTTTGCAGTTAGCCATGCGGAATCCAGAATCCATCGGACAATATATGGAAGGGAATATTGAAATATATGTGGATGGTGAGGCTAAGCCATCGTACGCCAGCTCCGGTACCGAGGAATTTTTTTATGGAGGTATTTATTTTATAAATCCGTTCTGGACACCAGATGGAGGTTGCACGCTGTCAATTCATGAGCCGGATAATACCGAGCGGCGTACTTCTGCCTACCGGATTTTTGCCAAGGATCCGATAACTTTTAATGAGAGCCTGCGAATTGTCTGGCATAACGGGCAACAGGGACAGGGTGATGTCCCGGGAACCACAATTATTGATGCACAGTCCGTTGTCTATCTTCAGCGTGAAGATGATAGAACACCTACTAATAACTTTAGCGAAATAGATAAATTTGCTGCACGTCTGGCATTGTTAGATGGCGACCCTGAAACAGGGAGATTAGTTGCCGAGACAAGGCAAATAGGAACCATTGCACCTGGGCAGGTGGCAACTCTATTTGACATAAATGGAGCCGGACACCTGTGTCGGATTCAGCTGGCACTGGAGAGTAGCACGCAGCAACACTCATCTGCCCGATTGCTCATAATTCGCGATAATGAATTAATATGTTCAGAACCGCTGGGATTATTGTTTGGCACTGGAGGTATAAAGTTTAATTTTACAGCTGGATTTGTTGGACAAACAGTAGCCCCTAATGGCTCGGTTTATTTACAACGTGAATTAATCATACCCCATAATAAATCGCTAAAGATTCAGTTGATGGCTACAAAAGATACGGGGCTAATAAAGGGAACAGCATTCATAGAACGGAGAACGGCGCGTGATGGTAAATGTTCTAATTTTGGGCTCGCACAGGAACCACTCATCATCCATAGTGCATGCGAGGTTACAGAGGTTGGGAAGGTTTACAGGCTATTCAGTAAGGAGATACAGACTCCTGGGCAGGTGCGGGAAATTGGAGTTGTTTTTTCGGGGCTTGACTCAAACGCTCTGGAAATTCCGGTAAAGATAATTTTACAATGTGATGGTGAAAATGTGGCTATCTGGCATCCTCAAGATTTGGTTGCA
>CAYRXI010000045.1:13545-14542 GCA_964428255.1 uncultured Candidatus Sumerlaeota bacterium
TACTAACAAGCCGGGGGCTTATACTTCTTCAAATGCCATTTGTTTGCGCCAGGATAGTAACTGGAGCGCATTGGTCTCCTTGAAAGAGCACCCCTTCTATTATCACCAAAACGTTTCTCTCTTATTAGATAGCACAGGACTAACTTCTGGAACTATGGTTTCCGCTCATTGCATTCTGGGTAGGAGAGAAGACGGAGAGAAGCGTAGAATTTCACCTGAAGAAATTGTGCAACGTTTAACTGCACTTGATGGCGGAGTGCTGGCTGGCAGTGCAATATGCCGAACGGTGCTGGAGAATAGCGATATTATGCCCGGAGAGTCTGGAGTATTGCTTGATCTGCCGGGTTATGGAACTTTGCGGTGTATCCGCATCGGAACACCGTTCAGTGCTACTGCACTGCGTCGCAGTAAAATCAGCATTACGCCCTCGGCAATCCAGGAATCTCCCACAGTGTTGACCACCACAGACCATTTGTTTGCTACCCGGTTTGACCCGTTTCCTTTCTGGGAGGGAGCAGAGTATATTGTTCGCCCGACCCAGCTTTATCGGCAAAAAGGCGGACACCACACGAGTGCTTTTCGTCTTCTTAATTTACCTTTCTGGGGACGCTGTCAGGTAGTTTTAAGCGCTGCAGAGGATGATGCCGGCGCGATGGAGTGGCTCAAGCAAAATCTGCTTGGGAAAACTCCCCGTGATGTGCTCCTGGGAGATATGCCGATTCCGGAACATATCCGTCAGGGTCTGTTGCAGAGTGCGGATGTTGGTCTATTTGTGCAGGTATATGCAAATCGCACAGAGCGGCAACTGGACTGGGGGCGCTGGAAAGTGCCACATATAATTTGTGTGGAAGGGACTCAATTGCAGCCCGGGCAAGAGGTGGTTTTAGGTGAAATAAAGGGGTGCGGCATTTTGCAGGGTTTGCAATTAGCCTTTGAGAATGCGGAGTCCCCAGTCTTCCAGCAGTGTAGCATTGAGGCTTATGTGGATGGCGAAACT
>CAYRXI010000045.1:14552-20745 GCA_964428255.1 uncultured Candidatus Sumerlaeota bacterium
TCCCAGCTGGAGCGTTGCCAATCTTGAGTCGCTCTTCCTCGGGACGCCAGTAATGGGTTCTGGCGAAGGCAAACAGAGCTGGGAAGACCCGACTTCGCGAGGGCGTGGAGCAAGAGGCGCAGGAAATCGCCTGATGTCATCAGTGGCTGGAACAACAATCTTCACCGCAACAGCTCCTTATCGTTTCGGTGGGATACGTAATTTTTTGCCGGGTGGTATAACCTTTGAAAAATCTCTGCGACTCACTTGTCGGAATCCAGCTACTGGAGCATCACCGACAACTGTTTGGTCGTTGGTGATGTGTGCTATTGCCGACGAGACAGCTGAGTAAAATTATGGGAGTAGACTTTTAAAAAAGATGAAGCAGTCTATTATTTATTGTGAGAGATAATTAAGATGCAAAATTCGCCTGGCGGGAAATATTCAGATAAGCAATTGTTGGTACTGATATTGGTACTGCTACTGTTTATTTTGAATGTATTTTTATTACTTGGTTTTTTGTGGTGGGGGAATTATACAGGAGTTTTTAGAGAAAATGTTAACTTCCTTATTCCATTTTCATTAGCAATTTTATTTAGCTTGATAGGAATAATAAGCTTGGGTTTTGTCTTAAAGCATCAGCGACAACGAATAGCACTCCAGCAGAAATATCCCAATCAACCCTGGCTATGGCGGCAGAACTGGGCTACTGGTAAAATCAATTCCATTGAGTCGAAAAACCTGCTTTATACCTGGGTGGCAGTAATAGTCTGGAATGCGTTTTCCTGGGTTGTTTTTATAAATATCATTCTCCGGATGGAGGAGAAAAGTAATCTGGTCTTTGTACTTGTGGGGCTTTTCCCGCTCTTTGGTATCTTTATGCTCATCTCGGCGATACGAGAGACCATCCGCTGGAAAAAATTCGGGCAGTCAATCTTTGAGATGCGCTCAGTTCCCGGTGTTATTGGTGGCAAGTTAGAGGGAAACATCTATTCCGGACTCAAGGAAACGCCGTCAGGTGGGGTGATGCTTACATTATCCTGTATAAATCGCATAACTACTGGTGCGGGCAAAAATCGCTCGGTAAGTGAGAAAGTTCTCTGGGAAGAAAAACAGAATGTAAATAGTGGATATCTCACGCAGTATATGGGTGGGAAAATTATTCCGGTGACATTTAACATTCCGACTCATTGTATTAGCACGAATAATGAGAATCCCCAGAACCTTATCATCTGGCGTCTCCGGGCAGATGCCTCGGTACTGGGCATTGATTATAAAGCAGTTTTTGAAGTTCCAGTATTCAAAGTATAGAGCAGTAAAATTTTGAACAGGAGAGTTTTAAATAAAGATTAAAACATTGATAATAAAGGACTTAATGAATAAATTCAATAACAATTGACTTAAAGAGGGTGAGTAATATATACTATATTTAGTTCTTTTTATTTGGGTGGGTTGGGAATTTATGGTAACTTTGCGTGAATTTGCGGATGAAATCCGCTCATCCGCAAATATAGTTGATATTATTTCGTCTTATGTCCCACTAAAGCGTAGTGGTTCAAGCTATAAGGCAGTTTGTCCCTTTCATCAGGAGAAAACACCTTCGTTTTTTGTTCATCCAGCACGGCAGATTTTTCATTGTTTTGGTTGTGGTGCTGGGGGTGATGTGATTAAGTTTTTGATGCTGTTTGAAAAGGTAAATTATCGTGAGGCATTAGAGGTTTTAGCCAAACGAGTGGGGAAGCCGATTCCGGTCTTTAAATATGACTCTTATGATGCTGAGAAAGAGCAGTATCGTAATGTCTTACTGGAGTTGCATCAATTAGCACAGGAATTTTATAAAGCCAAATTGAATGATAAGCGTATTGGTGCTCCTGTACGAAGTTATCTTAAGAGTCGTGGAGTTACTCCGGAATGGATAGAGAAATTTGGATTGGGTTATGCTGAAGGAGAGAGGCAGTTGCTGGAATTTGCCCGCAGTAAAGGTTATTCAGAGAAGGCATTACTGGATGCCGGCTTAATAATTCAACCGCAAGAAGACAAAGGATATTATGATAGATTCCGCCAGCGATTAATTTTTCCCATTCGTGATCAACTGGGGAAGTGCATAGCCTTTGGTGGACGGGGTCTGAGTGAGGAAGTTTCTCCGAAATATCTTAATTCGCCAGAAACGATGATTTACCATAAGAGCTCAGTGCTCTACGCTCTGGATTTAGCCTCGCAAGAAATCAGACGGTTGCAGCAAGCTATTATTTGTGAGGGGTATTTTGATGCAGTTATGCTACATCAATATGGCTTTACCAACAGTATTGCCACACTCGGCACAGCCCTGACAAACCAGCAGGCTAAGCTACTTGCTCGCTATTGCAAAAAGGCGATTTTTCTTTACGATGGTGATGAAGCAGGAGAGAGAGCGATGTTGCGCGGAGCGGAAGTACTGTTGCGGAATGGGTTTCACCTGAAAGTGGTGCTGTTGCCCTCCAAACACGACCCGGATAGTTTTTTGCGCGCAGAGGGTGCTGAGGCACTGGCAAAGTTGATAGATAAGGAAGCTATGGATGTGATAGAATTTTTTTTGAAAGTGGCACAACAACGATATAATCTGAACAGGGCGGAGGGTAAGGTAGAAGCTCTGGATATGCTACGTCCATTACTGCGGGAAGTTGATAATATCATAATTTATAATGATTACGTGCGTAAGATAAGCGAGAGGCTAGGGCTGGATGAAAAACTAATAAAAGGCTATGTTGAAAGTAGTGAAGTAGAAACAAGGCGGGAGCGGGAGAAGGGACAAATTAAGCAGGTAGTGGACGAGGCTCTGCAGGCAGAAAAAGTAATGGTGGAAATGGACTTGTTAGCTCTAATTCTTACTAAACTAGAATTTTTTGAAAAATTAAAAAATGAAATTGACCTGAGCTGGATAACAACTCCCAAAATAAGGGCTGTAATAGAGCGGGTGTTCAGTTATGAACCCGCTGAAGAAATTTGTGTAACGCGCTTACTTGATGAATGTGATGACGAAGAGACAGCCTGCATAATACGTGAAGCAGCTTGCTGGATATATCTTGGACCAAATTATGAGGAGCAGGTAAAAAGTATACCTAAGTTGTTACGTCTCCGGTATGAAAGAGTTAAGCGTCTGCAATTGTTAGCTGACATCAGTAAATATTGTGAGTTGAGTCAGGATTATGAAGGAGTTCGGCCCTTACTTGAAGCCTTACATCAATGTTCTAAAAATATATTTAAATTGATGCAAAACAATTAACTTAAAATATAAATCTCATAAAAACGAGGTGAGTATAAATTGCCTATGGATAACACTAAAAAAATATCCGGGTTTGACGAGTTAATTGAGCTCGGCAAATCCAAGGGTCATTTAACCTACGATGAAATTAATCAGTATTTGCCTGAAGACGTGACGTCTCAGGATATGGAACAGTTATTGGATGAGCTGGAAGAGCTGGACATTGAAGTGTTTGATGAAGGTGAAATTCCGGAAGTTGTTGAGAAAGAAGAGGGAAAAATAGAGTTTATTGAACCCGAAGAACTTGAACCAGAAGAAGAAGGAGGAGTGGAGCGCTTAGAACGAGCCCGCGTAGACGACCCGGTGCGTTTGTACTTGATGGAAATGGGTAAAGTCCCGTTGTTAACACGGGAAGAAGAAATTCAGCTGGCAAAGCAAATTGAGCGCGGGAGACATCAGATTACCAGTGCTATTGCACGAGCCACTGCCACCGCCAGCGAGCTCAAGCGGATTTACTATCGGGTGGAACAAAACGCTATCAGTCTGAACGACCTGTTACGTGCCAACGTAGACGAATCAAATCCTGAAACCCGGCATAAAACCACCAAATTCGTCCTGGAGCAGTTGAATACTATCCTGGATTCGTATAATGAAATGATGAAAAAGAAAGACTTTCTGGAAGACCCGTCCCTCTCGGAAGAAGAGAAGCAAAAAATCAAGAAAGAAATAGAGGCTCTCCAACAGAAGAACTATCAGCATCTGCAGAAGATTGATTTTAACTACTCCATTATTGAGCAGGTGGCGAACAAGGTGCGTGCAGTATTTATGCAGCTGGACGAGGCGAACAAGCAGATACGCGACATTATTTTAAAGACGATGCTGACAGAGGAAGATATCCGCCGCATAGTAAGACGGGTGAAGAAAAACAGTCCCGAAGCGAAAGAGTTAAAGAGAAAGTATGGTTATACACTTGAAGATTTTATCCGGATGGATAAGGAGATTCGCACGGCACAACGAGCAATACGGCGTCTGGAACGAGAAGCGGGTAATACATACGAAGAGTTAAGGGAAATAGTAGAACAGATTAACATCGGTGAACGAGAAGCTCATGAAGCCAAGATGAAAGTAGTTGAAGCCAATCTGCGACTGGTAGTTTCCATTGCCAAACGCTATGCCAATCGTGGTCTGCAGTTTCTGGACCTTATTCAGGAGGGAAATATCGGACTGATGCGAGCCATTGATAAGTTTGAGTACAAGCGGGGATATAAATTCTCCACATATGCAACGTGGTGGATACGGCAGGCAATTACACGAGCTATAGCTGACCAGGCACGCACCATTCGTATTCCAGTGCATATGATTGAAACTATAAACAAACTCTCCCGGGTATCGCGATACTTGGTGCAGGAGCTCGGACGTGAACCTACCGCAGAGGAAATTGCGGAGAAAATGGGAATGCCTGTGGAAAAAATCCGTCGCGTGTTCAAAATTGCCCAGCAGCCAATTTCTCTGGAAACACCGATTGGAGATGATGGCGACACTCACTTTGGCGACTTTATTGAGGACCAGGAGGCACAATCTCCGGTACGCACCACTTCGTGCAAGTTGATGCAGGAAGAAATAGAAAAAGTGTTGAAGACATTGACAGAGCGAGAAGAGAAAGTGTTAAGATTGAGATTTGGGATTGGTGGTACTGAGTTCCCGCGCACACTTGAGGAAGTGGGTGCCATTTTCAACGTGACTCGTGAACGAGTACGGCAGATTGAGACTAAAGCCCTAAATAAACTTCGGCATCCAAGTCGGCGTAAGCGACTGATAGAGTTTATGGAGTAAGCTGAGGACAAGATGTAGAAAAATTAATGACAGAAACCACATACGGACTTCTTAAAAGCCGCACTTTTTCGCCCGAAAAAGTGCGGTGAAGTCCTAACCCACCCATAACCCCCGTTAAGGGGGTTATTTATTTTTACTAACTTGACACCAGTAGCCATCAGATTGTCATAATAGTCAATCAATTTGTGAACAAGAGAATGTAAAAAGAGTTTTTCTTACACTTTTCTGTTCTGCTTTAAAATACGACAATGAAGAATTTAGCTGAGAAAGGAATAGATATGAAAAGGAAGGCAACAATTATCGGGTTGTTTATGGCAGGCATTATTTTTTGCTGTGCGGGATTTGGAATGACATTCTTAGGAACAGGTAAGCCACTGAGCGGTATAAGAATAGTCATTGACCCCGGGCATGGTGGAATTGCTACGAGTGAAAGCCCTACGGGGGGGACGAAAGGACCATCAGGTCTTCGCGAGGCAGACGTTAATTTAGCTGTAGGCTTACAACTGCGGAAATTACTGGCAGATGCTGGTGCAAAGGTGTTTATGACACGTGAGGTAGAACGCCGAATGACACCGATAGGTGCTACTTATACGCAGGAGCTCCATGCGCGAGTGGATGTAGCAGTGTTAAAACAGGCGGACGTATTTATAGCCTTGCATCATAATGCACCGGGAGGCGGGCGAAATCCAGAAGAGATAAATTATACTTCTACATACGTGTCTACAACGCCTACAGACACGGAGCTGGAGCTGGCAAAAGCAATACAACGGAACGTGGTTGCCAGAATAAGCAGAGAAGATAGAGGTGTAATGCGCGGAGATTTTCACGTCTTGCGCGAAAATCCCTGCCAGGCAATACTGGTAGAATTCTCTTTTTTAACCAATTCTGCTGAAGAGCTGAGATTGAGAGATACACGGTATAATTACTTGCAGGCACTTGGCGTTTTTGACGGATTGGTAAGCTATGTGAAGAGACATAATGTAAAGAAAGTACCGCCAAAACCACTGGCACTCAAACAGGACAGAAAAAATCCCGGGTTTTTTATTGACCATTATGTGCCGAGACTTTACAACCCGGTGAAGGGAGATATAGACCAGCGATACCTCTATGGGTTGCCGGATGAATTTGGGAAGCCCAGAC
>CAYRXI010000045.1:20755-21586 GCA_964428255.1 uncultured Candidatus Sumerlaeota bacterium
ACGCTTCATTTCGTTTAATGTACCTGCCGGCACTCCAGTTTATCCTGCTTGGGAGGGGAAAGTGGTGTATGTAAATACCACCACTGACCCGGAGCCCAAGTTTGGATACAAAAACAGTGTGGTCATCAGACATGACCATTTGCTGGAAGGCACGCCCATCTTTACCATTTACGGTAATATGAAGACAGTGCTCGCCTGGACCGATCAACAGGTAACGCCGGAGACCAATATTGGTGTTACTGATTCGCCGGATGCACCCGCTACGGTCTTCAAGTTTGAAGTGCGAGTAGCTGGCGATGCGCCAGAGTATGCTGAAAATCCGGAGCTATGGTTATTGTCTTTGCGAAATCGTGAAGCAGGGTATGTTGTGGGGAGATTGAAGAAGGTGCCTGACACTCCGCTTGAAATAAAAGGACTGGTCAAAGTTTTTGGTGAGGATAAAACACCGAAATTAACTACCTATGCCCGCGGTGTTAAAGGGTCCACCTGGTGGAATGAGCATTTTGCCGTGGGTGATGTTATGCCCACTTCTCCTGGCAGTTCTTACCGTTTGAGAATTGGCAACTCAGAGATAGAAATTGAAGTGCAGGCTGGCAAAGTAACTTATGTGAACTTAGAAAATGATCTGTGAAGAGAGAACAAGAACTCTGGTTGAAAACATAATTACTTTATAAAACAGTGACATTTTAAAATTAAGAAGCGCTGTCACCGTAAGCCTTTTAAAACAGCGGGCGCTCTTGTAGACTCACACTGGTAAGGTCATTATAGCCTCCACGGGCACCTTCAAAATCCATCCCTTCGTAGACAAGCGAGAAGTTTGTGCCTGAAGCT
>CAYRXI010000046.1:0-2042 GCA_964428255.1 uncultured Candidatus Sumerlaeota bacterium
CGCCTGTAGCTCAGGCTGGATAGAGCGGCGGCCTCCGGAGCCGCAGGTCGGAGGTTCAAATCCTCTCAGGCGCGTTAATTTTAATCATTTAGCGAAGTTAAAACAGATTATCAGTTATTATTTATTCTTTCAGGCTTGTCACAAATTTTTAATTAATCTTTTTTGCGCCTGTAGCTCAACTGGATAGAGCGCCGGACTTCGAATCCGTAGGCTGGGAGTTCGAGTCTCCCCGGGCGCGCCAAAATTTATATGGCTTCATAAATTTATTCACGCCAAATTTTGCTCTCCGCCAGAAGGCTCACAAGCCTAAGAAAAAAATGTATGTATCATCAGAGGGAAATAGTTTTACCGGTGCGGGCAGACTTGCGAATTATGTCCAGCAGTTTCATAGTCTCTACTACGGATTCCGGCTCAACTGCCAGTTTGTCTGCTTTGCCCAGTATTTTGCGGAAAAAGCTGACAAAAATCTTGTCCCAGGCTCCCGGTGCTGGCGCGAGATGACGTTCAATATTTTGACGCGGGTCAAATAATCTAATGTTCCTCTCCATAGATTGGTGAATTACTGAAAAATTTTGTGCAGTTATCAACCAGCGTGGGAGTGTATATTTGGTGACAAAATTTACTTCCACAATCCCGAGTACACTACTATCAAATTCAATATGGACCAGGGCAAAATCATCGCAGTCTTTAGAGAAAGTACCACTTTGCAGATTAGCAGTAACCTGAGCGGGCTTGCCGAGCAGGAGCTGCAGCATCTGGTCAATCAGATGCACTCCCCAATCAAGCAAGGCGCCACCGCCATAGGTTCTTTTATCACGCCAGGCAGGAAAAAAATCTCTGGTGCCAAATGAGGCGCCAGAACCCCACTGATTGACTCGCGACTGCACCGTGTAGATTTTCCCCAGTTTACCGGAACCAATAATCTGCTTGATGGTGAGAAAGTCACCATCAAACCGGCGATTGTGAAAAACAGTTAAGATACATTTCTGCTGTTTCGCAGCAGCTACGATTTTCTGCGCTTCAGCAGCGTTAAGGGTCATAGGTTTTTCCAGAATCAAATGTTTGCCAGCAGCGAGAGTTTTCATTGCCAGCGGAAAGTGAGAATTATGCGGTGTAGCAATCAGCACAGCAGTGATATCCTTGTTCTTCAAAAATTCCGTTACAGAATCATAGGCAGTAATTCCCAGTTCCGTGGCGCGTTGGCGGCGTCGCTCGTTGACATCATAAACTGCCACCACCTCACCAAGTCGGGTGTTGCGAATAGCCTGGAGGTGGTATCCTTCAGCCATAGCACCAAAGCCTATGATTCCGACTCCCACTCTTTTTATCATCTTAGTCCTCCAGAGTTACGTTTTAACCAGAATAACAATTAAAAAAAGACTGAAAATAGAAGTCAAAATCAATTAGTATAACGGTAGTCTACTGTATTAAATGCTCGGGGTGATTTTTTATTAATAAATGATTGACTGAGATAGCCAATACATTATGATTAATATATCTTATATTTTTTTAACTAAGGGGCTTAAAAATGAAGGTTCCGTTTATAGATTTGAGACCACTACACGAACCAATATTACCTGAAGTTTATCAGCGTTTTGATGAGGTGTTTTACACCTCAGATTTTATTCTGGGGCGTGAGCTCGTAGCATTTGAGGAGGAGTTCAGGCGCTATATCGGGGCTAAATTTGCCATCGGCGTTGCGTCAGGAACAGATGCGTTGCTGTTGACACTCCAGGCTCTGGGCGTTGGACCGGGCGACCAGGTGGTGATTCCTGCTTTTACTTTTATTGCCTCGGCTGATGTGGTGATACGTGTGGGCGCCAAGCCCATTATGGTAGATGTAAATCCGGTGACATACGCGCTGGACCCGGAGAAATTGCCAGCAGCTCTCTCCTCGCATACCAAAGCCATAATGCTGGTGCATTTATATGGACAGAGCGCATCTATAGACCCCATTCTGGATATTGCCCGCGAGCATAATATCCCGGTGATTGAGGACGTTGCTCAGTCCTGCGGAGCAATGTATGCCGGGCGACGCGTTG
>CAYRXI010000046.1:2052-2363 GCA_964428255.1 uncultured Candidatus Sumerlaeota bacterium
GACCATGGACGCGTTCAGAACCAGATTTTTGATGAAATAGGCTATAATAGCCGTCTGGATTGTTTGCAGGCAGCACTCTTACGGGTAAAGCTTCGCGACCTGGATGAATACAATCTGGAACGGCAAGAAAATGCCCGCTATTATAAAAAATTGCTAGCAGGTCTGGATTTGGCATTGCCAGAGATTCCTGATGATGGCTCCAACGTATTCAATTTATATACCATCCAGACCGACCGCCGTGATGAATTGCGTGATTTTTTGACCAAGCGGGAGATTGGGACTGCGATTTATTATCCGGTTCCATTACATCT
>CAYRXI010000046.1:2373-6911 GCA_964428255.1 uncultured Candidatus Sumerlaeota bacterium
GGGTTATCGTGAAGGGGATTTTCCCATGAGTGAACATTTAAGCCAGCGTGTCTTATCATTACCGATTTATCCGGGGATAAAAAGACAGCAGATTGAATACGTAGCTGAGGCTATTCATAGTTTTTTCAAGAAATAGCTGATAACTAAAGACTCTTGCCGAGTATTATGACGAAATGCCGATTTAGTGTAGCTGATGAAGAATATATGCGTCGTGCGCTGGAGCTGGCGGAGAAAGCCCGTGGCAAAACCAGCCCCAATCCAATGGTGGGTGCCGTACTGGTCAAAAACGGGAAAATTATCGGTGAAGGCTATCATCAGCGAGCGGGTCTGTCACACGCTGAGGTCATTGCTATTAATACTGCTACTGAAGAGCCTGCGGGTGCTACGTTATATGTGACCCTGGAGCCGTGTGCGCATTATGGGCGAACCCCCCCCTGCACCGATGCTATGCTCCGCGCTAAAATAAAACGTGTGGTAATCCCTTGCACTGATCCAAATCCTCTGGTCAGCGGTAGAGGAGTAAAATTGTTAAGGCAAGCGGGCGTAAAGGTAGATTGTGGGTTACTGGAGACGGAAGCCAGAAAGCTAAACGAATTCTTTTTTACCTATCATCTGAAACGACGTCCTTTTGTTATCCTGAAGTGGGCAATGAGTCTTGACGGTCGGACATCTACTGACACCGGAGAATCAAAATGGATAACCAATGCACTCTCGCGCGAGTATGTGCATCAATTGCGCAGTCAGGTGGATGTGGTAATAGTGGGTGCCCAAACTGTCATTCAGGATGACCCATTATTAACCGTGCGTTTGAAAAACTACAAAGGGCGTCAGCCCCGGCGGGTAATTCTGGATTATGCCCTTAAGGTGCCTGCAACTGCACGCTGTTTAACCGATAGGCACGGTGGAGAACGGTGGGTAATTACTCATCAAAGTGCCAGCAGAACAAAAATCAAATCGCTGGAAAAAATGGGAGTACGGGTTATTTGTCTTACGGGTAGGGCTGGGAAAATAGACGTAAAAAAACTTATGGAGCTATTTTTTCGTGAACAGATTATCTCAGTTATGGTTGAGGGCGGACGACGCCTTGCTGGCTCCTTTATGCGAGCCGGAATGGTAGATAAAGTCGTGGCATTTATCGCTCCCAGATTAATCGGCGGGAATAAACTTACCGCACCAATTGTGGACTGGGCGGTTTCTTCCATCAAAGAAATGGTAGAACTAACTGATGTCCAGATAAAGTTTTTTGATAATGACATTGCCGTTGAAGGATATCTCAACAGGGTAAATTAAAAATGGCAAAAGCAAAGTGTATTCTCTGTGGAAAACCAGCCAAACGTATCTGTCCTCTTGAAGGTAAACGTCCTTTGTGTGCCTTATGTTGTAGAAAAAAAGTTGAGAATCCGCATCCTCAATGTCCTGAGAGATGTCCGTTTTTAATAGAAACTATAACTTATCTGGAGGAAAAATGGAATGAAACCATAAGGCAATTAGTGCGTCAGGAGCCGGATTATTTTTTTACGAATCTTTCAGAACAGACATTAATGGGATTGGATATTTTATTGCGGGCAATTTATTACTCTCTGACACGGGGGACTTATCAGGACATAGACCTGCTTAATGCTCTGGAAGCTTTGCGTTACGAGTTGAAAGCTGCGCGGAGTGGACTGATATATGATGCCACTCCCCTGGGTGGTCCTTCGCAAGCACTTTTCTGGGCTTTGCGGGATTCTCTACAGCTGTCCCCAGAGAAGTCAGAAAATAAAATGCAACAACCTAAAGAATTTGTGATAGATAGATGCCCGCGCAAAAACGTTGAAGAAGCTTTTGAGTTACTTAAAAGCCTGATTAAGCGACACCAAACTCCTGATGGTGCAGGATTTGTCAAGTTCTTTATGTCTCTTACAAAATAAGTCAAGCGCCAGTCGTGTGTTTTTTAGGTTACCTACTAAACCAATTTCCTGCTTATAAAAAGTTCCCTTAATTTATTTGATATTGGGTAATCTGATTTGTCTGATGAATGGGAAAGAATAGAACAGGTAATTAACTATGCAGGTAAAATTTCAATACGGCTATTGCGATATTTATGAACGTCGTGTGGGAGATGACGCTCTTAATAGAAAAATTTTTATACTTTTTATGGTCCGAGCCTGTAAATATCACCCATGCTGATAGTACCGTTGGAAGGGTCATAAAGTGCAGAGGCATCGCTACACATAGTTTCTTCCAGGTCCGGTCCCGGACTGCTTAAGCTCCACATTCTACCCTGCGCAATCTGGCGTGGTAGCCAATCTCCTCCGCCCCAGGAAGGCATAAGGCGATAATAAATATCCTGTAAGTCCTGCCAGGTATAAAAGGGACCAACTAAAGGGTATGCCCAATTTTTAGGCGAATTGAACGGGTCGCGCGGGAGTGAAGTAAGATAAGCAATCGGCGTCGTAAGTGGCACCATATCTGCAGGTGTGTCCCGATGAGGAATATAGCGATTGTGGTCAAGCCGATAAGCTTCCACGGCAGTGGCAATTGTCCGAATCTCTGCATAGCAGCGACTAACCTTGGCACGGGTCTGTGCCTCAAGAAAGTTAGGTAAGGCTATTGCTGCCAAAATTGCAATTATTGCCACTACTATTAGTAGCTCAATGAGTGTAAAGCCTTTATCTGTCATATTGCACTCCAGCATTAAATTCATTCTTAAGATCACATAATAAAAACCTGGCAATCAATATTAAATGTTAAATATCAGAAAATTTTTGAATGTTGTTTTTCAGGGGTTGGGGCAGGTTAATGAAGCGAATGGGAATAGTTTTCTTATAGTACTTTACAAAAAGCAGACAAATTCACCTGTCCTTTATGTCCATATACCGGCAATAACTTGGGAGCATTTAGGACATTTCCCGTTTTTTATCAGTGGAGGTTCAACATAATAGCCAATTCGTTTAATAAGCAATGTGCCGCATTTAGGGCAAAAAGTATTTTCCAGTTTATGCCCCGGAACATTGCCGATATATACATAATTCAGCCCTTGCTGGCGGGCAATCTGATAACATTGCTCTAAAGTTTTTACCGGAGTATCCGGCAGATTCTTGAGCTTATATTGCGGGTAAAATCTGGAAAAATGCACCGGAACATCAACGCCAAGATGCTCAACCGTCCATTCACACATTTTTTCTATCTCTTGCGGAGAGTCGTTTTTAGTGGGGATTATCAGAACTACTAATTCCAGCCAGACCTTTTCCTCTTTAATTATTTCCAGCGCCCGCAGAACTGGCTTCAACTCTCCGGCGCAAATATTTTTGTAAAAGTCTTCTGAGAAGCCTTTAAAGTCCACCTTTATTGCATCTACAACTTTACACAGGTCTCGTAATGGTTTCTCTTCGTAGAAACCATTTGTAATAACAATTGAACGCAGGCCGGCTTCACGCGCCTTAACTGCTGTATCATACATAAATTCAAAAAAGACTACTGGTTCACCATAGGTGAAAGCAATTGAAGCGGAGGAACTCTCTTTAGCCAGCCGAATTATTTCCCGCGGGGGTAAATAAGTAGCACGCACTTGCTCGGGACGAAATTGCGAAATTTGCCAGTTCTGACAGTATTTACACTCAAAGTTGCATCCCGCAGTGCTAAAAGAAAAAGTTCGGCTGCGTGGCAGAAAATGGTAAAACGGTTTTTTCTCTACCGGGTCAACTCCTATTGAACACACCCGATTGTAAACCAGAGTCTTATATTCGCCATTTATATTTTCACGAACTCCACAATAGCCGCGTTCCAGATTAGCGACAATGCAATGCTTGGGACACAGGAAGCACTTAATTTTCTTCTCGTCAAGTTTTTCCCAGTAGCGGGCAGGAGCGATAAACCGCTGGTCTTCGCCAAGTACCCCGTCACTTAGCGGCTCTTCAGATTTATCCTGAGCATAAAGCGTCAGCGGTGTAGTGAAAACGCTGCCCAGGGTAGAGGCTATGCCCACACCACCAATCCCCAGTGCCAGTTTCTGCAAAAACTCGCGACGACTCATCCTGAATTGGCAAATATCAATATAATCAAGAATATTTTGCTCATCTTTAAGCATTGGTTGTTGTTTAAAATTCTGACTTCTTAGACACGTTATACCAGCATTTGATGAAACTGTGTAATAGTATTTGGCATCAAGAATCTAATGTTTTACAGGATCTCGTCGTATTATTTTTGTAATAAGCAGTGTTTTCTAACGACAAGTAATTATAATTTAATGATATAAAACTTACTTCTTACCTTCAATTCAAAATAGCCAGCAGGATTTCGGAGTGGATGTTGTAGACTAAAAAGTTATTGAGTTAATTAACTCTCCATTGAATAGTCTTTTGTTCCACATCAGATTTTTGCAGTAGGGGATTAATCAGAGTAATATGGTTAAAAAAGTCCCGGCGGAAAAAGAGACAGCTTAAAGAAATAACGTCCCGGCACACAAGTATAAGTAAAGAAATCCCCCCCCTAAAGCCATTTTATATATGGTTAATTTTAACAATCATCTTAGCCCTTGGCTTTTTTCTCCGTGTCTA
>CAYRXI010000046.1:6962-11430 GCA_964428255.1 uncultured Candidatus Sumerlaeota bacterium
CGTTTATTTTTCCCGTCTATGGGGTTTAGATGTTATGCATCCGTATCTCTCAGCCCTGGCATTTTATTTCTTTGGCGTAAAAGTAGGGATTATGCGTCTTATTTCCGCTCTGGCTGGCACTCTAACTATTTGGGGCACGTATCTATTAGGTGCCTTGCTCTTTAACCCGCTTACAGGGCTGTTTTCGGCAATTTTGCTCGCATTTTCACGCTGGCATATAAATTTCAGGTCGCATTGGTTGTCACTGGGGTTTACCGCCGCTGTTTTTGGTTTTGAGTTTTTATTGGTTATTTCGCGGACTGCAGACAAACAAACCACGTGACTTTATAATAAGCGGGATAATCTGTGGAGCGGGCTTTTACAACTATTTTTCATTTAGAGTCGTTCCGTTATTACTCTTGCTATTTTTGCTATTTATAATTCTCAAGCAAAGAAACTTTCTCTCCCGCTATTTACGTCAACTCTTTTGGTTTTTACTCTCAGTATACTCATCACGCTTCCATTAATAATTTATGCCATTACTTCTCCTGAAGTTTTCTTTATGCGCAGTAAATGCGCAGTAAAGCGTTAGCCGTGGCTAATATTAAAGATATTCTCAACTAACACTGTCAAAGTACTGCTTATGTTTGGGGTGCGCGGTGATAGTTGGCCCGTGCATAATATTCGCGGGAAACCGATGCTGTTCTTTCCAGTGTTTTTGTGTTTTGTGGCAGGGCTCATTATTTGTCTTTAGCAACTGTGGCAGAACATTAACACAGAGAAAAAATTTTTCCTGTGCGCCTGGTTAATCGTTGGACTGTTGCCCTCAGTTTTTTCTGCCAATGCACCGCATTCATTACGGGTATTAATCGTAGTTCCTGTAGTTTGCATTTTTTGCGGTCTGGCACTGATCTCGGCTTACAATTATTTATTTCAGCGATATGGAAATCTGGTGTATGTTGGACTGCTAATTTTCCTCGTGGGGAGTGGGTACTATGAGGTAAATGCCTATTTTTAAGCACTGGGCAAACAACGAGTCAGTGAAAAAAGGCTTTGACCATTCAACCCTGGCACTTCTACGCCGCTTTGCCAGATTGTCAACCAGCCACATAGTGTTTTTGCCACAACATCTAATCGCCTATCCTTCAGCCACATTCCTCATTCGCACCGAAAAACCGGCGATTTATGCTCAATACAATGATGAGTCATTTGTGTTTCCAGAGAATCCGCCAACGGATGTAATTTATGTCTTCAGTGTTCAGGATAGCGCTTTAGGGATACTGGACATTTTCCGCAATATCTATCCGCAGGCTGAAAAAATTGGCGAAATAATGGGATTGGAGCCCAATTCTTCACAGAAAATTTGCGAATTATATCTGCTAAAACGAGCGCAACTTCAGGCAGCTCTATCCCCGGAAGAAAAGACGCAGCTTAATTCAGTGTTAAGCCAGGTCAGAAACGGTTGCGAGTCTACTCCCTGGCTCAAGGACCAACTGCCATTTTGTTACGAACGCAGGAAATGGCAATAAAAACGGTTGCTAATGATGGCACATGCTTAATGATATTCGGGTTTAATAACCCTGAAAATTCTTTATTCCCCAATTTGGGTTGTTTTCTAATTATTAAGCTCTAAACTTTACGGTCTTAATTGCCTTGAACTTGTGGTGTTGGTTTTTATATCTTTTGTTTTTAAGAAAATTGTTAGGAGCAATACGTAAAAGCAGTTTCGTTGTGATTATGGCACATCAGTCTTAAGTTATTAAAGTTCTTTGCATGTAAAAGACAGAAATCCAGAGCAGGGCAGGCATCTTGCCTGTCATTCAAAGTAAGACTACATCTTACTATAGCTTAATAAACAGGCGGGATGCCTGTCTTACTATATAATTTTTTTGCTTCTAACAGCTACAGATAGGAGATTACTCTCAAACAGTGCTCAACTGCAGTATTTGAATACAGGTACAAATATAAGTGTGGAAAAATAAAATATCTCAGGGATTTAATTTAATTTTGCTCTTCCATTTATATTTATTGGTTTTTCTGGTGCCATTATTTTTACTGCCCGGTGTACGGTTAGAACAAGCGCCACTTCGGAATAAAGAACTGGCGCTTAGTTTTATTGCCACCAGCTTTCTATCAATTTACATAATTTATTCAATTTTTTTTAGCCCCTTACGTTTTCCACGAATATCGCTTACGAATCTGGCAATTCTGTGTTTTTTGTTCTTTATCTTCCTGGCAGCCTTGTTTTCCCGGAACATTACCTATTGCTTGAAAGAAGGACGCCTGCTGATTCTATCAATAATTGTGTTTTTACTCTCCCAGGTTATTGTAAAAACCCACATAGAGGCAAGCCGGGTAAAGAACATCGCAATCCTCTCTGCGCTATTGGTGGCACTTTATGGAATCTGCCAGTATCTGAATTGGGATTTTCTCCAACCCATTTATCCCCTCGTTGGCACCGGAGTTGAAAGTCGGACGCACATCTTTTCTACTATTGGGAATCCGGAATATCTCGGTTCATATATAGCCGCAATCTCAGTATTATTAGTGCCGGGATTTATTTTATTTAGACCCCGGAGTGGCGGTTACTGGTTGAACCTGTGTTGTTTCCTGCTTTTTTTGCTGGTTATATTACTTACTGGCGCACGGGGAGCATTTATCGGTTTAATAATTAGCTCATTTCTTATCTTAATTATCTGTGTTAAAAATCGCCTGCTCAGCTTGACAAAGACACATTATCTTATTACCACTGGCATCGTGGTTTTTTTACTGATGGTGGTCATTATCTTCTCTTTTCCCAATCCAATTAATTTTCGTAATGCAGATGTTTTGGGGAGATTAAAAGCCCTGGTTAACATTCGCGATGACTCTATCAAGGAACGACTGTTGTTCTACAGTGTTGGTGCCGAGATGATTGCAGACAATCCAGTATTTGGTATTGGAGCAGGAATGTTTAAGGTACAATTTTATCCTTATATAAAAAAGTTGGTAGATAAAGACCCGCGTGCCGGGATGCATATGACCTTAATGGATTTAAAAAATCGGGTCCCTGACAATGCCCACAATGACCTGTTGCAATTCTGGATAGAATACGGGAGCTTCGGTTTCTTTGCGTTTATGCTGGCACTGATAGCACATTTTGTGAAACTACTGTCACGCGTAACCACTCCGCAACAAAATACCGAATTTATACAATTGGAATTAGCTTTGGGTGGAGCAGTATTTTGCCTAGCTATAAATGCAGCGGTGAGTTTCCCTCTGCATACCCCGGAACGATTGATTATCTTCTGGGTCTTCTGGGGATTAAGCCATAAATTTATTCACTCAGACACAGCTCAGTTAAGTTACGAAGATGAAAAAGAAGACTAAACAGCTTTCTATAAATGAAAATTTATTTGTTAGATTTCTTCAAAACCCCCGACTCGTAATTCTTAGTTTATTTATTCTGGGAGTTGCTGCTTTTATTAATAGTTTGCCCAATGATTTCACCTATGATGATATTCCCTATATTCGCGATAATAAATACATCACCAGCTTAAAATACCTGCCAGAAATTTTCACCAAAACCTACCCCCCCCACTCTCCAGAGTTGTGCCTGTACAGACCATTAGTTGAACTGAGTTATATGATTGATTACTCACTGGGACTCCGACGTACGGAGTTAGAGCCGTACGGTTTTAAGCCCGAGATCAGCACCGTTCCTTTTCACATCACTAATATCCTTTTGCATTTCTTGATTACAGTGCTGGTATATATTATTGGAATGCGGCTTTTTCCACAAATGCCAGCGCTCACGTTTTTTGCTGTCGCATTCTTTGCCGTTCATCCTGTTCATGTGGAAGTAGTTGCCTCTCTGGTTGGTAGAGCAGAGAGTCTCACAACTTTATTTTTTCTACTCTCTCTATATCTGGTCATTGTCTCGCCATTAAATTTACCATATTGGTCAGGCAGGAGGTTGCTGGCTTATGGCTTATTTTTCTGTGCGCTTCTGTCTAAAGAAACAGCCATCACTTTGCCACTAATAGTTTTAATATATCTCTGGACATTCCGACGGGAAGAACTAAAAAAACTGGCAGTAATCCATAAAGAGCCACTATTTCTGCTGTTATTTATGTTGCCCTATCTTGTTGTATTTATCCTGTATTTGCTCATTCGCGTCAAAGTGGTGGGAGTGATTGGCATTAGAGAAGTCTCCACCTATTTCTATATGCACGATGACTTAAAACCTCTTCCCTCAATGCTGATTGTCTTTCTGGCTTATGTAAAGTTGATGATTTTACCGGATGTTCTCCATATTGATTACAATTTCCCGTTGCCAATTGTTGATAAGATTCAGATACCGGCACCCGCCAGCGTCTTTGAACCACTTCCCCTGATAGGATTGATATTACTGGTAAGCTGGCTTGTGTGGGGGGGGATTTTACTGCTGCGCCGGAGCAAGTTAAGTCTACTGTTTCTCTGGTTTTTGATCACGCTATTCCCGGTCTCC
>CAYRXI010000046.1:11440-12965 GCA_964428255.1 uncultured Candidatus Sumerlaeota bacterium
CGGTGATATTATGGCAGAACGTTTTCTTTATTTGCCTTCTGTTGGCTTTTGCTGGCTGGCTGGGTGGGTCTTTGCCGGAGCCAGAAATCCTGAAACGTATACTCGGGAAAATAGTTTTAGAAAAGTTAAGACCCTCTCGCTGGTAATTTTTTCGCTGGTGCTGGTCGCGTTACTCGTACGCACCATTTATCGTAATGTAGACTGGCGGGATAGTATTCGTCTCTGGAAGGCTGTGGAACGAATAGACCCCAATAATGAAGCAGTATATTATTCCCTGGGGCATTCATATTATGAACTCTCCAGATATCACCTTGAACGAAGCAATGTTTATAACCAGTTAGGGCGTGGCGAGCTGGCAAAGTATCATCGTGAGCTGGCAAGAAAGTATGAACAAATGTCCATAGAACATTATCGTGAATCCATTAAGAGGCAACCACACATATTTGAAGCATATCATAATCTGGTGCTGGCATTAATCGATGCTGAGACACCCCAGCTGGAAGAAGCATTGAAATTAGCCAAATATCTGGCACACAGCAAAAATCCTCAATATTTTAAAGACCTGGACGAGTTTAATTATAATGTCGGAAATATCTACACCAGAATGGGTAAGTTTGAAAACGCCATTCCATACTATCTGCGTGCTATTCGTCTCGATCCGAAGGATATGAAATATTACAACGATTTAGGCGCAGCTTATGCTTCAATAGGCAAGCTGGATGTGGCGGAAAAAATCTGGCGCTATATTTTAAAACAAGACCCGCTTCACGAGGCAGCAGAAAGCAACCTTAAAAAACTGACGGCTCTGAAAAAACGCTATGGGACACTTCCAATTCCTCCCGGACAGGAGTTCAAATTTGCTCCTCCAAACGCTAAATAATGGAGCTCGTACACTCACCAATTTTTTTCTTATGTCACATTTACCGTCTGATTTTTTTCTCATTCAGCCCCAATGCGCGATAGACCAGCCGATAACAGGCAACTGCATCTTTTTGCCTCCGTGCTGCCTGAAATGCCGTAGTGTCTATTTCAGCAGCAATCTGCCAGATAAATTCCCATTGCTTTACACTCTGAATAGTAGCCTGAATCGGGTCTTCAGTATATGGAAACAGGTCAAAGCCAATACGTTCTCCTTTATTCCCATAGCCCCCCAGCTGTAGTTCTTTCGCAATTGCCAGTGCCTCCATAAAATTGAGGGCGCCGGTCATATTATCATCATCAAAAGTCCCCCACCCGCTGTTAGAATGCATATGTCCCAGTAACCGCTCTTTCATTAACAACGCAGCATACTCAGCCAGTGGCTCGCCATTCATAATTAAATGTTGCCAGTCCATATTGATTTTGAGCCAGTGCGTATTCACCCCCAGCTCTCCAATCTTGCGAATGGTGTATAAAGTCATACCGATGTTCCGCATCAGAATTTTCATAGCTGGTTCGCTATTCTTGTGCTCCAGCAATACAGTAACTTTTTTACTGGCTGCATATTCTACTACTTCCGCAACCCCATTAATAAAATAATTCCATT